>DXCX01000055.1 GCA_019115785.1 Candidatus Intestinimonas merdavium | reverse complement strand
TCCTTGATAACCTGGAGTTTTTCCAGGGGCAGGCCGGCGTATTTAAACCGAATGGCCATATCGTCGGCGCGGACGCCGGAGACGATCAGACCGCTGAGCTTGTCGCCCATTTCCACCACCCGTTCAAAATCCACGTCCCAAATCCAGCTGACGTCCTTGCCATCCTGGGCCCGGTCGTTCAGACAGACCACAAACAAAGACGGTTCCGTAGTGTTGGTCAGGAAGTTTAAAACCTGATTGCAGCCGGCGGGATTTTTAATCAGAATCATCCGCAGACTGCAGCCCTCAATATCGAACTTCTCCATCCGGCCAAAGCCGCAGGCAAAGGACGACAGGGATTTGGAGACAACCTCCAGATCCAGGCCCATGGCTTTGCCGCAGGCCATGGTGGCACAGGCGTTATAGATGTTGTAGCCGCCGGGCAGATTGACCGTGGTATCGTAGTTCTTCCCATCGGCGGTCATAACTACCTCCGACTTCTCCGTATCAGTGGAGCGAACCTCCGTCACAGAGACATCGGTCTTGGGACGGCTGTAGCCGCAGGCCGGGCAGCGATAACCGCCCAAATGGCCGTAGGTCACATAGTCATAGACGTATTCATGCTTACAGCGGATGCAGTACGGCGCGTCGGACAGCTCCGCCACCCGCTCCTTATAAATGGGAACGTCTACGCCGTAGAACAGCACGGGGTTGTCCACTTCATCGGCAAGGGACCGGGAAAGGGAGTCATCAGCATTGAAACACAGGGTAGCATTTTTGCTGTTGCCGATACCAATGCGGATATTGTCCAGCGTGTGGGTCACCTCGCCGTAGCGGTCCAGCTGATCGCGAAACACGTTGGTCACCACTACCACCTTGGCGTCCACATAGCGGCTGATGGCCTTGAAGGCCGCCTCGTCGGCCTCGATGAGGGCATAGGGATACCGGCACTTGCCTGTCAGGGACGAGTGCATGGCAAACTCCGCTGTGACGCCGCTGAGAAGATTGGCGCCGGACTTGTTGGCAAAGAAAGAAATTCCAGAATCGGTCAAGGCCTGTTCAATCATGCGGGAGGTGGTGGTCTTACCGTTGGTGCCCGTGACGAGGATCGTCGTCACGTCCTTTGCCAGCGTGCCCAGCAGATGGGGACACAGCTTCAGTGCAACGCGGCCGGGAAAATCCGTGCCGCCCCGGCCCAAGAGCCGAATGGCGAACCGGGCCAGTTTGCAGGATAGAATGGAAAAAAATACAGAAACTTTCATGGTATGGATTATAACACGAATTCCCGCCGTTTACAACCATGGGACCATGGCCGAAAAATCCAGTTGCACAACGGCATTGAATTTGTTACAATCTGTAACAGCATGAAATATTTTGTCGATATGGAGGAATGGATTCCATGCGTTTCGTATCGTGGAACGTCAACGGCCTCCGAGCGTGTTTGCAGAAGGAGTTTCTTACCTCGTTTGCCGCGCTGGACGCCGACTGCTTCTGTCTGCAGGAGACGAAGCTACAGGCGGGTCAGCTGGAGCTGGATCTGCCCGGTTATCATCAATACTGGAATTACGCTGAGAAAAAGGGCTATTCCGGTACCGCCATTTTTACAAAAAACGAACCGTTGTCCGTCACCTACGGTGTAGGTGTTCCGGAGCTGGACACCGAGGGACGTTTGATTACACTGGAATTTGAATCGTTTTATCTGGTCACCTGTTACACCCCCAACGCCCAGGACGGTCTCAAGCGCATCGACCACCGCATGGCGTGGGATGACGCCTTCCGGGCCTATCTGGCTGCGCTGGATGCCCAAAAACCTGTTATTGCCTGCGGAGACCTCAATGTGGCCCATCAGGAGATTGACCTGAAAAATCCCGGTCCCAACCGGGGCAACGCCGGTTTCTCCGACGAGGAACGGGGCAAGTTCGCCGAACTGCTGGCTGCCGGTTTCACCGATACCTTCCGCCATCTGCATCCCGACGCCACCGGAGCTTATTCCTGGTGGAGCTACCGATTCAATGCCCGCAAGAACAACGCCGGATGGCGCATTGACTATTTTCTGGTATCCAACCGGATGGCCGATGCCGTCACGGACGCCACCATTCATAGCGATATTTTTGGTTCCGACCACTGCCCTGTCAGCATCACATGCAAGGAGGATACACTGTGATGATCAAAACACTGTTTCGCCGCGGTGCAGCGCTGCTTCTGACGCTGGCCGCTGTTCTGTCCCTGACGGTACCCACCCTGGCCTTCACCAATGCCAGTGATTGGGCCCTTTCCGACCTCAACGAAGCACAAATGCTGGACCTGCTGCCCGATGCTCTGGCCAATGCCGATATGAGCATTGACATCAACCGTATGGAAATGTGCTACATCGCCACTCTGGCCTATGAAAAGCTCACCGGTAACACCCCCCACCCCAACCGCACCGATTACTTTACCGATACCAACGACCCTCTGGTCTGCGCCGCCTATGAAATCGGCATTGTGGGCGGTTATCCCGACGGTACCTTCCGTCCCAATCAGCTTTTGACGAGACAGGAATTTTTCGTCATCATTTCCAACCTCAATCGCTGCGTCAACATGCCCATTCATTTGACCAAGGATTATCTGTCCAGTTTTATCGACCGCAATGAAGTCGGTACCTGGGCAGAGTCCGCCGCACAGGAAGTTGTCGGTCTGGGCATCGTCGGCGGCACTACCGCCGGAAACGCCACTTATCTGGACCCCACCAGCACCACTTCCCGTCAGCAGGCCATTGTCATGTTCCTGCGCTGCTATAAAAACGCTCAGGCATTTTTGAACACCGACTGGCTGACGGAAGAAGAGGTCAAGAAGCTGGAAGAGGCTGCCAAGGAAGAAGCTGCTTCCTCCGAGGCTGCGCAGCTGGTCAGCTACGCACTGGGCTTCGTAGGCTGTGACTACGTCTTCGGCGGAAACGGTCCCACAGTATTCGACTGCTCCGGCTTCACCAAATATGTCTACGCACACTTCGGCTACTCCATCAACCGTGTGGCCAACGATCAGGTGAAAAACGGCGTCTCTGTTTCCTTCAACCAGCTGCAGCCCGGCGACCTGATCTGCTTCAGCAACACCTATTCCTCCAGCGCTTGGATCACCCACGTGGGTATTTACATCGGCGACGGCAAAATGGTTCACGCTGCCAACACCACCCGCGGCGTCACCGTGGATACCATCACGTCCGGTTACTACTACAACCACTTCGCTGCCGCCCGCCGCATTCTCAACTAAGAGTCCCAACATAAAAAACGGATGCTGTCCCCCAACGGTACAGCATCCGTTTTTTTACGATTCTTCCGACCTTGGCCGCCATTCCTCCGGCAGCTGGTCCGTATCCAGAACCATCCAGGTCCGCCCCTCCAGCTCCGTGGGCGTACAGTACCGCAGCACCGGCAGATAGTCCACCGGCTCTCCCTGGTGATACGGCAGCGCCAGCAGCAATTTCCCATTGGATTGTCTGGCACGGCCGCCCGCCACCGTCACCGGTCCTATGGCCCCCTGCCATGGCTGCCATGCACCGGGCGGTCCGCCGACGGTCACCGTCTCCAGGCGGTCCAGCGGACAGGCTGAACAAGCAAACCGCCGGTCCAGTGTCAGCTGCCCCCCCTCCGGCATCAACACACCCAGGAGCACATCCTGACCGTCCACTGTACCATAGGCCCGCAGGACCTCCGGGGACACAGCTTCGCAGACGCAGCGGACCCGGTGATACAGCCCCTCTCTTGTCACTGTGGCATGGCCGACAGTATCGCCGCCATAGCGCATGGGGATTTCTCGTTCCATACAAAACACCTCCCGTTCTCCATGTTCCATGAATATGCGGGAGGTGTCTGGATATTCCATTACTTTGCCAACAGCTTGGCTGTGCCGGTGGCTTCCAGGACGCAGTCAGCGCCAGCCACATACAGATGATTGGCCGTCAAGCTGCCGCCGGCGGAAACCGCCGTACCAGCGGTCACATCGGTGAGACCGCTGCCCACCGCTTTGACCGTACCGCTGAGCACCAGCACTTCCCCGCCGGTCTGGACGGTAATCTGCTGCCCGGCCGTCAGAGAGTGGGTGGAAAAGTCGTTCTTCTCCGCCGTCACCGTCTGGCCGCTCATGGTTCCTTTCAAATCGGCAACCTGTTGGGAAAAGCTGGACGACAACTTCTGACTTTCCGCCTGGATATCGGCTTCCACGTCCTTGAGGAGATTGGTCCGGTACGTCCCAGTCAGGTAGCTGAGACTCACCAGAGGGTCCGATGCGGTATTATTGCCGGAGACGGCCATGGTCAGGCCCACAACCGCTGTGACAGCCACGGCAATGCCGAAAATTTTCAGACAGATGCGATGTTGTTTCATGGATGGTTCCCTCTCAAACTACGGTGTCAATAGTTTGATTATAACGGAAATTCCTCAGTTGCGCAAGCCAAAACTGACAGCGATGGCCGAGTCCACCCGATCCATCAGTTCCGGGTCCAGCCGTCCCATATGTTCCCGCAGCCGTCGCTTGTCAATGGTCCGGATCTGTTCCAGCAGCACCACCGAATCCTTGGTCAGGCCCACATTATGGCCTGCCAGGTCGATGTGCGTCGGCAGCTTGGCTTTTCCCGTCTGGCTGGTGATGGCCGCCGCGATCACCGTCGGTGAGTGGCGGTTTCCCATATCATTCTGCACGATGAGCACCGGGCGGGTCCCGCCCTGCTCACTGCCCACGACTGGGCTCAAGTCGGCGTAAAAAATGTCGCCGCGTTTCACGTTGGTATCCATAGGCTTCACACTCCGCGAAAAAATGTTCCCAGCGTTACACACCCCAGCGACGTGGTATGTAACGTGGTCAACCATATTCTCCCACGCAGTGACCGGATCTATACCGTTCCTCGGCTCCCGCATCATTCTATGTCTGTCCTGTTTGGTCGGACCCTGTTATTTCATGGTAAAATTAGAAAGTTCCGCCTGCAATACGCAGGTATCTTCGTCATAGATCTCAGCCCACAAGGGTACGCCCCCTTCGTCAAAGGCTGTGTACACCATCAGCGCGTCCTGCTCATACCCCACCTGATAAGTGACGAGAAACCCACTGTCCGCCGCCGTCTGTGATTCGATATATCCGCCGGTCCACGCCTGCCCCAACAACTGTGGCAGTGCCATGGGCGCCGTCTTCCCACTGGCCAGGGTTCCCAGTTCCAAGGCCGTACCGTCAAAGGCCACTGTACCGTCTGTTCCCTCCATGGCTGCCGTGATACCGGCAATGGACTCCGGCTCCGTCACCGTCAGTTCCGCCCGGTCGTTCCGGGGCTCATAGACGCAGTCCAGACCAAAGGTATAGGCCCGCTCCCCATAGTCCGCCGTCACCTGGGCGGTAAAGCTGCATTGGTCCACCGCCAGCAGGTCGGTGCGGAACGACAGTGCCTCCTGCACCGGTGACGTCTCCTCGCCGCCGCAGGCTGCCAAGGTCATACAAAGCCCCGCCGCCACGGCCCCTTTCCAGATTTTTTTCATGGTTTTCACCTCCGCTGATCCACTGGGGACACAGCGTGTCCCATCTGCAAGGATATTTATGCGAATGTCCACGGTTTATTCCATTTTGGAGGTTGCATCTTTTCATGGGCTGTGCTAGAATACTAGCTGATATGAAAAAAGCGATGAACGGGCTGCCGCCCATCGTCGGAACAGGCAAAGAGAGGACCGGCTGCTGGAAAGGTCCCCTGTTCGATGGAAGGCCTTCTCCCGGGAGCTGCCCCTTGAAGCCCCACGCGGGTGGTAGAGCGGGCCGGGTCACTCCGTTAAGGGTTTCAAGTGCGCTGTCAGGCGAATTGCGGGTGGTACCGCGGAAGCATAGCTTTCGTCCCCTTGGGGGAGGAAGGCTTTTTTTATTGCTCTGACCGCCACAGTTTGATGATAAGGAGAACGACTATGAAAGAACAGCTTGAATCGATCCGTCGCCAAGCACTGGACGCCGTGGCCGCTGCCGCCGATCCGGCACAGCTGGAAGAACTGCGGGTCCGCTTTCTCGGCAAAAAGGGTGAACTGACCGCCGTTTTGAAGCAGATGGGCAAGCTCTCCGCAGAGGAGCGCCCTGTCATGGGTCAGATTGCCAACGATATCCGTGCCGCCATTGAATCCGCCATGGAGACCGCCAAAAAGGAGCTGGTAGCCAAGGCGTTGGAGCAGCGGCTTCTGGACGAGGCTCTGGATGTGACCGTTCCCGGTAAGGAAGCCAAGATCGGCCACCGGCACCCCATGTATATCGCCTTGGATGAGATCAAGGAAATCTTTATTGGTATGGGCTTTACGGTCCTGGACGGCCCTGAGGTGGAGTTGGCGGAGCTGAACTTCGACCGCCTCAACGCCGAAGAGGGGCATCCCTCCAGCGACTGGTCCGACACCTTCTATTTTGACACCGACAGCCGCGTGATGCTGCGCTCCCAGACCAGCCCCATGCAGGTCCGCGCCATGGACACCATGGAGCTGCCCATCCGCATTATCGCCCCCGGCCGTGTCTACCGTAAGGACGAGGTGGACGCCACCCACTCCCCCATGTTCCATCAGGTAGAGGGCATGGTCATCGACAAGAATGTCACCATGGCCGATTTGAAAGGCACCCTCAACACCGTTGTGGAGCAGCTCTATGGCAAAGGCACCAAAACCCGCTTCCGCCCCCACCACTTTCCCTTTACCGAGCCCTCCTGTGAGATGGATGTCCAGTGCCACAAGTGCGGCGGCGTGGGCTGCCCCACCTGCAAGGGCGAGGGCTGGATTGAGCTGCTGGGCGCCGGTATGATCCATCCCCGTGTGCTGGAGATGGCCGGCATCGACACCAACGTCTACTCCGGCTGGGCCTTTGGCATCGGCCTGGAGCGTACCGCCATGCGCCGCTTCAAGATTGCCGACCTGCGCCTCATCTTTGAAAATGACGTGCGCTTCCTGGAGCAGTTCTGAGCTGCCACCTTGTAACGAAAAGCCTGATTGTAAGGGAGTTTTAAAGTATGAATTTATCTCGTAAATGGCTGCGCGAGTTCGTCACCGTGGATGCGGGTGACCGGGACTTTGCCGAGGCCATGACACTCTCCGGCTCCAAGGTGGAGATCACCACCGACCTGGGCGCTGAGATCTCAAACGTGGTAGTGGGCCGAGTCCTCTCCATGGTGCGCCACCCCAACTCCGACCACATGTGGATTTGTCAGCTCGATGTGGGCAAAGAGGAGCCCATCCAGATCGTCACCGGCGCCTGGAATGTCCATGTGGGCGATCTGGTCCCCGTTGCCCTCCACAAGTCCGCCCTGCCCGGCGGCGTAAAAATTGAAAAGGGCAAGCTCCGGGGCGAGGTCTCCAACGGTATGATGTGCGGTCTCTCCGAGCTGGGACTGGAGGAGCGCGACTTCCCCTATGCCGTCATCGACCCCGCCGCCCTCCTCAATGATTACAGGCCTCTGGATAAGGATAAACCCTCCATTCCCGCCGACATCCAGCCTGGACACAAGATCTTCGGCAGCGTGGTGTGTGCCAAAGTGCTGGAGGTGACCCCCACCGCCTATTCCACCTATGATGTCACGCTGGACACCGGGGACAAGACGTGCATCGTCTCCACCACCGCCCCCAATCTCCACGCCGGGGACCTGGTGGCTCTGGACACAAAAAAAGAACACGTCTGCACCCTTACCGACCTGCGGGCCCACCAGGCTGAGTTCCCCCACTGTATTCCTGACGGCATTTTCATCCTCAACGAGGATTGCGCCCCCGGCGACGACATCAAGCCTGTCATCGGCCTGGATGACCATGTGGTAGAGTTTGAGATCACCCCCAACCGCCCCGACTGCCTCTCCGTCATCGGTCTGGCCCGGGAGGTGGCGGCCACTTATGACGCTCCCTTGAGCCTCCATCAGCCGGTGGTGAAGGCGGAAGGTCAGGGCTCCCTCGTGGACCTGCTGGACGTGGAGACACCCGCCTCCGACCTTTGTCCCCGGTACACTGCCCGGATGGTCCGCAACGTGAAGATCGCCCCCTCCCCCAAATGGATGCGGGAGCGGCTGCGTGCCATGGGCGTACGCCCCATCAACAACATCGTGGATATTACCAACTATGTCATGCTGGAGTATGGTCAGCCCATGCACGCCTTTGATTACCGCTATGTAAAGGGCGGCAAGATCATCGTCCGCCGTGCTCAGGAGGGTGAGGAGCTCACCACACTGGACGGCAAGGTCCACACCCTCACTGCCAACCATCTGGTCATCGCCGACGAGCACCGGGCGGTGGGTTTGGCCGGTATCATGGGCGGTGAGAACAGTGAGATCGTCGCCGACACTGCCGACGTGGTCTTCGAGTCGGCCTGCTTTGACGGCACCTGCATCCGCAAGGGCGCCCTGGCCCTTGGCATGCGCACCGAGGCCAGCGCCAAGTTCGAGAAGGGCCTGGACCCCATGAACACTCTGCCTGCCGTTGATCGGGCCTGTGAGCTGGTGGAGCTGCTGGGCGCCGGCGAGGTCCTCCCCGGCACCATTGATATTCTCAACTATGTGCCTCATCCTCGGGTCCTCAAGCTGGAGCCCGACCGCATCAATGGCCTGCTGGGCACCGATATTGCCGCAGATGAGATGGTACGCATCCTCAAGAAGCTCGATTTTGGTGTGGAGGGCGACCAGGTGACCGTCCCCTCCTGGCGTGGCGACGTCATCGGCATGGCCGACCTGGCCGAGGAGGTGGCCCGTTTCCACGGCTATAACAATATCCCCACCACCCTCATGCGGGGCCAGACCACCCTGGGCGGCTTCTCCGAGGAGGAGAAGCTGGAGCGGCAGCTGGGCGGCATATGCCGGGCCATGGGCTATGATGAGGTCATCACCTATTCCTTCATCTCTCCCACCTGCTACGACAAGATCCGCTGGAGTGCCGATGATCCCCGCCGGGCCTCCTTCAAGATCCTGAACCCTCTGGGCGAGGACACCTCCATCATGCGCACCACGGTTCTCCCTTCCATGCTGGAGATCCTGGCCCGCAACTACAACTACCGGAATAAAAATGTAAAGCTCTATGAGGTGGGCCGAATCTACCTCCCCGGCGGCAACGACGGTCTAGCCGTGGAAAATAAGGTACTCTCCATGGGCGCCTATGGCGATGACATGGACTTTTTTGCCTTGAAGGGGGCCGTGGAAGCCATCCTAAAGGATCTTCGGGCTGAGGGCGTCCACTTTGAGGCGCCCTGTGTTCCCAACCCCTCCTATCACCCCGGCCGCTGCGCCGATGTGTATGCCGGCGGCCGCCGTATCGGCGTTTTTGGTCAGGTCCACCCTCTGGTGGCCCAGAACTACGGTGTGGATGCCCAGTTCTACTGTGCTGAGCTGGATTTGGAGCAGCTCCAGTGTGCCAAGGGCCCCGACCCCGAATACGTTCCCCTGCCCAAGTTCCCCGCCGTCACCCGTGACATCGCCGTGGTGTGCGGCGAGGCCATCACTGTGGGGGCGCTGGAGGACTGTATCCGCAAGGGCGCCAAGGGCCTGCTCAAGGATGTCACCCTTTTTGACATCTACCGCGGCAAGGGCGTTCCCGAGGGCAAGAAGAGCGTGGCCTTCAGCTTGGTCCTCCGGGCCGATGACCGCTCCCTCACCGCCGAGGAGGCGGATTCCGATGTAAAGAGCATTCTGGAGACTTTGGAGAAGGATCTGGGCGCTGTCCTGCGCTAAAGATTTCTCACGACTGCAAGTCATTAAATCTTCATAAAAATTCTCCCCACCCCTTTACACCCGGAGATATTTCAAGTACAATAAGAACATCCGTGATGAGCCGGGTACCCTATATTTTGTGTGCTCATCCCCATTCATCACACCAAACGGGAGGTGTTTCCGACATGGAGATCGATTTTACACGCAAATTCAGCCTCAATCAGGACCGGGACGAGGAGATCAAGGCCATTTTGACCTCCGTATATAACGCCCTCCAGGAGAAGGGGTATAACCCCATCAACCAGATCGTCGGTTACATCCTGTCCGAGGACCCCACCTATATTACCAACTACAACAACGCCCGTTCCCTGATCCGCAAGCTGGATCGGGATGAACTGCTTCAGGAGCTGGTGAAAAAATATCTGGCGAGCTGAGCAATGACAGTATAAAAACGTGCCTGCGTGGATCACCACGCAGGCACGTTTTTACATTTGGTGGGTGTAATCGGCTTACTTTTCAGCGCTTTTAAACTCCTCCCAGACAGCCTTGAGGCACGCCGGATCGGCCAGGACCCTGGCCGCCGTCATAGCCATGGCGCAGGCTGCCTTCTCCATGCTGTCAGCGGCATAGGGCGTCTGGGTAGAGGCCGCCATTTCCCGGGTGTGCGCGGCAATGGACCGGTCCCCTGTGATGTCAAAGATGGGTTGAATGGCTGGGCAGACCAGGCTCACATTACCCAGGTCGGTGGACCCAAAGGTCTCACGGGGTGGCTCTTGCTCAATACCATAGTGCTCTTTGAGCACTATGCCAAAGAGATCAGAGAGCGTCTCATTGGTAAGCATATTGTCATAGGCTGTCTCAAACCGGGTGATCTTCACTTCGCAGCCGGTAGCCAATGCCCCCGCTCGTCCACAGTTTTTTACCCGCTCCACCAGCTGGGTGAGATAACCCTTTTTGGTGGCCCGAACATAATACTGAACTTTGGTGTAGTCCGGGACAATGTTGGCCGCCCGGCCCCCGTCAGCCACAATGCCGTGGATGCGGGCATCGCTGCGCACATGCTCCCGAAGCGCATTGACAGCGGTCATGGTCACCAGGGCGGCATCCAGGGCGTTTACCCCCTGCTCTGGCGCAGAGGCGGCATGGGCAGATCTTCCGAAAAACTCAAATTGGACTGGCTCCAGGGCCAGGGAGGCGCCGCTCTGGGACCAGTGGTTGCCGGGATGGCACAGGATGGCCAAGTCCACACCGCTGAACTGCCCGGCCTCCACAAAATCCACCTTCCCACCGGAGGTCTCCTCCGCTGGGGCACCGTAAACGGTCACGCTGCCGCCCAGTTCCCCCAGCACTGAGGCCAGTGCTACGCCCGCACCCAGGGCACATGCCCCCACCAGATTGTGTCCACAGCCATGGCCCAGCTCCGGCAGAGCGTCAAACTCTGCCAGGAAGGCCACGTGGGGCCCCGGCTTTCCAGTGTCGAAGTCCCCCCGATAGCCAGTGTCAAATCCGCATAGCTGCCGGGTGACGGTAAAACCATGGCGCTCCAGGAACTCCGTGTGGAGCCTGCTGGCCAGCACCTCCTGAAATCCCAGCTCCGGGTGCTCATACATCTCCATGCGCTGTCTCTGCCGCACATAGGGAGCTTGCTATCCCCCTCGTTTTTTAATTTTCTCCCATCAACAGACTGAGCACTGCCTTCTGGGCATGGAGGCGGTTCTCGGCCTCCTCAAAGATCTCGTCGGCGTGGGCCTCAAATACTTCGGCGGTGATCTCCTCTCCCCGGTGGGCGGGCAGGCAGTGCTGCACCATGGCGCCGGGATGGGCCAGCTTCATGAGTGTGTCATTGACCTGGTAGACTCCTTCAAAGGCCATGCGGCGTTTTTGTGCCTCCTCCTCCTGACCCATGGAGGCCCACACATCGGTTATGACCACGTCCGCATCCGCAATGGCCTCCTTGGGATCACGGCACAGGGTGAACTTGGCATCGGTAACACTCTTGGCAAAGTCCAGCACCCGTGGATCAGGATCATAGCCCTCGGGGCAGGCGACGGAGACGTCCATACCACATTTCAAGCCACCTACAATGAGGGAATTGGCCATGTTATTGCCGTCGCCGATGAAGCACAGCTTCAGGCCCTCCAGCCGGGTCATCTTCTCCCGAACGGTCATCAGATCGGCCAGCACCTGACAGGGATGGGCAAAATCGGTGAGGCCATTGATGACGGGAATGGTGGCGTACTTGGCCAGCTCCTCCACCTCTGCCTGGGCGTAGGTGCGGATCATGATGCCGTCGCAATACCGGCTGAGCACTCGGGCCGTGTCGGCAATGGGCTCACCCCGACCGATCTGGCTCTCCTTGCCGGAGAGAAAGAGGGCATGTCCCCCCATCTGATAAACGCCCACCTCAAAGGATACCCGCGTCCGGGTGGAATTCTTCTCAAAGATCATGGCCAAGGTCTTGCCCTTCAGGCAGTCATGGGGCAGCCCATGCTTTTGATTATACTTCATCTGATCGGCCACATCCAGGATCTTGGTTATATCCTCCCGGGTCAGGTCCAGCAGCTTGAGCAGGTCTTTTTTCATCTTCGATCACCTCATCCTTACTTCTCTCGTCACAAAAGTGTCTGCTTCAGAATCGACAGGCCCTTGTCCATCTCATCCTTAGTAATGGTGAGGGGTGGCAGCAGACGCAGGGCGGGGCCTGCTGTCAGCACCAGCAGGCCGTTTTCCATGAGCTTCATGGCCACCTCCCGGTTGGTCTGGCCGGGCTTCACCTCCACACCGATCATCAGGCCCATGCCCCGGGTCTTGCCCAGACAGGACAAGTCCATCGCCTCAATGGCCCCCCGGAGGTATTTCCCCTTGTCAGCGATCTCCCCCATCATCTCCTCATTGAGGATTTCCAGCGTCGCCAGAGCGGCGGCAGCGCAGACGGGGTTGCCTCCGAAGGTGGTAGCATGGGTGCCTGGTCCCAGTACATTCCGGCACTTCTCCCCCACCAAAAAGCCTCCGAAGGGCAGTCCACCAGCGATACCCTTGGCGAAAGAAACTGCATCGGGCAGGATGCCATACTGCTGGTAGCAGAACAAGGTGCCGGTACGGCCGATGCCGGTCTGGACCTCATCCACCAGCAGCAGCCAGTCCCGCTCGGCGCAGAGGATGGCCAGGTCATGGATAAAAGATTGCTCTAAGGGCCACACGCCGCTCTCCCCCTGGATGAGCTCCAGCATGACGGCACACACATCGTGGCCGGCCACCTGGGCGATGCCGTCCATGGTAGGCTCGGCATAACGGAAGCCATCCGTGAAGGGAAAGAAATAGTTGTGAAACACCTCCTGCCCGGTGGCGGATAGCGTGGTCACTGTCCGGCCGTGGAAGGAGTTGGTTAGGGTGAGGATGGTCCCCCTTCCCTTCCCATATTTGTCAAAGGAATACTTTCGGGCCAGCTTGATGAGGCCCTCGTTGGACTCGGCGCCGGAATTGGCGAAGAAGGCCGCCGACATCCCCGCCCGGCGGCACAGCTGCTCCGCCAGTGCTCCGCAGGGCTGGGTGTAGAATAGGTTGGACATGTGCCCCAGCTTGGCCGCCTGGACAGCCACAGCGTCCACCCACTTGGGATTGGCGATCCCCACCGAGTTGACACCGATGCCGGAGGTGAAGTCGATATACTCCTTCCCCTCGGCGCTCCACAATGTGGCGTTTTTTCCGTGGTCGATGTCCACCGGGAACCGGTTGTAGGTATGCATCACATACTGGTCATCTCTGGACTTGATGGTCTGAAAATCCATGGTATCACCTCACAGCAGCATGGTGCCGATGCCCTCGTTGGACAGCAGCTCAATGAGGATGGAGTGGGGAATGCGGCCGTCCAGGATGACGGCGTCCTTGACGCCGGAGCGTACCGCCTCCACACAGCAATCCACCTTGGGGATCATGCCCCCCTTGATCACGCCGTCCTTCACCAATCCGGGGACCTTGGAGAGCTCCACCACAGGAAGGAGGGTGTCCTCGTCGGCGGGGTCCCGCAAAAGGCCCCGGACATCGGTGAGGAGGATGAGCTTCTCCGCCCCCAGGGCCACCGCCAGCTTGGCGGCAGCGGTGTCGGCATTGATATTATAGGCAGTCTCCCCGTCCATACCCTGGGCAACGGTGGACACCACAGGGATATAGCCATCGGAGAGGGCGTCGTGGACAATGGCGGGGTCCACCTGGACCATCTCCCCCACCAGTCCGTACTTCTCATCCAGCTTTTTGGCCTGGAACAGGCCGGCATCCATGCCGCACAGGCCCAGTGCCCGGCCGCCCATGGAGTTGAGAGTGGCCACCAGGTCCTTGTTCACCTTGCCGCACAGCACCTGCTGGACCACCTCCATGGTCTCGGCGTCGGTGTACCGCAGGCCGTCCACAAATTTGGACTCCTTACCAATTTTCTTGAGCATGGCGGAGATCTCCGGGCCGCCGCCGTGGACCACCACCACCTGGATACCCACCAGGTGGAGGAGGATGATGTCGCTGATGACGGCCTGGCGGAGCTCCTCGGAGATCATAGCATTTCCGCCGTATTTGACTACGATGGTCTTGCCGTAGTATTTCTGGATGTAGGGCAGGGCCTCGGCCAGAACCTGGGCGCGCTGCGCCACATGGGAATCGGACATATCAGTAACCTCCATGGGGGTGCCGGCTCACACTCAGGTCCGGTAGTCCCCGTTGATCTTCACATAGTCATAGGTAAGGTCGCAGCCCCAGCAGGTGGCCTCGTGCTCACCCTCATTGAGATTCACATGGATGACCACCTCATCCTGGCTGAGGATGCTCTTTGCGGCCTCTTCATCGAAGTCCACTCCGGCTCCTTGCTGGCACACCAGGATCTCTCCCACAGCAGAGGCAAACTTTACGTCCACAAACTCAGGGCGGAAGGGCGCCTTGGAGTAGCCCATGGCACAGAGGACTCGGCCCCAGTTGGCATCGGAACCAAACATGGCGGCCTTCACCAGAGAGGAGCCCACCACCGCCTTGGCCAGGCGCTCGGCAGCCTCCTCACTGCGGGCCCTGCCTACCGTGCAGGTAATGAGCTTGCTGGCTCCCTCTCCGTCAGCGGCGATAGACCGGGCCATCTGCTCAAAGACGCTGTAAAGCGTCTTGTAAAAGACGGTATAACCGTCGTCCTTCCACTCGATGAGATCGTTCTCCGCCATGCCGTTGGCCAGCACCACGCACATGTCGTTGGTGGAGGTATCCCCATCTACCGTCACCCGGTTGAAGGTCCGGGGCACGATCTCGTGGAGGGCGTCGGAGAGCATCTCATGGGTGATGGCGCAGTCGGTGGTGACGAAGCACAGCATGGTACCCATATTGGGGTGGATCATACCGGAGCCCTTGGCGATGGCGCCAATGGTCACCGTCTTACCACCCACAGAACAGGTCACCGCCATCTCCTTCTTCACTGTATCAGTGGTCATGATGGCATTGGCCGCGGCGTCAGAACCGTCCTTGGAGAGGGCTGCTGCACAGGCGGGGAGCCCGGCCTGAATGGCGGAGATGTTGAGCTCCTGGCCAATGACACCGGTGGATGCCACCACAAAGTCGGATGCCTTCAGGCCGGTGGCCTGGGCAGCCAGCTGGCACATCTCCTCGGCATGCTCATGGCTATTAGGAGCACAGGCATTGGCGTTGCCGGAGTTGGCTACGATGGCCTGGGCCTCTCCGTTTTCCAGGTGATCCATGGTGACATACAGGGGGGCCGCCTTCACCCGGTTCATGGTATAGACCGCAGCGGCAGTACAGGGCTGCTCGGAGACGATGAGGGCCAGGTCCTTTTTCCCCTCCAGCACCTCGGGCATCTTGCTCATAGGGGGCTGATTGCCGTCTCCCTTTCCCTTCTTCACGCCACAGTGGACACCGGAGGCGGTAAATCCCTTGGGGGCGGCCACGCCGCCAGAGATCTGTTTCATATCGACACAACTCCTTTGTCATTCCGGCGGCTGCACCGCCGTTGCCTCACAGGGCCAGCCCCGTGGTCTCGGGGAACCCCAGCATCAGGTTCATATTCTGGACCGCCGCGCCAGAGGCACCTTTGCCCAGGTTGTCAAACCGGGCCGTAATGATAATCTGCTCCTCGTGGCCGGAGACGATGAGCTCCAGGCTGTCCTTCCCCGCCATAGCGTTGGCGCATAGGAAGGCCCTCTCCTTCTGGTAGGGCAGCACCTTGACCAAAGCCTCTCCCTCATAGTACCGCTCCAACATCTCGCACACATCCTCCGCTGTGGGGTGGCCGGACAATAGGGAGACGGGGAGCATCAGCGTGGTGGCCATACCTTTATAGTAGTCATCCACCACCGGGCAGAAAACCGGCGGCTGAGTAAGGCCGGCATAGGCCTTCATCTCCGGCAGGTGCTTGTGGCGGAGGTTGGTCCCGTAAATCCTGGGGCTGTAAAGGTCTTCCGCTTTCTCCCCTGTCTCATAGTCGGCAATCATCTTCTTCCCTCCCCCGGAATAGCCGGTGAGAGAAAAGCAGGTGATGGCAGCCTCCTTTGGCAGGACCCCCATGGCCGTCAAAGGTGCGGCTGAGACTAGAAAACCGGTGGCGTGACAGCCGGGGTTGGCCACCCGTTTGGCAAAACGCACCCGCTGACGCTGGCCGGCCAGCAGCTCTGGAAAGCCGTAAGTCCATCCCTCCGCTGTCCTATGGGCGGTGGAGGCGTCGATGACCTTGGTCTTCTCATTTTCGATCAGTCCCACCGCCTCCACGGCGGCGGCGTCGGGCAGGCACAGGAAGCACAGATCGGCGGCATTGAGCAACTTTTTCCGTTCTGTCAAGTCTTTCCGCTTGTCAGGTTCGATAAGGAGTAGCTCGATGTCGTCCCGCCCCCCCAGACGCTCATAGATCTGAAGTCCGGTGGTGCCCTCCTGGCCGTCGATGTAGACTTTTGGCTTCATTTCTGCTCACGCGCCTCCACGAACTGCTGGATGTGTTCAATCTGTATCTTGACAGAGTCGGGGGCGGGGCCGCCATAGACCTTCCGGCCTCCCACGCAGGTCTTGAGCTCCAGAGCCTGATATACATCGGGGCCAAAGGCGCCGGACACGGACTGGAAGTCCTTGAGGGGCAAGGTATCCAGCGTCTCACCAGTCTTGATGCACATGTGGACCAGCCGGCCCACGATCATGTAGGCATCCCGGAAGGGCAGCCCCTTCTTCACCAGATAGTCGGCGCAGTCGGTGGCGTTGATGAAGCCGCCAGCCGCCGCTCTCTGCATGTTCTTGTGCTTGACAGTGAGGGTGTTCACCATGGCGGCAAAGACGGGGAGGCACTGTTCCACCGTATCGATGGCGTCAAAGACGGGCTCCTTGTCCTCCTGCATGTCCTTGTTATAGGCAAGGGGAAGCCCTTTCATGATGGTAAGGAGGGTGATGAGGGAGCCGTACACCCGCCCCGTCTTGCCCCGGACCAGCTCGGCCACGTCTGGATTCTTCTTCTGAGGCATGATGGAGGAGCCGGTGGAGTAGGCGTCGTCCAGCTCCACGAACTTGAACTCCCAGGAGCACCAGAGGATGATCTCCTCAGAAAACCGGGACAGGTGCATCATGAGGATGGAGAGCGCCGAGGTGAACTCAATGGCAAAGTCTCGATCGGAAACCGAGTCCAGGGAGTTGTCGGTGGGTTTCCCAAAGCCCAGGGCGGCCGCGGTCTGGAACCGGTCCACCGGATAGGTGGAGGTGGCCAGGGCACCGGCTCCCAGGGGGCACTCGTCCATACGCTCCAGGCAGTCCTCCAGCCGGGTCACATCCCGCTTGAGCATGTTGGCGTAGGCCATCATGTAGTGTGCAAATGTGGTGGGCTGGGCTCGCTGGAGGTGAGTATAGCCCGGCATGACGGCATCCAGGTTTTCCTGGGCCTTCTTGATGAGGACCTTCTCCAGATCCAGCACCATACCGATGATAACAGGAATCTCCTTTTTGACGTAGAGCCGGAAGTCCACCGCCACCTGATCGTTCCGGCTCCGGGCGGTGTGGAGGCGCTTGCCGGTATCCCCGATGCGAGCGGTGAGCTCACTTTCGATATTCATGTGGATGTCCTCATTTTCCTCGGAGAACTCCACTTTACCTGCCTCGATGTCGGCCAGGATGGCCTTGAGGCCCTCGATGATCTTTTCCGCCTCGTGCTCCTCAATGATGCCCTGCTTGCCCAGCATGGCGGCGTGGGCAATGGAGCCGGCAATGTCCTCCTGATAGAGCCGGGCGTCAAAGCTGATGGAGGAGTTGAAATCGTTGACCGCAGTATCGGTCTCCTTTTGGAAGCGTCCTGCCCAAAGTTTCATGATCCTTCGCTCCTTATGTATGGGGATAGGGACGCCGTGCCGGCCCGCTGGCCGGCGCGGCGTCCCTTAGTGATCCGTTTCTTATTTCAGCTTACCCTGCTCCCGCAGCGCCTGGACGGTGTCGGGCAGACCCCACAGGTTGATAAAGCCGGTGGCGTCATCCTGGTTGTAATCGCTCTCCTCAAAGGTGACCAGCTCCTCAGAGTAGAGGGTCTCGGGAGAGGTGACGCCGGCGTTGATGATGTTGCCCTTGTAAAGCTTGAGCTTCACAGTGCCGGTGACATGCTCCTGGGTCTTGTCGGCAAAGGCGGACAGAGCCTCCCGCAGGGGGGTAAACCACTTGCCGTTGTAGACCAGGTCGGCGAAGTCCACCGCCAGCTTGCTCTTCATATGGGCGGTGTCCTTGTCCAGAGTGATCATCTCCAGCACCTCATGGGCGTGGTAGAGGATGGTACCGCCGGGCGTCTCATAGACGCCCCGGTCCTTCATGCCCACCAGCCGGTTCTCCACGATGTCCAGCAGACCGATGCCGTTCTCACCGCCCAGCTTGTTGAGCTTGCGGATGATGTCGCTGGCCTTCATCTTTTCCCCGTCGATGGCCACGGGCACGCCCTTGACAAACTCCAGGGTAACATAGGTGGGCTTGTCGGGCGCGGCGATGGGACTTACCCCCATCTCCAAAAAGCCCTCCTTCTCATAGAGCGGCTCGTTGGAGGGGTCCTCCAGGTCCAGGCCCTCGTGAGAGAGATGCCACAGATTCTTGTCCTTGGAGTAGTTGGTCTCCCTGCTGATCTTCAGGGGGATGTCGTGGGCCTCGGCATAGTCGATCTCCTCGTCCCGGCCCTTGATGTCCCACTCCCGCCAGGGGGCAATGATCTTCATGTCAGGGGCAAAGCGCTTGATGGCCAGCTCAAAGCGGACCTGGTCGTTGCCCTTGCCGGTGCAGCCGTGGCAGACAGCGTCGGCCCCTTCCTTCTTGGCAATCTCCACCAGGCGCTTGGCAATGATGGGCCGGGCAAAGGCGGTACCCAGCAGGTACTGCTCATACTTGGCCCCCATCTTCATGGAGGGGATAATGACCTCATCCACCATCTCGTCGGTGAGGTCCTCCACATAGAGCTTGGAGGCACCGGTCTTGATGGCCTTCTCCTCCAAACCGTCCAACTCCGTGCCCTGGCCTACGTCGCCGGAGACGGCGATGACCTCGCAGTTATTGTAGTTCTCCTTCAGCCAGGGAATGATGATGGATGTATCCAATCCGCCGGAATAGGCGAGAACGACCTTCTTAATGTCCTTGTGATCTGTCATGGTGAACGCCTCCATGTCTTTCGATGTTGGACACAGTGTACCACGTCCGCCGCAAAAATGCAAGAGGCAATTCGCATAAATATGCGAATTGCCTCCCAATTTTCTCGTGTATTCTCACAGCTCTATGCATAATATTCATTGCATCTTTCATATTTTGATAGTTTATCCTCTCCTGGTCGCCCGGCTTACATATGGAACCGCCGACGCACCTCATCCCTGAGGGCGGGACGACGGCGGACGATGACCAGAGGGATGATGAGCGCTGCGCAGATAGCGGCCACCACCAGGGACCAGCCGGGGAGGTATGCCTGGTGGAGCCAGTGGTCCACATAAAATTCGATGCTCATAACAAAGAGACCGATGGCTCCAATGATCAGGGTGATGCTGGTGAGGATAGAGCGTCCCCGGCTGAGGATGAGTCCCAGGGCCACCATGATGGCGCCGCCTGTGAGGATGATGGGCAGGGCCAGACCCAGATACCATCCAAGACCTTGCAGGTCAATGGAGATCAGGTAGACATACACCCCCACGGCGCAGGCGTCCAGGCCCAGACGGACCCACAGCGGCATCCCCCGAAAGAGGAGGGGCGGCACCAGCCAGATCCACAGCATCACCGCAGCTCCGATGACGTAGAGGGACCAGGGCCGGCCAGAGTGCAGAAAGAAGAGATTCAGTACGCCGCAGACCACCGCCACCGAGCCCAGCATGGAGGAGAGCAGAAGTGCCACCTCTATTTTATTGACCGGCTGAACCTCCTCCCGCCGGCTTGGAAAGGGCGGCGGCAGCTCGGTATCCACGGGCTGCCGGGGATTGACCACGGGGGTCTGGCACAAAGGGCAGGCACTGGCGGTGGGGTCCAGCTCCACACCGCAGTTGACACAGTATGACATTTCGTATCTCCTCCCCCACCTCAATGGGCCGCATGCAGCGGTCCCTGACGGTTGGAAATGACTTTGACATGGATACCCTCCCGGACCAGATGGCGAAAGAAGTCCCGCTCCACATCAGACTCCTTCACCGTACCGGCGAAGGTGATCTCCATGGTATTGCCGTAGCTGATGGAGGCACAGTTGCTACGTGGCGTGTAGGACTGGCCCAGGATGACCTCCATACGCCGGATGTGGGGCTCCATCTCCGGCGGCACCTGGAAAGCGCCGGGGTTGGTATAGGTGGTGGAATAGGGACGACAGCCCACCAGCTTGTAGCTGATGGCCATGGTCAGGTTCTTCAGCGGCGCCGGAGCCAGCTGGAGCAGCTTGTTTTTCTGAAGCATCACGTTGCGGGTGATGACCGCCTGCATCTCCTGACGGCTGATATGCAGGCGCATATGGTGGTGTACCTGGGAAACGATCTCTGGGAAGGTATAGTCCCCCAGCTCCGGATCAATGACGGGCCGCACCGTCAGGATAAAGTTGCGCAGTGTGCGGGAGGGAAAGTGGGGACGCAGATTGATGGGCACCGCCAGAGCAACTGGGAGCTCTCGGCGGCGGCCCTCCCGGCGCTGCTTGGCCAGGATGGACTCAATGAGTACTGCGGACAGATATTCCGTCACCGAGGCGCCATAACCCCTGGCCACCTCCCGCAGCCGGTCCAGGGGTACCATCCCCATGGTCACGTTCAGCGTGTAGAATGGCTCTGGGGTACCGTTATTCTGATAGGCCTTGCTCTCTCCCATGCCCCGGCGCACCCGGGATTTGGCATATCGGAAGTAGGAGTCCTCCTGCTCCTCCGGTGAGGGCGACTCGTCCACGTCCAGGACGCCGCCGGTATTGGGGATCTGGTGGCCCAGTTCCCGCAGATAGACCGCCAGCAGGGTGCGGAAGAAGGTCAGGGCCCCTGCGCCATCGGCCAGAGCGTGGAAGACCTCCAGGGAGATGCGGTGCCCATAATAAAAAAATCGGATGAGCCAGCCGTCATCCTCCTGGAAACGCACCGGCTGGCAGGGATTGCTCATATCCTCCTTCACAAAGGGACCAGGGGCGTCGTTGGGCTCAAAATAATACCAGAAAAAGCCCCGCTTGATATGGACTTGAAAACCGGGGAATCGGGGCATGATCCTGTCAATGGCCCGCTGAAGGGCATTGGGGTCCACCAGATCTGTCATCACCGCTGAAAATCGGTAGATGGCGGAATAGTTCTCCTTCTGGATGGCAGAGTACATCATAGCCGCGTTGTCCAGGCGGTACCACTCTGGTTTCTTCTTCTTGGACACGGCGCAGCAGCCCCTTTCCTGTTGGCGCTCAAAGGTCGCGACCCCATGGTACAGGTCAGCAGGTATTATTATACTATACCCTATATCGGAGCACAAGCGCTCACCCTTGCAATCTGGGGCATCATCCTGTAAGATAAGACAAAATACCCCGATCGGACAGCAGTATTTACTATGATGTCCGGTCAGACAGGAGTTTCCAGATGGAACAAAAAGAAAAAAGGCATAAACGCTTGTCCCCCCTCTCTCCTGAGGCCCGTCAGACCGCCGAGCAAAGACGCACCAACGCTGTTATGGGCGCCCTCAAGGCCATTCACTCCGCCACCTCCCCCGATTCCATGGACCCGGGCGACCTGGAACGGCAGCGTAAGGGCCAGGAGCTGCTGGGGCGGCTGGTCGCCCCTATGCTGGGCATGAGCTGGGAGCCCTTTGATCTCGATGGGATGCCCGCCGCCTGGGTGCGTCCGGAGCGGGGGCACGACAAGCGCCGTGTCATCCTATACTGCCATGGCGGCGGATATACCAGCGGAAACCTGGGCTATGCCCGGATTCTGGCCGCCAAGCTGGCCGGTGTCACCGGCTATGAGGTTCTGGCCTTTGCATACCGTCTTGCACCGGAGCACACCTATCCCGCGCCGCTGGAGGACGCCATGAAGGCGTGGAACTACTTGATGCACCTGGGCTATGGGGCCAGAGACGTGGTGGTGGCCGGCGACTCCGCCGGGGGCAATCTGGCCCTGGTGCTCACCATGCTTCTCCGGGACGCCGACCGGCTTCTCCCCCGGCGGCTGGTGCTCCTCTCCCCCTGGACGGATATGACTGCCAGTGGAAAATCCTATCAGGAGCACCGGGATGATGACCCCATGCTGACCATGGACTATATCCGGGCGGTACGCGGCGTCTACGCCCCCGGACGAGACCTCGCCGCCCCTCTGCTCTCCCCCCTCTTCGGCGATCTCCGGCACCTCCCCCCCATCCTCGTCCAGGCCGGCACCAATGAGATCCTGCTCTCCGACTCGGTAAGGCTCCGGGACCGCCTGGTCCAGGCAGGCACTCCCTGCCGGCTGGAGGTTTGGCCCGATATGTGGCACGTTTTCCAGATGTTCCCCATGAAAAAGGCGGCCCAGGCTATGCAGCACATCGAGCAGTTTTTGCTGGAACTGGACTGACCACAGCAGAAAATGCCGTTTCCCCCCAGCCCGATTGGCGCTGAAAGGGAAACGGCATTTTTCTATTTTTCTATTCTGCGGGGCTCCCTTGATTCTTCGTTTATTCCACCAGGGCGATGCTCCCCAGCTCCAGCACCGGGGTGTCCCCCAGGAAGCCCGGCCGGCCCTTGGCCTCCTCCACTGTACGGCAGAAATAGTCATACAGAGCCGACTGCCGGTACTCCGCATAGGGGTAGCCCTCCAGCGGATAGTCGTAGTCCAGCGTGATCCAGCCCCGGCGCTCCAAGTCCAGCAGCAGCTCTCCCGTCTCCTTTACCTGCTCCATGGTCTCCTCGGGGTCCCGAAGGTAGACCGGAGCCATGGACACACTGGAGAAGTCGTCCTCTACCGTGCTCTCCATCAGAAACCGGGCCAGAGGCAGATAGTGATGGTGCTCCAGCTCATGGAGAAAGGCGGCCTGGGCCTCGGTCAGCGTCCCCTGCCGGCAGACGTGCTCACCGTGGTGCTCGTGATGGTGCTCATGGCCGTGATCGTGCCCGCAGCCGCAGCCGCAGTGCTCATGGTGATGTTCCATATGTTCGCTCCTTTTTTCGTTTGCTCTAGGATACCGGAGGATCACATACCTGTCAAGAAAAAACAGGGCGGCACACATATTGTGCGCCGCCCTGTTTTTTCATTAAGTATGCTGTGCGTTAGCCCTGGGAGATCGCGCCGGTGGGGCAGGTATCAGCGCAGGAACCGCAATCGATGCAAGTATTGGCGTCGATGACGTACTGGCTGTCGCCCTGAGAAATCGCGCCCATGGGGCAGGAATCGGCACAGGAGCCGCAGCTCACGCAAGCATCGCTGATGACATAGGCCATTGGGAACACCTCCAAACTTCAATGTAAACACATTTTACCACAGTTTTGAAAAAATGCAACGTTTATTTCTGCAAAATTCCCCCTCTATTTTTTGGGTCTTGTGGGTAGAAGCCCTCAGAGTGGTTAAACTAGGGATGGGAACCAGACGTGACCATTGGGAAGGAGGTTTATCCATCCGGAGATCTGGATATAGTTAGAAACGCAGGGCAATGCGATGTGATCTTCTGGGAGGTGAGCAGATGCGGGAATATCAGGATCGTTTTCGTGTGGAACTGGCCGGCGCCCTGACGCCGGAACTGGAGGGAGCTGCCCACAGCCGCGCCCATGGACGCCGGGCCGACCATCCGGCCCAAACCAAACAGAACCGAGGTGAGGGATCATCCGAGAAGAGGGATTCACCCAGCGGGCGCAGGCGGCCCTAAAGCTGGCGCAAAAGGCCGCGGTGCGGCTGGGACACAGCTATGTGGGAACGGAGCACCTGCTGTTGGGACTCTGCCAGGAGGGTCAGGGTGTGGCCGCCCGAATCCTCCGGGCCTCCGGCCTCACTCCCCAGCGTCTGGAAGCAGGGGTTCGTCAGGTCTCCGGTACGGGCAGCGCGGTGAGCCTCCCCCTCCAGGGCCTGACGCCCAACTGCAGGCAGGCGGTGGAGCTGGCGGCGGCGGAATGTCTGCGCACCGGCTTCCGAAAGGTGGACACCGAGCACCTGCTTCTGGGGCTTCTCCGCCTGCGGACATGCGCCGCCGCCCAGGTTCTGGCCGCCACCGGCCAGCTGAACGGCCTTTACACAGACACGCTGAAGGCTCTGGGTGAGACGCCCACCGGCCCGCTCCCCTGGAGTGAACCGGTCCGTCCCCGCCCCGAGCGAGACCATACGGAACGGGGCGAAAAAAAACTGTTAGAACAATTTGCAAAAGATTTGACCCGGTCGGCCGCCGCCGGCAGCCTGGACCCGGTCATCGGGCGTGACAGGGAGATCCGGCGGGTCATCCAGATCCTCTCCCGACGTCAGAAGAACAACCCCGCCCTCATTGGCGAGCCCGGCGTCGGCAAGACGGCCATTGTGGAGGGGCTGGCCCGGCGGATCGTCTCGGGACAGGTTCCCGACTCCCTCCGGGGCAAACGGCTCCTGTCCCTGGATCTCTCCGCCACTGTGGCGGGAACCAAGTATCGGGGCGAATTTGAGGAGCGGGTCAAGGCCATTCTGGCTGAGGTCCGCCGGGCCGGGGACATCATTCTCTTTCTGGATGAGCTCCACACTATCGTGGGGGCGGGCAGCGCCGAGGGCGCCATCGACGCAGCCAATATCATTAAGCCGGCGCTGAGCCGGGGCGAAATTCAGGTGGTTGGGGCCACCACCTTGGCGGAATATCGGAAGTATATAGAAAAGGATGCCGCTCTGGAGCGGCGTTTCCAATCGGTGCTGGTGGAGGAACCCAGCCAGGAGGACGCGCTGGCCATCCTGCGGGGTCTGCGGAGCCGTTATGAAAGCCACCACAAGCTGACCATCTCCGACCAGGCTCTGGAGGCGGCGGTGACCCTCTCCTGCCGCTATCTCCCCGACCGCTTTTTGCCGGACAAGGCAGTAGACCTCATCGACGAGGCCGCGGCACGTGTGCGGATCGGCGCGCTGGAGACCCCGCCCGCTCTGCGGGGGCTGGAAGAAAAGGCCTGCCAGGCCGCCATGGCCCGGGAGACCGCCATCCGGGGCCAGCGCTATGAGCAGGCCGCCATGCTCCGGGATGCGGAGCGGGATTTCAGGCGGGAGCTGGCGGTCCAGTGCCGGGCCTGGCACCAGGACCTGGGAAAGCGCGGCGTGGAGGCGGAAGACGTGGCCGCCGTGGTGGCTGACTGTACCGGTATCCCGGTGAGTACCCTGACCCAGGCCGAATCGGAACGGCTCATGGCTCTGGAGGGGGAGCTCCACCGCCGTGTGGTGGGCCAGGACGCCGCCGTGCGGGCAGTGGCCCGAGCCATCCGCCGAGGGCGGGCGGGTCTAAAGGAGCCTAACCGTCCCATCGGCTCCTTCCTCTTCCTGGGCCCCACCGGCGTGGGCAAAACCGAGCTGTGCAAGGCCCTGGCTGCCGCCATGTTCGGCACCGAGGACGCCCTGCTGCGCTTTGACATGTCCGAGTATATGGAAAAGCACACCGTCTCCCGGCTCCTGGGCTCTCCCCCGGGCTATGTGGGCTACGACGAGGGCGGCCAGCTCACAGAAAAGGTGCGGCGCAAGCCCTATTCCGTGGTTCTCTTTGATGAGCTGGAGAAAGCCCACCCTGACGTATGGGGTATTCTTCTCCAAATCCTGGAGGACGGCGTGGTCACCGACGCTCAGGGCCGCAGGGTGGATTTCCGGAACACGGTGGTGGTCATGACCTCCAACGCCGGCGCCCGCCGGCTGACCGCCAAAGGGGGGCGCCTGGGCTTTGCCGACCAGCAGGGAGATACCCGTTCGCCGGAGGAGCTGCGCCAGGCCGTCCTCTCCGAGCTCAAGCAGATCTTCCGTCCGGAGTTTCTCAACCGGGTAGACGAGATCATCGTCTTCCAGCAGCTCTCCCGTCCGGAGCTGCGGTGGATCGCCCGACGTCTGCTCTCCCAGCTGGAGCAACGGCTGGGAGAACACCAGGTGGCGCTCAAGGTGAGTGAGAAGGCCCTGGACCGACTTACTGATACGGGTTTTGACCCGGAATACGGCGCCCGTCCCCTACGGAGGGCCATCCGTACCCAGGTGGAGGACCCCATCGCCGAGCTGCTCCTCGGGGGTGGTCTCTCCTCCGGTGAGACCGCCATGGTCCTGGCTGAGGAAACAAAATTAAATATTTTTTCCGCGCCAGGGGAACAAAATCCGGCGGTCTGCGTCCAAGGAGACTGTAAACAAAACAAAGCAAAAGGAGAATTATCCCCATGAAACGTATGCTGTCTCTTTCCCTGTCCGCCCTTCTGCTCCTCACTGCCCTGGTGGGCTGTGGGGGAAACAAAGACGCCTCCGGCGCCACTTCCAAGACTCCTGAGGAGTATACCGAGGCCTACAAGACCGCCATCGAGTCCGCCCGGGACGCCGAGCTCAACGAGGCCTATCCGGTGGTCACCTCCACCGAGGACGACATGGCCGCCCTGGTGCTCCCGCTCATCGGTGTCACCGATGAGAACACCGCCGCCTTTGCTGTGGCTATCTCTCCCATGAACGTGAAGGCCTATGGCGTGGCTGCCATTCTCCCCGCCGAGGGCAAGAGTGAGGAGGTTCTGGAGGGCGTCAACGGCTTTGTGGACCAGCAGAAGCAGAACTTCCAGCAATACCTCATCGACCAGTACGACATTGCCAATGCCGCCAAGGTGGAAACTTTGGATGACGGCACCATTCTTCTGGTCATGTGTGAGGATCAGGACACTGTCCTGGAGTCCATCAAGACCTCTCTCAATGCTGCCTGACCCATATCGGTAAAAAACGTTTCCTCCCATATCGGAGGCGCACCTGTAAAATGAAAGTAGACACTCACAAAAGTGTGGGTGTCTACTTTTTTACAGTAAATAAGGGAAAAGGAGTCTACGGGCAAGCGATATTGAAAACTGGCAAACAGCGAATAGAAGTATCCTTTCTCTATGCGATCCAAAGGTTAAGGCAGCAATCAGCAACGCAGAAAAAGGCAATGAAAAAATGAAGCATGATTCTCTTTATAAAACTGAGCCATATATTTTCTGTGGACTGCTTGGTGCTCATTCTTCATTATTGACGTTTCTCCATAGATCGAGTAATTCGCTCCTCTCATCGCTTGTAATGAGATTCTCGACGCCGATCATGGCAGTATCACCCAAATCATCAAAAGCGGTTGCAGAAGTTTGGCAGGAAACAAATCTAACGCTTGACGCACTATAATTTGGTGCTTCATCGAATCGCAACGCAATATTTTTTGCCTGTCGGAGACTATTCATTGCATCTTCTTTCATACATAATGACAACTGAATACCAGCTCGAACGGCCCAAAGAACCGCTTCGCTTTTGTCTAAGTAGCCATGCTTTTCAGGATTTCTTAGCCCGGGATAAAAGGCAAGCGCCCAATCCACAAGCGCCAAGGCGTTTGAATAGTCTTTGGTTTTGTAGAAAACATTGATATATCCCACCGCAATTTCCATGTGTGCCACAGTTAAATCGAGCAATGCCATCGATAAATACGGCAGCGCTCCTTCTGGATCGTTGCACGAAGAGGCAAGCGTTTGTCCAATCAATGGGTGATTCAATCGGCAAGGATTATTCTGCTTTAATAATTCTACGCCTTTGTCGTATTCTCCAAGTGCAAGATGGATTTCAGCCATTTCTTTGCGAATAGAAATATCACTTATCTCCGAATCTGTATTTTGTTTGATCAGCATACACGCGCGATTGTAGAGGGTAAGTGCTTTCTTCGAGTATGCGGCTTTCTTCTGTGTCAAACCTCTCACACGGTAGATCCGAGCGCTGTAATAACTAACATCGAAACAATTTGGATAACGTTGCAATGCCTTTTCAATGTCGTAAAAATCATCTTCGTTATTTCTGCTATGGACGGACCGCTTGAGCCTTGCAACCACATTTTCTCTGTCATTGTTTCTAAATTCGTACCCGATGAGTGCATCAATAGATACCTCAAACAGGTCTGCCATCTCCCCAATCAGATTTAATTCCGGAGTCGCTACGCCACGTTCCCATTTTGAAACCGCTGCAAAGGTAACACCCAACGCTTCCGCTAATTGCTCCTGCGTCATAGAATGTTCTTTTCTCAGTTTGCTGATATTTGCAGGAAGTGATAACTTCATTTTTTGTACCTCCATTCTTCTTTGTACTTATGTTATACCATAAATTTGTGAATCAAGAAGGTATCACAGGTATAATTGGTTTAGGTTTTTTTAAACTATTAGTTTAGTTATAGCTTGGTTATGTAAAATGCCGCCGTAGGATCATCCTACGACGGCAAAATTTCAGTGAATCAGCTTGTATCCTGCATCAGTTTTTAGATATGTTTCGGGATTGCCGTTCAAAAAAGGTCTGCATGATACAACGGAGCATTGCGGATCAGATCATCCAGTCCTGACCGCTGATACATTTGGTTTTCCCTTTTGGCATGATAAAGCACCCCATTTGTTTCCAGTATAACATACTGTCTAACAAATGGGGCGCAGTTCACATTTTTGTGAATGTCTATTTTCATTGTACAGGTACACCTCCCATGCAGGAGGGAAGGGTTTTTCATCCGTTTTCAATGTCCCGGTTGGCATAGGCGTTCAGATCCAAGCCGCCCCGCTTTCCGGCCAGATACTCATAATAGGCCTGACAGCCGATCATCGCGCCGTTGTCACCGCACAGAGAAAGGGGCGGCAGATAGAGCTCCATACCCGCCTGGGCGCAGGCGCGCTCCAAGTCCCCTCGGATGCGCGAGTTGGCGGCCACACCACCGGCCACCGCCACCTTACGATACCGGCAGATTCGGGCCGCCTCCATCACACGGGGCACCAGCATATCGCTGACCGCCCCGGCAAAGGAGGCCGCCAGGGAGGGAAGGTCCAGCACCTCCCCCTTTTGCTCGGCGTTGTGAATCAGATTGATAGCGGCCGTCTTCAGCCCGGAGAAGGACATGTCCATAGGGGCGTCATGGACGTGGACCGATGGAAAAACATACTTCTTATCGTCTCCACCCCGGCTCAGCCGGTCCATAGGCGCGCCGCCAGGGTAGCCGATACCCAGCACCCGGGCCACCTTGTCAAAGCACTCCCCTGCCGCGTCATCCCGGGTCGCGCCCAGCACCCGCATTTTTGTGTAGTCCCGGACATCCACAATGAGGGTGGTGCCGCCGGAGACGCACAGGCAGACAAAGGGCGGCTCCAGGTCCAAATGGGCAATGTAGTTGGCCGAGATATGGCCCCGAACATGGTGGACCGGGATGAGGGGTACTCCCAGTCCATAGGCCACCGACTTGGCAAAGTTAACCCCCACCAGCAGGGCGCCGATGAGGCCGGGGCCATAGGTGACGGCCACCGCATCAATATCCCGCCTCTGGAAACCGGCTTTTTGAAGAGCGGCGTCGGCCAGACCGGCAATGGCCTCCACATGCTTTCTGGAGGCGATCTCCGGCACCACGCCGCCGTAAACGGCGTGCATGTCCGCCTGGGAGGCGACAACATCAGCCAAAACCTGCCGTCCGTCCCGGACAATAGCTGCGGCAGTCTCATCACAGGAGGACTCAAAGGCTAAAATATTCATGCTTCCACCTCCTCATCTTCCTCCATCCACCTCGGCGCGGGATGGACCGGCTCATCCGGCGCCAGAGGCAGCTGAATGTACCGCTCCATGTGGTCGTGGGAAAAATAGTCGCTGTATACCCTCCGATGGAGCTCCTGCACCTTTCTATCATCCAGCTCCAGCCCCCGGTAAAGGCAGTGGAAACGAACACCGAACAGTGCGCACATATAATCCAGCACGCGGAAGCCATTGCGAAGATAGAAACCAATACGCCGCCGCCGCAGGTCGTCCTCCTCCGGGTCCCCGGTATCCGGGGCCTCCGCCTCTCCGAACAGCTGCTGGTACCGCTCCCCCAAGAGGGTCAGAATCTGGCTGCCCGCTCCTCCATTCCGCTTTCCACGGAGCACTCCAAGGTATTCCAAAAGAGCGCTGTCTGGAGCTTCTGACAGCCAGAGCATGGCATACCCGATGGGCTCCCCTTCCTCTATAGCCAGCAGAGCCTCGTACCGTCCCATCTCGAGCAGTCGTAGCATAGCGCCCAGCGGCCGCCGCTCACTGTCTGAGAAAACCCGCTCCAGCTCTTTGTGATACAGTCTTTCCAGGCCTTCCCTGTCCAATGTCTTCAGTTCCATATGAAATACACCTCACGTTCAGCACCCCGCCATACCGCACTCCGCCGGGAAGGGTGCTCCATCCGTTTAAGTCTGTGCAGGGATATGGATGAATTTATCATAGAGCCAGGGGGTGAGCTCATAGTGATAGAGGCGCTGGTGGGCCTCCATGGCCTCCTCCTCCCCCTTGTCTCCATAGAGGAACATGGCATACCGCACGCCGTAGATGTCAACCACATAGCTCAGATCCTTGAACCCCACCCGGCGGTAGAAGCTCATGCGCCGCCGGCGCAGTTCGTTCTCCGCCTCAGGCAGTCCGTCTTCCTCTGCCTCGGTCTCCACCAGAATTCCCTCTACATGGCTGTAGTGGTCCATAAGGTAGGCCACCATTACGGTGCCGATCCCCTCTCCCCGCGGCTTGCCCTGGCAGACTCCCAGATAGTCCAACAGCTCGAAACCGCCCTCCGGGTCCTTCCACATCATGGCGTAGGCCATGAGTTCCTCCCCCTGGTAGAGGCCCCAAGGCTCATACCGCCCCGCGGAGAGAAGCTTCTCCATGGCCGCCAGAGGCTTGCGCTCCGCCGGGGGAAAATCCGGCGTCAGATGGTCCTGATAGACCAGGTGCAGGGTGTCCAGATCCAGCTTTTTCAACTCATACTGTTCCAATTCGATCAAACTCCACCGTCATTAGAATTGCGTCCTCATGGACTTCCGCATAGTAGTTTTTCCGACGTCCCACCTGATGGAACCCCAGCTTTTCATAGAGGGCGATGGCAGGGGCGTTGCTCTCCCGGACCTCCAGGGTGATGAAGGCCAGGTTGGCCCGACCAAACCGCAGGAACGCGCCTAACAGCTCCTCCGCCACACCCTGGCGGCGGTACTTCGGGTCCACAGCGATCTTCTCCAGGCAGCCCTCGTCCAGGATGACCGACAATTCGGCATAGCCCAACACCATTCCATCCTCTCCCTGGGCCACGATCAGGGAGACGGTGTCGTGATACAGCGCGTCGGTAAAGGTCTGCTCCGACCATGGACGTTCAAAGCAGACCCCCTCGATGGACAGCACTCCCTCCAGATGGGAGCGGTCCATGGGAACCAGATCATAATGCACGGGTACTCTCTCCTTCTCTCTCCTGCTCCTTATTCCTTGGCCTCCGCCCAGCTCCTCCCTGCGGCGGAATCGGCTCGCATGGGCACCGGCAGATCCATGACCCCCTCCATCTCCCGGGTGAGGAGGGCCTTCACCCGCTCCACCTCGCCATCGGGGCACTCCACGATCAGCTCGTCATGGACCTGAAGGACCAGTCTGGCCTCCAGGCCCTCCTCCCTCAGGCGTTCCCAAACGTGGATCATGGCCAGCTTGATGAGGTCTGCCGCAGTGCCCTGGATGGGCATGTTGAGAGCCACCCGTTCCCCAAAGGAGCACAGGTTGAAGTTGGAGGACTTCAGCTCCGGCAGCCACCGCCTCCGGCCCAGAATGGTGGAGACATAGCCATTCTCCTTGGCTCTCTCCACCACCTCCTTCATATAGTCCCGGACTCCATGGTAAGTCTCAAAGTACTTGTCCATATACTCCCTGGCCTCGGCCCGGGTGACCCCAATATCCTGGGACAGAGAGAAGTCGGATATACCATAGACGATGCCGAAATTCACCGCCTTGGCTCGGCGGCGCATCTCGTGGGTCACCGACTCGGGCGGCACCCCGAAGACCTGGGATGCGGTGACCGTGTGAATGTCCTCCTCAGAGCGGAAGGCGGCCTGCATGGCCTCATCCCCGGAGATGCAGGCCAGCAGCCGCAGCTCGATCTGGGAGTAGTCGGCATCCACCAACTGCCACCCCTTGGGAGAAACGAACATCTTGCGCAGCTCCGCCCCCAGTTCGGTGCGCACCGGGATATTTTGCAGGTTGGGCTCTGTGGAGCTCAGCCGCCCGGTGGCGGTGACAGTATTCTGGAAGGAGGTGTGGATGCGTCCATCGGCGGCAATGACCTTGGTAAGGCCATCCACATAGGTGCTTTTCAGTTTGGCCAGCTGCCGGTAGTCCAACACCGCCTCCACGATGGGGTGCTTTCCCTTCAGCTTCTCCAGCACCTCAGCGCTGGTGGACCAGCCGCTCTTGGTCTTCTTTACCGGAGGAAGTCCCAGCTTTTCAAAGAGGATCTTCCCAAATTGCTGGGTAGAGTTGATGTTGAACTTCTCCCCCGCCAGGTCATAGATGATAACCTCGTCGGCCTGGATACGCTCCTCCAGCACGGCGCCAAAGGCGGTGAGGGCCTGCCGGTCCACCAGGACACCGGCGTGCTCCATCTCAGCCAGTACAGGGCACAGGGGAAGCTCCACCTCGTAGAAGAGCTTGTCCATCCCCAGCTCCGTCAGCCGGGGCGCCATGGCCTCCTTCAGCGCGCCGATGAGGGCACAGTGGGAGAGCAGGGCGCCCATGGGATGGCTCACCGTCTGGGCTGCCCCCTCCCGGTCCTCCGCCCCGGCATAGGGATCCGCCCCTGCGGCCTGTGCCCTCTCAAAGGCCTCCAGGGGCGCAAAGGCATCCTTCGCCAGATAGGTGTCCTTGGCCTTGGCATACTCGTGGTTGAACCAGCTCATGCCCACCTTTTCCAGCTCATAGCTGCCATCTGTGGGAGCCAGGAGATAGGCGGCGATGGCGGTATCAAAGACGAATCCCCCTCCCTCGATGCCTTCGGCCAGCAGCCGGGAGAGCAGGGTCTTGACATCATGGGTGTTCTTCCTGATGTCGGAGGCAAAAAGGGCCTTCAAGGTGTCGTGATACCCCTCCAGCCTGGAGGACATCAGGAGAGCGGCATGGCTGTCCCGCTCGCTCTCCCACCACTCCACCGCCACCACATCCAAATCTGGGAGGGCCAGCAGGTTTACGCTATCCTGCTTCCGCCAGAGGGCCAGCAGCTCCGCCGCCCTGGCCGGGTCAGCCACCACCTCGCTGGTACAGGTGCCGGATACCATCTCCTTCTGGGGCTCCTCTCCCTGGGGCGCCTTCAAGCCCAGCTTGTCAATGAGCTTGTTGAACTCCAGCTTCAGAAAAAGCTCATAGAGCGCCCGCTCATCGGGCTCCTTCCGCAGGGCGTCCTTCGGGGAAAACGCCATGGGGGCATCGGTGTGGATGGTGGCCAGGTCATAGGACATTTTCGCCTGTTCGACGCCCTCCCGCAGCTTTTTCAGCACCGCCGGCTTGGCCTCCACCTGATCCAGATCGGCGTAGATGGCCGCAATGCTGCCATAGCGCTGGATGAGGTCCATGGCCGTCTTCTCTCCAATGCCCTTGACCCCGGGGATGTTGTCGCTGGCATCCCCCATAAGGGCCTTGAGATCTACGATATGGATGGGATCGAAGCCGTAGTCCTCCCGAAAGCGCTCCGGGGTCATGTCCTTCTCGGTGGTCTGTCCCATGCGGGTGGTGACCAGCTTCACCCGCGCGGTATCGGTGATGAGCTGAAGGGAATCCTTGTCCCCGGTGACGATGACGGTCTCCCAACCCTCGGCGGTGTCCTTCACCGAAATGGTGCCAATGAGATCGTCGGCCTCCCAGCCATCCATCTCATACCGGTGGATATTCATAGCGGCCAGGACCTCCTTCAGAATTGGCAGCTGGGCGGCCAGCTCATCTGGCATCCCCTTCCGCTGGGCCTTGTAGCCCTCATAGGCCAAATGCCGGAAGGTGGGAGCCTTTCGGTCAAAGCAGACACACAGGGCATCGGGCGCCTCCTCCCCCATCAGCTTCTGGAGGATGGTGAGAAAGCCGTAGACAGCGTTGGTGGGCGTACCGTCCCGGGTGGTAAGCATCCGGATACCGTAAAAGGCCCGGTTGATGATGGAGTTGCCGTCAATGACCATGAGCTTCATGGAATTTCCCTCCGCGCCACTTGAAAATTCAGACAGAGTATAGTATAACAGCTTTCCCGCCCCAGAGCAAGAAAAAGCGCAGCCGGCGAAATGCGTCAAAAATGTGCCGTTCTTACAAATCTCCCCCTTTGCAGCCCGGCTGTTAGGCGGTATAATGGTCAAGGTCCGGCCTCCCCGCCGGACGGACACCAACGCTTAGGAGTGCTGTTATGGATCTCTGCGACCTCAATACCATCAAAGCCCTGCTGGGCCGTCACGGCTTTCACTTTTCCAAATCCATGGGGCAGAATTTTCTCATTGAGGACTGGGTACCCAGAGGGCTGGTAGAGGGAGCCGGCGTGGGGCCCCGGAACGGCGTGCTGGAAATCGGCCCCGGTATCGGCCCTCTGACCGCCCAACTGGCCGCCGCCGCTCATCAGGTGGTGGCGGTAGAGCTGGATCGCTCCCTCCTGCCGGTGCTGGACGAGACCCTGCACGACTTTTCCAATGTGGAGGTCCTCCCCGCCGACATTCTGAAGCTGGACATCCCCGCCCTGGTGGATGAGAAGTTTACCGGCCTCATCCCTATGGCCTGCGCCAACCTTCCCTACAATATCACCACCCCCGTCCTCACCGCCCTTATCGAGGCAGAGCGTTTTGCCTGCATCGCGGTGATGATCCAACGGGAGGTGGCCCTGCGCATCTGCGCTGCTCCAGGCACGGCAGACTACGGCGCCTTTTCCGTGTACTGCCAATATCACACCCAGCCGGAGCTTCTCTTTGACGTGGGGCCGGAGTGCTTTGTCCCCGCCCCCAAGGTGACCTCTTCTGTGATCCGCATGGTTCCCCGCCCAACTCCACCCGAGGGCGTGACCGATGAAAATCGGTTTTTCCGAGTGGTCAAGGCCGCCTTCGGCCAGCGGCGCAAGACCCTTCTCAACGCCCTTTCCGCCGGGCTGGGCGGTGTGGACAAGGAGACCATCCGGACCGCCATGGAGGCCGCCGGACTGCCGGAGAACATTCGTGGCGAGCGGCTGGGCATCCCGGAGTTTGCTGCCCTCAACCGGGCCCTGGGCGACTTCTGATCCTCTTTTTTGTGCCCCCGGCCCCTGTTCCGGCATAGCATGGAGGGAAAGGAGGCTCTCTCCATGCCCATTATCTACCTCTCTCCCTCCACCCAGGAAAACAACCTCTATGTAAGCGGCGGCTCCGAGGAGTACTGGATGAACCGCCTGGCCGACGCCATGGTACCCTATCTGGACGCCTCCGGCATCCGGTACACCCGAAATACCCCCGATATGACCGCCGCCAGCTCCATCACCGCCTCCAACCGAGGCAGCTATGACCTTCATCTGGCCCTCCATTCCAACGCTGCCCCGGAAGGCCGGTATGGACAGGTCCGTGGCATACTGGTCTTCTACTATCCCGGCAGTGCCAAAGGCCGCCGGGCTGCTGAGATCATGGCGGAGAACCTCAAGCGCATCTACCCCATCCCCGCCCTGGTACGAGCTGAGGCCACCACTTCCATCGGCGAAGTCCGCAAAGTGCGGGCTCCCGCTGTTTTTCTGGAGCTGGGCTACCATGACAACCCCGATGACGCCGCCTGGGTGAAGAACCAGCTGGAGCTCATCGCCCAAAACCTGGTGAGCTCTCTGTGCCAGTACTTCGGAATCCCCTTCCTCACCCCGGTACCGGAGCGCCAGGGGGTCGTGGATGTTTCCTGGGGCTCCCTCAACATCCGCTCCAGACCGGACCGGACCGCTCCCATCCTGGCACGGGCCTATGACGGCGCCCGACTCAAGATCATCAACCAGTGGCAGGGTTGGTATCTGGTCCGCTTCGGCTCTGTGACCGGATACGCCAGCGGAGACTATATCACCCTTCTCTGAGCCGACTCCCGCTGTTCATAGAAAATTCACAGAGCGTTCTAAATCTGTCCATCACTTCTATGTGCAGTGTGGTATCCTAATACTCGCAAGGACCCAAACCATTCCAACCTCCTCCCTCTCTCTTTGCAACACCGCTGTGCTCCCCGGAGAGGCAGTCGCTTCTCCGGGGAGACAGACCAAAGCTTCCGCCGTCAGCTTGGCTGCCGGCGTTTTTTGTGTAAATGGGTGTAATTTTAAGAACCTAGTGTAAAGGCGGCTGGACAGCCAGAACATGGTTGTCCAGTCTTTTTCATAAGCTCGCCCTCTGGCCATGCTGGGAGTGCGCTATAAAAACTGGGCCTGTTGCAAAATAGGATTTTGAAAAACCAGGCCAAAGAAAAAGTTAGCGAGAACCGCCAAGGCGGCGGTTCTCGCTAACTTTTTTCATGCACATATTTCCCGCTTGGGTCTGAAAACTGCATTTTGCAACAGACCCACCCTTTTCTCAGGCTACGGCTGGGCAGCCCGCAAGGGGCTTACCCAGCCGATCTTTTTTCATGGGCCTATTGGTATAGGACCCTGTTTCGCTTTTTATCTCTTTGTGGTCACTGAAGGTGTGGATGGATTACATCAACTCCCACAAAGAGGCCATGGCCGGACCCCCGCCGACGCAGAGAGACGCACCGCCGATTTTGCAGCTCTGGCGCTTCATCTCATAGATGAGGCTGACTACGATCCGCAGTGCGGAGCAACCCACGGGGTGTCCCAGAGAAATGCCGGAGCCGTTGAGGTTCACCTTATTCCGGTCCACATGAATGTCGAAGTCTTCCGCCAGCTTTCGCTCCACGCCGATTACCTGTGCGGCAAAGGCCTCATTAATCTCCCAGTAGCCCACATCCTCAAACCTGAGTCCAGCGGCCTTCAGACACTTTGGAATCGCCACAGCGGGTCCTAGTCCCATGAGCTCTGGGGCCACGCCCGCACCACAGATATGCAACATTTTTACCAGCGGGTGAATACCCAACTCGTCTGCTTTTTCTCTGGACATAACCACGACCGCGGCCGCCGCATCATTGATCCCGGAGGCATTGGCCGCAGTGACAACCCCGCCCTTGATAAATACTGGCGGTAGCTTTGCCATAGATTCGAGGCTTGCATCACGGATCGGATGTTCATCGGTATCCACAACAGTGATTCCTTTTTTGGTCTTGATCTCTACAGGAATGATCTCTTCCTTAAATTTTCCCTCGTCGATGGCCTTACATGCGCGCTGGTGACTCACAAGGGCCAGCTTGTCGCACTCTTCCCGGGTGATACCATACTCCAATGAGTGGGGCCCCATGCACTGGGGACACCTGACCACAGAGGACTTCATCCACTGGGAGCGCCTTCCCGCCGCCCTGGCCCCAGATCAGTCCTGTGACGCCGGCGGCTGCTTTTCCGGCGGCGCGGTGGAGCTACCCGACGGGCAGCATCTGCTGATGTACACGGGAGTCCAGCGGGAGCGGGATGAAGAGGGGGTCCTGCGGGACATCCAGACCCAGTGCGTGGCCATCGGCGACGGGCTGAACTATGAGAAATATTCCTCCAATCCTGTCTTGGATAAGAACGACCTGCCCGAGGGAGGCAGCGCGGCAGATTTCCGGGACCCCAAAGTGTGGCGGGAGCCAAACCTGCCCACTGCCGCTGGTTTGGCCAGATGACCCTTCCCCGGGAGCTGTTTCTGCGGGACGGGCGGCTGTGCCAGCGTCCTGTCCGGGAACTGGATGCCTGCCGTGGGGAGCGGATACTCCACCAAAACATCCCTGTGTGCGGCGAGGTCAATCTGCCTGGTGTTCAGGGACGGATCTTGGACATGATAGTGACCATCCGGCCCACAGGCAGCGAGGGATACCGCTGGTTCCGCATCCATGTGGCCAAGGACGGCACCCATGACACCATCCTTCGCTACAAGCCCAATGAGAGCACCCTGAAAATTGACCGTACCCGCAGCGGCCTGCCCCACGATATTGTCCACACCCGCAGCTTTCTGGTCCGGCCCCAGGGAGGAGCGCTGAAGCTGCGCATCATCCTGGACCGGTTTAGCGTGGAGGTCTTTGTTAACGACGGCGAGCAGGCTGCCAGCTCTGTCATTTACACCCGGCAGGAGGCCGACGCCATTACCTTTGAGGCAGATGGGCAGGCCATGATCGACGTAGAAAAGTACGACCTGACTGTTTAAGAAGGCGGTGGGAAGTGTGAGCAAAAGCATTGATGTGGCTGCTCTGGGCGAGTTGTTGATAGACTTCACCTGCAACGGAGCCAGTCCCCAGGGCAATCCCTTCTATGAGGCAAATCCCGGCGGCGCCCCCTGTAATGTGTTGGCTATGCTGGCAAAGCTGGGTAAGCGGACAGCGTTTATTGGAAAGGTGGGAGACGACCAGTTTGGCCACTTCCTGCGCCAGGTTGCGTCAGAGGCGGGAATCTCCATGGACGGCCTGGTAATGGACGCGCACAGTCACACCACTTTGGCGTTTGTCAAAACGGCAGAAAACGGAGACCGAGACTTCTCCTTCTACCGGGACCCCGGGGCTGACGCGCTCCTTACCCCAGGCGAGGTGCCGGAGGATGTCATTGCCGGGGCAAGAATCTTTCATTTTGGTTCTTTGTCCCTCACCGGAGAGCCCGTGCGCAGCGCGACCCAAAAGGCGGTCGCCCTGGCCCGGACAGCGGGCTGCCTTCTCTCTTTTGATCCAAATCTGCGCCCACCTCTGTGGAATAGTCTGGAGCAGGCCAGAGAGCAGATCAACTGGGGGCTGGGACAATGTGATATAGCGAAGATTTCCGACGATGAGCTGCTTTTTCTTACCGGAGAGACCGATTTTGACGATGGCGCGGCCAAACTGATCGCCCAATTTCCAAATCTTCAGTTGGTCAATGTGACTGCGGGCGCCCAGGGAAGCATCTCCTACTATCAAGGACTTCGGGTGTTCCAACCCGTCCTGTCCCTGGGCGGCGTGATCGAAACCACCGGTGCGGGTGATACCTTCTGCGCCTGTGTTCTGAATTTTCTACTGGAACATGGTCTGGAACACCTTACATCCCAGGATCTGTCCCAGATGCTGCGCTTTGCCAATGCAGCGGCCTATCTGGTCACCACCAGGCGGGGGGCAATCCGCTCCATGCCAGAGCCGGAGCAGATATTGGCTTTACTATAATTGGACTCCACAGCGATAAATAGAAGCCACCCCTAGATTGAATCTGTTTTTCTATTTTATGGACGAGCGCCCTCAGCCTGCCGAGAAACCTGGCTATGCATCAAGCATGTGCCAGGTTTCTGGCGTATAGAGGCCAAAGAAGGATAAAAGCGAATGGAGTACGCTTCTCCTTCCATGAACAGCACCACCAGGTCTGTGCTCGGCCTGTCACCGTCTTCACAATATAATGACTCCACCATTTCACATATCGGCAGTCTCAATGGAGTATACCGCCGCGATGCTCCGTTTTTCTTGTCACAAAATCCGTCTTCTGGTGTTATTCTTAGTAGGAAGGGCAAGGAGGGGGGAAGCCTATGAAGGACCATGATCTGCTGCGCCGGGTCTATGAAGCCCGGCGGCGTCCTCTGCTGCTCTATGCCTACGCCCTGTGCGGCAGCCGGGAGGAGGCTGAGGACCTGGTCCAGTCGGCCTTCCTCAAGGCCCTTCTCTCCTACCGCTCCACCGGCAGCCTGGACCATTGGCTGGTGAAGGTCCTGCGGAATGAGTACTTCAATCAGCAGCGAGACCGGCACCGGCGGGGGGAAGAGGTCCTGCCGGAGCACCTGTCTGACCCCGCCCCCACCCTGCCGGAACAGCTGATCGCTGACGAGGAAAAGCGGCGGCTCTATGCCGCCATTGCCCGGCTGCCCGTGCTCCAGCGCTCCATCCTGCTGGACAGCGTCTACTTCGGCCTCACAGACGCAGAAATCGCAGACACCCACCACATCACCCGCGAAAACGTTCGTCAGCACCGCTCTCGGGCCAAGCGCCGGCTCCGGAAGCTGCTGGGAGAGGAGGACCCGTCATGAAACAGCCTGATGATCTGGACCACCGTCTGGAGGCCCTGAGGGAATCCGAGAAAGCAACATCTCCATCCCCACCCGTTCAGGAGGAACTGCTGGCCCTGGAGAGGCTTATCCGCCGCCGGGTCCGCCGCATCTGCCTCAAGACCTTATCGGCAGTGGTCATCTGTGCCATTCTCATCTTCGGCCTCATTCACCCCCTGGCCAAATGGACCACCTTCAACCCCATTTCCATGGAGGAGGATGGTCAGGCCTTCACCAATTACCTCAATGCCTACTTCGGTACCATGCAGCCCTATGTCCGGGTCACCGGCACCAGCATCGAGGACACTGGCTTCGGCACCTATGACGTCTCTGTCTATGTGGTCGGCACCGAAAACCTAAAAGTCTATATCGGGGGCTACACCGATGTCCACCTGTCTGTCCGCCAGGGGAAAGCCGAGGTGACCTCCGACCCCACTGGAAAGCTGACAAAATACTTGGGCCGCTTTGACAGCGACTTGATGGCTTCGGGGGAACTGCTGTCGGAGCTGGAGAAGCTGCCTGACTCCGCCTATATTCGCCTTTCTGTAGGCACCCATACGCCCCTCACCCTTGACCAGCTGTGGGAGCTGCCGGCAGAGGTGGTCTGGGCTCAGATCTATGACCCGAATGTGGAATATCAGGGGGGGGTCAATCTGGCCGTCCCGCTCCTCTTCGGTGGGGAGCTCAATCCCCGGGACCTGGACGGTGGCGCTTTGGTTCAGTACTACGCTGACACACTGGAGCTCCTCCTCACCCAGCCCACGCTGCTCACCTCCCTGGGCATCTTCAGCAGCGACCGAATCTACTACACGACAGATGTGGTGGAAGAGGCCCTGACCTCCGCTCGGGAGATGCGGGACTTTACCAGTCAGAACTACTGCGTCCAGGGAAGCAAGGATGAAATTTTGGACCTCATTGGCCAGGTGGAGCCCACCTCCCTCATGGTGGACCACATCTTCCTCACCCCCTTGTCGGACTAGCACCAAAATGGCCCGCACACAGAACAAGAAGTTCCGTGTGCGGGCCATTTTTATGCTTTTCATCCAGATACAAAAACCTGTAAGGTGGTGGTGAGCTGACGGCCGGGGGTCGCCAGAGTCTGACCGTTATAGTACATGGCGGTGGAGGCGCCGCCGTCCAGATTGATGGCGTCCTGGCAGCCCAACTGGAGCATGAGCTCCCGCATCTGCTGAATGGAGGCGGAGGGAACACTGACCAGCAGCAGCTTTCCGTCGGCGGTGGTACCCACGGCGGTACGTGGGGTGATGCTGGTGGTAAAGCGGGCCTCCGTGAAACCGGGGTCCAGATAGGTCTCGATGGCGCCGTCCTTCACCAGGCGGGGGGCGCCGGAGATGAGAGAGGTGACCCCGTCCAGGGAGAAGCCTTCCTCATCTTCCACCCGCAGGTAAGGCTCCAGGTTTACGGCGCGGCCCAGCTCGGGGACCTGATAGTAGTTGGTGGCGGTGAAAGCGGAGCCCATCCACAGCACATAACCGTCGGCGGGGATGGCCAGGGTCTCCCCCGCTGCCACCGCCCGGTAATCGGTGGTGACCCCATTACGGACGGTGAGGGCGGCGCCGGCGCAGGTCACGGGCACGCTCTCCCCACGGGCAGGGGTGTAGATCACAGAACCGTCGGTATACTGGTCAAAGACATTCAGGTTATAGCCGGACCACTGCTGGGCGGCGCCTCCGTCGGTGGTGATGACCCGATAAAAGACGGAAGGACGGCCATAGTACATCCTGCCGTCCGCCGTAATGCCCAGGGAGGTCAGGGAACCACTGTTGCCATAGACAAAACTCCCATTGACCATGACAGGGCCGATGGGGTCCTTGATGTCCTCATAGGACTCAAAGAAGTTGGCGTTGATGATGGCCAGGGCGCCGCCGGAGTAGGAGGCGATACTGGCAAAGTCGGCGGTGGCGTTGAGCTTGTTGCCCACGATGGCGCTCTTTACAGAGACCCGGGGGTCGCTCATGTTTACCGTGATGATCTTAGCGCTCACAGTGCCGGAGGGCAGGGCGTAGCTCCCCTCCTGATAGGTCACGGGCTGGACCGTGGGCTGGGCGGAGGCCACCTTCTCCTTTAGGGCCTTTACACTCTCCAGGCTGGAGAGGCTGCTCTGCTCCAGAGGGGCTGCGCTCACCACCACGATCTGGTCGGTGGACTCATAGGCTACGGAGAGACCCAGGTTTTCGGAGACAAATCGGACCGGCACAAAAGTGCGGTCGTTCTTGGTCTCGGCCGGCACGTCCATGGTCACCGCCTGCCCGTCCACCACAGCTTCAGCGGAACCCGGCGCCAGCTCCACCTGATGTCCGTTCAGGGTACACAGCACCCCTCCGGTGGCCGGGACCCACTCTACAGAGCCGCCGAAGGCCTCCAGCACCCGCCGGATGGGCAGGAGCGTATAGCCGCCGCCGTTGACCTGGACCGCGTAGGGAGTCACCTGGGCATTGTCCTCATCCACCTGGGTGACCTGGGTATCAACGGCGCACCAGGGGCTACCCAGCTTCAAAGCCACAACGGAGGAAGCCGCCATAGCGGGAGCAGGCAGCATGCCTGCCACCAGACAAAGTGCCAGAAGGACGCCCAAGAAATGCTTTTTTTTCATAGTACTCGCCCTCTCTTCCAAAATATAGCTGTTCTTATTATAATATCGATTGATAAAAAAAGCAATATGCTCCCAGTACAGGAGAAATCTTTCACTGTCCGCATCGGAATGAGTTTCACCTCCGCCGTCCATCCTAGCATGGAAAGGAGGCGCTCACAGATGGAACAGCGCAAAAAAAGCCGCAGACGGTTGGTACGACGGGTGAGCTTTCTGGCTGCCGCCTTCGCGGTGACCGCCGGTCTGGCGGTCCAGGGACAGAGAGAGGCGGCTGCCTACCGGCGCTACCTCACCAACAACCGGCTCCACGCCTTCGCAGAGCTCTCGGCCAACCTGAGCCAGCTCAACACGGACCTCCAAAAGGTAGTCTACGCCACCACCCCCTCCATGCTGGGCGCCCTGTGTACCCAGATCTTTGGCCGGGCCATGTCCGCCCAGATGGCCCTGGGCGAGCTGCCTTATGGTAATATCGAGCTGGAGCAGACCGCCGCCTTCCTGGCTAAGACTGGAGACTACGCCGCCGCCCTCTCCCGTTCAGCGGCGGTAAATGGCACCTGCTCCGACGAGGAACGGGAGGGACTCCGCAGTCTGGCTGACGCGGCGGCCACTCTCTCCGGACAGGTTTCGGCCCTCCAAGCCGATCTTCTCTCCGGCGAGGCCACCTTGGAGGATGTGGAAACGGCGGAGGCCAGGCTCTCCGGCGGAGAAAACGGGGGGCAGGAATTGGGGGGCTCTGTCTATCAGACCGTGGAGGAGGACTTTCCAGAACTTCCCACCCTCATCTACGACGGCCCCTTCTCTGATCACATCACCGGGCGCACCCCCCGGCTGCTGGAGGCCCTCGCTGATGTTACCCAGGACGAGGCCCGTCTCTCTGCCGCGAAATTTTTTGACCTGGAACCGGAACTCTTCTCTCTGGTCTCCGCCGGCGAGGGGACCCTGCCCACCTACGGCTTTTCCGCCACGGTAGACGGCGGCGAGCTTTATGTGGAGGTAACAAGGCAAGGCGGACTGGTGCTGGAGGCCATCAGCTCCCGCTCCACCGGCACCGCCGCGTTATCCCAGGCGGAGGCTGCCGCTCTGGCCCGTGACTTCCTGGCCTCTCGGGGCTATCCCTCTATGCGGGAGAGCTACTTCATCGACCAGGGCGGGGTCGTCACCATCAACTTCGCCGCCGCCCAAGGCGAGGTGCTCTGTTACCCTGATCTGGTGAAGGTCTCCGTGGCCCTGGACACCGGACGGGTGGTGGGTTTTGAGTCCAAAGGCTATCTCATGAACCATACGGTCCGTACGCTGCCCGCCCCCGCCGTTACGAAGGCGCAGGCGCAGGAGGTGGTCTCCCCCGCCCTCACCGTCCTCTCCCACCAGCTGACCCTCATCCCCACCAGCGGAGAATACGAGGTCCTCTGCCACGAGTTCAAATGTGAGGATGAGGACGGACGGCATATCATTATTTATGTCAACGCCCAGAACGGCCAGGAAGAAAAGATCCTCCTGTTGTTGGAGGACGAAAACGGCACCCTGGTGCTGTAAAACGCAAAGGCGGCAGAGCGCGCCAAACCGCTCTGCCGCCTTTTATCAATCCATATCGAAGGGCGGCATCTCCCGGCTCTGGGGGATGGCGTCACCCTCAAATTCCAGCTCATCGGGCACCGGCTCCGGAGCGTGGTCCACCATGCCCTGCTTGAACTGCATCTCCTGCCACTGCTCCTTGGTGATGAGGACCTGCCTGGGCTTGGAGCCCTCGAAGGGGCCCACAACGCCCTTTTCCTCCATCTGGTCCACCAGCCTGGCGGCCCGGGAGTAGCCCAGCTTCAGCCGCCGCTGGAGCATGGATACGGAGGCCTGTCCCGTCTCCACCACCACTTCGATGGCGGCAGGCAGGAGCTCGTCGTACTCGTCCCCCACCTCATCGGGCGCGGAACCGCCCACGCCTTTGCCGCCCTTCTCCTTTTCAGCGGCGTGCTGCTCGATCTCATGGATGACCGACTCGTCATACTCCACGGTGCTCTGCGCCTTGATGAAGGAGACCACATCGGCCACCTCTTCGTCAGAGATGAGACAGCCCTGGACACGCAGAGGCTTGCCGGAGCCCAGAGGGAAGTAGAGCATATCGCCCCGGCCCACAAGCTTCTCGGCGCCCGTGGTATCCAGAATGATGCGGGACTCCAGGGCGGATGCCACAGCGAAGGCAATCCGGCTGGGAATATTCGCCTTCATAAGGCCGGTAATCACATCCGCGGAGGGGCGCTGGGTGGCGATGATGAGGTGCATACCAGCGGCGCGGCCCATCTGGGCCACCCGGCAGATAGACTCCTCCACCTCCTTGGCAGCCACCAGCATTAGGTCTGCCAGCTCGTCAATGACCACCACGATCTGAGGCATCTTTTCCATGCCCTCGGTCTTGGCCGCGTGGGTGTTGTAGGAGGCCAGATCCCGGACCCCCACCTCGGAGAAAGCGCGGTAGCGCTTCATCATCTCGGTGACCGCCCACTGGAGGGCGCCCGCCGCCTTTTTGGGGTCGGTGACCACCGGGATCAACAGATGGGGAATGCCATTATAAATACCCAACTCCACCATCTTGGGGTCTACCATGATAAGCCGGACCTCTTCCGGCGTGGCCTTATAGAGCAGGGAGATGATGAGGGAGTTGGTGCACACCGACTTACCGGAGCCCGTGGTACCGGCGATGAGCAGGTGGGGCAGCTTGGCGATGTTGCCCACGATACAGTTACCCGCGATGTCCTTGCCCACCGCAAAGGCCACCTTTGACGGGTGGTCCCGAAATTCTTTGGAGTCGATGACCTCATGGATATAGACGGGGCTCACCAGCTTGTTGGGCACCTCGATGCCCACTGTGGCGATCTTGTCCGGGATGGGCGCGATGCGCACGCCGGTGGCACCCAGAGCCAGGGCAATATCATCGGAGAGGTTGGTGAGCTTATTGAGTCGTACGCCCTGATCCAGCTCTACCTCATACCGGGTCACCGAAGGCCCCCGGGTCACGTCGGAGATCTGTGCCTCGATGCCGAAGGAACGGATGGTGTCGGCCAGGCGCTCCTGATTCATCTTGAGTTCGGCCTGGGCCCCGTTTCCCACATCTGCGGCCCCCTCGGTGAGGAGGGAGACCGGCGGATACTGGTAGACGGCCGGAGGATTCTCCGCCAGCGTCTTCTGGATATCCTCCTCCACCTTTGCGGCCTCGGTTTGAGTCTCCTTGGCGGACACCTTTTCCACTGCCGGCTCCCGGGTGATCTCCGGCATGGGCATGGGTGCAGGTGTGGGCAGCGGAGTCATGGGAATTTCAGGCTCGGGCTGAGGGGCAACCGGCTCTGGCATCTGCACCATACCCACTGGCTGGACAGGGGGCATGTCCACCACTGGCGAGGCGACAGGCGCAGGTTCGGCCACTGGCGCCGGGGTGGGCTCTGGCTGGGGTACGGTTGGTGTCGGCCCGGGCTCCTCCGCCATGGGCCGGGCACCGGTGAGCACCTGGTCCGGAGGCATGGCTCCCGCCTTGCGGTTAAAGAATCGCTCCTTCCTGGGGAAAAGACTGCGGGGCTGGGGCCTTTCCTGCCGGGGCGCCGGACCGTCATCCACGGGAATGTCGATGTCCGCCCGGCGGCGCGCCGGCTCCGGCCGGCGCCGGACCGGCTTCTCCACCGGCTCCGGCTCCTCCTCTTCCTCATACTCATATTCGGGGATGGGCCGGTTCCGAATGGCATCCACAATCTCTGGGATGGAGAGGTGGAAGGCGCCCAGGAACATCAGAAGCTGGGCCAGGATCAAAATGAGTCCGGCGCCGATGGGACTGAAGACCAGCGTCAGCGTCTCAGCAATGAGGCCGCTTACCACCCCACCACACCGCACCATCTCGCCCTGCTTCCAGAGCTCTCCCACCGCACCCGCGCCAAAGGCAAACTTCCCCCGGAACAGGAAGAGGTGGAGGATAGCACCCATGACCATGGGGGTGAGCAAAGCGCACCACAGCCGCAGGCGAACCGGCCGCCCACGGTGAAAGGCCAGGATATAGCTTGCCACCACCAGCATGGGGGGAACCAACCAGAAGCCGTAGCCAAAGAGGCCCTTCAGGAGACTGCAAAACAGGTCGATGAAAAGGGCCTGGATATTGAAATAGCCAAAAGCGGCGAAGAAGGCCAGCAGCAGACAGACAACGGCCCCCACCTCCCGCCGGATTGGCTTGGGCTGTGGGGCCGTATTTCTGGAGCGGCTACCACCGCTCTTTCTCGCGGTTGATGTGCCGGAACCGCTCCGTTTTCCACCAGAGGAGGCCGTCCGTTTTCCCCCCGTCGTCTTCTTTTGTGTGGTCGCCATGGAACCATCCTTTCCAGAAAAAAGGCGGACGCGGCCGCCGGGATTGATCTAATGCGCTCAGACCAGGAAGCTGGCCACCAGGGAAACGATACCCACCGTCCAGCAGTAGTAGGCAAAGGCGCCGAACTTCCCCTTGTTGGCCAGCAGGTTGACCAGCCGGATGGCAAAATATCCCACCACTCCGGCTACCACCACCCCCACTACATACATGGGAAGCCTTGCTACGTCCACGCCGCCGGCCTGGACGGCATCCACGACTTCCAGAATATTCGCACCCAGCACTGCCGGCAGGGACAGGAGGAAGGAAAAGCGCACAGCAAATGTGCGGTCAAAGCCGCAGAGCATACCGGCGGAGATGGTGGAACCGGCCCGGGAGATCCCAGGCAGGGTTCCCACCGCCTGAGCGCAGCCTACCAGCAGGGCATCCCGGATGGTGGCGGTGCGGGCCGTTTTTCTTCCCCTGGCCATCCGGTCGGAAAAGAAGAGCAGAAACCCGGTAGCGATCAGGGCCACCGAGACAAAGGTGACATTGGAAAACGCAGCATCCACTGTGTCCTTAACCAGCAAAACGGCAAAGAGGGGCAGGGTTCCTATGACAATCATCACTACCAGCCGTCTGGCCTCCGGTGGCCGCCCCTGGTGGCTCCCTCGTCGGGAAAAGAGGTCAGCCAATCCCAGAAAGAACTCCCGGATCATGTCCATGATATCCCGCCAATAGTAGACGCACACCGAGATCAACGTACCAAAGTGGAGCAAAATGGTAAAGAGCATATCCAGTTCTTCCGAATTCTCTCCGGGGGAAAAAAAGTACTGGAACAGGGTCAGATGGCCGGAACTGGAGATGGGCAAAAACTCCGCCACACCTTGCAGAAAGCCCATGGCAATGGAAAAGAGATAGTTCAAAACTTGGTCCTCCCTATTTCATATCCGCCGCCGGGGCGGCGATCCGATAACCATTATATTAGCACAGGGGGAAAAACATTTCCACCCCCTATCCTGTGGGTAAAGCCCCATTATCCTGACGGTTAAGGTCCCTTTCCGACACAGAAAGACCGCCACCCCACCGGGGCCCGGCGAGGTGGCGGATCTATGTACCCAGCCTGTTGAAGCCTTTACTTTTCCTTCGCTGGAAGGGTCTCCGGCACTTTGCGGGTCACATCCTTGCAGGACTGGAGGAGCTTCTCCAGAGCAGCGTCGTGCTCGGCGAACTCCGAGCGCACCTGCTCCAGCGCCTTGTCCACTCGGCCCAGCTCCCCGCTGGCGTGGGTGATGGTGGCGTCCACATCTCCCCGCAGACGGCCGTAGCCCGCCTGGACCTTATAGAGGATCTGCTCGGCTTCTGTGCGCAGCCTTTTGGCCTTTTCCTCTGCGGCGCTCTCAATGGCCCGGGCCCGCTGCCGGGCCTCCAGCTCGATGGTGGCGGTACGGTCCTTCAGGTCATCATAAGCCTTTGCGCCCTCCGCCCACTTGGCACACTGCTCCTTATAGTGCTCCAGCTCCTTCTGAAGGGCGGCACGCTCCTCCCGCTCCAGGGCCAGCTCCGCCTGGAGCTCCCCCAGCTCATTCCCCTGGTCCGTGCCGGTCCTGCGCAGCTTTTCGCTCTCCTTTCGCAAGGTCTCTGCCCGCTGCTCCAGGGCCGCCCTCTCCTGCCAGAGCTTCTCCCGCTCCTCCCGCAGCGACTGAAGCTCCTTTTGCAGGGCAACCATCTTCTCACGACTCTCCCGGACAGCGGACTCAATATAATCGAGCACATCCTGGCGGTTGAATCCCCCCACTACCGCGGTGCGGAAGGTATGCTCCCCTCGCTCCATGTATGTATCCTCCGTTTCCTGATCTCTGCGGGCGATGAGTGCCCAAATCTTTTCTTGGTTCCATTTTAGCACAATACGCGCCGCAACTCAACGGGTTCCGTCAAATCTCCCCCGCGAAGAAGTTCTCAAAATGGCAAGGCGTCTACCGCACTTGCGCCGGTTGACCGGTTCGATTATAATAGAAAAAACCACCCACCCAGGGTGCCGATCCCGGTGGGTCCACGAAATGGAGGCGCTTCCATGTTAAAAGGACGTTCCAGCGGCCTGCTTCTGCCCATTTTTTCCCTGCCCGGTGATTACGGCATCGGGACCTTAGGCAGTGGTGCCCGGCAGTTCATTGACTTTCTGGCCCAGGCCAGGCAGCACACCTGGCAGATCCTCCCTCTGGTGCCGCCAGGGAGTGGCGACTCCCCCTACATGTCCCCTTCCGCCTTTGCCGGCAACCCCTGGCTGCTGGATCTGGAGGAATTCGTCCAGCGGGGGCTCCTCACCCGTGAGGAGCTGAACGGTGCCCGCTACCCCCAGCCTGACCGGGTGGACTATGACTGGCTCCGCGAAAACCGGCCTCCCCTCCTCCGCACTGCCTGGAAGCGGGATACCGATACCGCTGCCCGGGCCGCCTTTCTCCAGGAGCAGGCCGACTGGCTCCCTGACCATGCTCTTTTCTCCGCCATTCACGAGAAGCTAGGGCTTCCTCTGGACCAGTGGCCCCACGACATCCGCTGCCGGGAGCCGGATGCCATGGAGCGCTGGGGTCAATCCCTCTCCGACGAGGTGGACTTCCAGGTCTTCCTCCAGTACCACTTTTTCCGCCAGTGGAGGGCTTTGAAAACCTATGCCAATCAAAAGGGCATTGCTATCATGGGTGATCTCCCCATCTATGTCTCCGCTGACAGCGTGGAGGTGTGGTCCCAGCCCCAGCTCTTCCAAATGGACGCAGACTTCGTACCCACCGCTGTGGCCGGGGTCCCCCCCGACGCCTTCTCTGATGTGGGACAATACTGGGGCAATCCCCTCTACGACTGGGCCGGCCACAAAAAAGAACTTTTCTCCTGGTGGACCCGGCGGCTTCAGAATGCCGCCCTCCTCTATGACCGGCTGCGCATCGATCACTTCCGGGGCTTTCACACCTACTGGGCCATCCCGGCCTCCTCCAAGGTGGCCAAGGACGGCAAGTGGGAGAAGGGTCCCGGCCAGGCCCTGCTGGACCACTTTGCCAAGGAGGTGCCTCAGTTGGAGCTCATCGCCGAAGACCTGGGGGTTCTGGACGACGATGTGTGGCACTTCATCCACAATTCCGGCATCCCCGGCATGAAGATTCTGGTCTTCGCCTTTGACCCCAACGGGGAGAGCTCCTACCTTCCCCACAACTGTCCCAAGGAGTCGGTGGTCTACACCGGCACCCACGATACCCCCACCTTTGTCCAGTGGCTCTTTGACGAGGCCAGCCCCGCCGAGCGGGAATTTGCCTCCGACTACCTGCGGCTTCGGGCCGACGAGGGCTTCGGCTGGGGAGCCATCTGCGGGGCCTGGATGTCTCCCAGCGCACTGGCCATCGCCCCTCTTCAGGATGTGCTTGGCCTGGGCGCCGACACCCGGGTCAACTTCCCCGGTACCACCGGTCCCAACAACTGGTCCTGGCGGGTCCGCTCCGCTGCCCTCAACGGAGATGTATCCGGCAAGCTGGCCAAAATCACCCGGACCTATCGAAGGGGATAACAAACCATCTGCTCACCAGACAAGGCGTCTCCCAAGGCGGGAAACGCCTTGTCTGACTCCTATGGCTCAGCGACCTCTGTTTCTGCGGCGAAGGAACCACACCACCGCCTGACGGCACAGCAAAACTCCCCCGATGAGGGGCCGCCTGGATCAAGATTTCCGGAATTCTTCTTTTTCACATCTTGCTGCCCTGCTGTGCGGGCGGTTTTTTCCGTCAAAATACCATTGCAATTCCCTAGGTTTTATGGTATTTTCTTTGCAGATTTATCAGTTGTAAAATCTGTCGATTTGTTATAGTATATAAGGTACGAAAATATGCGCCCCGGCAGTTTTCGGGGCTATGAGGTGAACCTATGAGCCTTCGCATCGGCATCGACATCGGCTCCACCACCGTCAAGGTAGTGGTGCTGGATGAGGACAACAAGCTCCTGTTCCGCTCCTACGAGCGGCATTACTCCAAGGCCCGGGAGCGGGCCTGTGAAACCCTTCACTCCATCCAGGACAAGCTCCGGGGCAAGAACATAAAGCTGGTCATTACCGGCTCGGCCGGTCTGGGCGTGGCCAGGGCCGCGGGCATTGACTTTGTCCAGGAGGTCTACGCCACCGCCGCCGCCGTCAACACCTATATTCCCGGCACCGACGCCGTGATCGAGCTGGGCGGCGAGGACGCCAAGATCATCTTCTTCGGCGGGGCATTGGAGGAGCGGATGAACGGCTCCTGCGCCGGCGGCACTGGCGCCTTCATCGACCAGATGGCCTCCCTGCTCAATGTCACCATTGACGAGCTGGATGCCCTCTCTCTCAAGCACGAGAAGATCTATCCCATCGCCTCCCGCTGCGGCGTCTTCGCCAAGAGTGACATCCAGCCCATCCTCAACCAAGGCGGGCGAAAAGAGGACGTGGCCGCCTCCATCTTTCAGGCCGTGGTGGACCAGACCGTGGCCGGTCTTACCCAGGGGCGGGAGCTCAGGGGCAAGATTGTCTTCCTGGGCGGCCCCCTCCACTTTCTCATGGGCCTGCGGCAGCGGTTCGTGGAAACCTTGAAGCTGGACGAGGAGCACGCCATCTTCCCCGCCGACGGCGACTGCTTCGCCGCCATGGGTGCCGCCCTCTGCTCCACCGACTACGTAGAGCGCCCCTTCGACGAGGCCCTCAGGCTGCTGGAGGAATCGGTGGAGGCCAAAAACACCATGGACACCCTCCTTCCCCTCTTCGACGGTCCCGAGCAATATGAGGACTTTACCATCCGGCACAACGCCAACCACCCCCCCGAGGTGGATGTGAACACCTATACCGGCGACGCCTGGCTGGGCATTGACGCGGGCAGCACCACCACCAAGATGTGCCTCATCGCCCCCGACGGCGGGCTTCTCTATACCTACTACCACTCCAATCTGGGCAACCCTGTGGCCGTGGTGCTGGAGCAGCTCAAGGAGATCTACAAGCTCTGCGGCGACCGGGTCACCATCAAGGGGGCCGCCGTCACCGGCTACGGCGAGGACCTGGTCAAAAACGCCTTCGGCTGTGACCTGGGTTTGGTAGAGACGGTAGCCCACTACAACGCCGCCGCCCACTTCAACCCCGACGTGGACTTCATCATTGACATCGGCGGCCAGGACATGAAGTGCTTCAAGATCCGAAACGGCGCCGTGGATTCCATCATGCTCAATGAGGCCTGTTCCTCGGGCTGCGGCTCCTTCATCGAAACCTTCGCCAAGGCCTTAGGCTACAACATCGCTGATTTCTCCAAGCTGGGCCTCTTTGCCCGGCATCCGGTGAACCTGGGTTCCCGGTGTACCGTGTTCATGAATTCCTCCGTGAAGCAGGCCCAGAAGGACGGCGCCAGCGTGGAGGACATCTCCGCCGGTCTGTCCATCTCCATTGTAAAGAACGCTGTCTATAAGGTCATCCGGGCCGCCTCCGCCGACGACCTGGGCAAGCACATCGTGGTCCAGGGCGGCACCTTTCTCAATGATGCCGTTCTGCGGGCCTTCGAGCTGGAGCTGGGCCGCAACGTCACCCGGCCCACCATTGCCGGTTTGATGGGGGCTTTTGGCGCCGCGCTGGCCGCCCGGGACCTCCATCTGGAGCAGAGCACCCTTTTGGATGAGACGGCCTTACAGTCCTTCACCCATACCGCCAAGCCGGTGACCTGCAATCTGTGTACCAACCACTGCTCCCTCACCGTCAACAGCTTTGACGGTGGGCGGAAATTCATCTCCGGCAACCGCTGCTCCCGTCCCCTGGGCAAGGAGAAGGTGTCCATGCCCGACCTCATGATCTACAAATACCAAAAGCTCCGGGCTATGGAGGGCAAGGGAGAGGGAGACGGCTCCCGGGGCAGGATGGGCATCCCATTCGGCCTCAACATGTACGAAAATCTGCCCTTCTGGTACACCTTCTTCACCAAACTCAACTTTGAGGTGGTCCTCTCCCCCGAGTCCTCCCGGAAGCTCTATCTGAAGGGCCAGCACACCATCCCCTCTGACACAGTGTGCTATCCCGCCAAGCTCCTCCACGGCCATGTGGAGGCCCTGGTGGAGGAGGGAGTGGACGCCATCTGGTACCCCTGTATGTCCTACAACAACGACGAGGGCATCGGCGACAACCACTACAACTGCCCCGTGGTCGCCTATTATCCTGAGCTCCTGGCCGCCAATGTGCCCATGCTCAAGCAGACTAAGTACCTGGACCCCTATGTGGGCCTCTGGCGGCACAAGGACTTTGAAAAGCGCATCGCCAAGCTCATGGAGGACGAGTTCGGCGTTCCCAAGCGGGAGTCGGTCCGCGCCGCCAAGGCGGCCTACGACGCCTATGACGCCTATGTCCATGATGTACGGGAGACCGGCGCCAAGTACATCGCCCAGGCCCGTGCCGAGGGCCGGAACATCATCGTGGTGTGCGGCCGGCCCTATCACATCGATCCAGAGATCAACCACGGCATCAACGACCTCATCACCTCCTTCGGCTTCGTGCTGGTGACCGAGGACGCCCTCTCCTATTTGGAAGGCTACGCCCCCCGGAAGGTCCTCAATCAGTGGACCTTTCAGAGTCGGATGTACAATGCCGCCCGGTATGTCTGCACCCAGAGCGACATGCAGGTTGTGCAGCTGGTGAGCTTCGGCTGCGGCACTGACGCCATCACCACCGACGAGATGCGGGACATTCTGGAGAAGGGCGGCAAACTCTACACCCAGCTGAAAATCGACGACATCAATAACCTGGGCGCGGTGCGCATCCGCATCCGCTCCCTCATGGCCGCCATGGACGCCCGGCGAAACCGGGAACCCTCTGAAACAGCCTCCTTAGTAGGATGACCCCGGTAGGATAAAAATGACAAAATTGGAGTGAAGTCTCATGAAACGACGTATCATTCTCTCCTGCACTTGTCTGGTCCTCACCCTGTCCCTGCTGCCCAGCGCCGCCCTGGGAGCCAGTCTCTCCCCGGTCCGCGACCCCGTGGCCTTTTCCGATGTGGCCCAGGACTGGAGCCAACCTTACATCTCCCAGTGCTATGCTCTGGGCCTCATGTCGGGCACTGGCGCTGACACCTTCTCCCCCTCCGGTACCCTCTCGGTGGCCGAAGCCGTGACCGTGGCCGTCCGTCTCGCCGACCTGTACGGCGGCGGAGGGGGCGTGGTCTCCCAAGAGGGGGACAACTGGTATGACGGCGCTGTAGCCCAGGCGACCCAGCTGGGGATTCTCTCCCAGGGGCAGTTCGACAGCTACACCCGTCCGGCCACCCGGGCGGAGCTGGCAGGCCTGCTGGGCCGTGCCCTGCCGGAGGACGCCTACACCGCCATCAACACCATTACCACCCTCCCCGACGTGAACAGTGCCACCCCATACAGCCAGGAGATCTTCCGACTCTATAACGCCGGTGTGCTCACCGGCTCCGATGCCTACGGCACCTTCCACCCCCAGCAGAGTATCACCCGGGCGGAGCTGGCCGCCATTTTGTGCCGTCTGGCCCTGCCCGACACCCGGGTGAGCTTTACCCCCGCTCCCAAGCCGGCAGATACCACCGTCTACACCACCGGACGCAAGCTCTACATCGACGGCGCCCTCGCCTACGGCATTGTGGAGATCAACGGGGCGTACTACATCCCCACCGAAGTTCTGTCGGATCGGAACCTCTTTCCTAATTGGAAGGTAGAGTTCCAAGAGGCCGAGGATTATTACTCCCTCGATCTGGACCCATTTTACGGTGAAGTCCATGTCAATGGGGACTGGTCCACACCCCCCGCAGGCCAGGTCATGGGAAAAGCGGAGTTGTCCTCCAAGCCCCTGCGGGTTGATAAGGAAGATATTCCAGGCTCGGTCTACACCCTGGGCGGACGCTACCCCATGCTCTCCCTCTCCGCCTTGGGGGCCGTGGAGCAGGGGGGCAACTTCTACCTGAGCGCCGGCAGTGATCCCACCCAGTACACTCTGGTGGTGGAAGATGACCTGGCGGGCGGGCCCGTCCCCACCCTCCTCCGTGACACCACCCGGGAGACCGTCACCGCCATCCACGACTATTTGGTCAACACCCTCACCTACTCCCCCTGGGTATCCGCTCCCTCCAGCATGTCCGGCGCGGCCCGGGAGGCGGCCTACGCCGTCTACGAGCAGGCAACTCAGAAATATAGCCTTGAGAATAACATCTCCTTGTCCTCCAAGTACGGCATCTGCCAGAATTATGCCGAGCTTTTCCAGACCATGTGCACCCGGGCCGGCATCCCCTGTATCATTGTGACCGGGGTGGGCAGCGGGGACAGTCACGCCTGGAACATGGTCTACGTGGATGGACAGTGGCTCTATGTGGACTGCACCTTTGACGACCCCATCTCCAGCACGCCTGTGCTGGACCACGACTACTGCCTGGTGGGCCCTGACGTGATGGTCCTCCGCCACTACTGGGACGGGGACGACTACCCCATGCCCGACACCTATGACCCCGCCTGGGAGAGCCTGGACACCAACAACATCACCAGCGCCGATATGTTCCGCAAGTGCCTGGTGGCGCAGCTGGCCCAGCACAAGACCTCCTTCAGTCTGCGCGTCACGGCCTCAGGCGCCTACGGCGGGACTGGGTGCATCTATGCCTATCCGGAATCCCAGCACTGGTTCTATTTCTCAGGCGGCTACAACCGGAGTACCAGCACCTATGACTACAAGGTCCAATATTGGTAAACCCCAAACGGAAAGGAATCCAAAAGCAATGGCAGAATTGGTATACGACAAGACGGGGCGGCTCCTTTTCACCAAGGAGATGAAGGAGGAGTACACCCTCCTGGTCCCTCAGATGCTCCCCGACCACTTTGCTCTGCTGGTGCGCATCATGCAGAACGAAGGCTACAAGGTGGAGATGCTGGGCAACACCGGAAAGCCGGTCATTGACGCCGGGCAGAAGTATGTCCACAACGACGCCTGCTACCCCGCCATCCTGGTCATCGGCCAGCTTATCAACGCGGTACAGTGCGGCAAGTACGACCCCCACAAGGTGGCCCTGGTCATCACCCAGACCGGCGGCGGCTGCCGGGCCTCCAACTACATCCATATGCTCCGAAAAGCCCTGGAGAAGGCGGGGCTCTCCTATGTGCCCGTCATCTCTGTGAACCTGTCCGGTCTGGAGCACAACCCCGGCTTCAAGCTCACCCTGGGCTTCATTCGCAAGGCCATTTTTGCCGTCATGTACGGCGACCTCATCATGAATGTGGGAAACCAGGTTCGCCCCTACGAGGTCACCGCCGGCCAGACCGACCGGGTGGCGGCTGAATGTGTGGACTTCCTTTTGGAGGACATGGCTCAGGGCAAAGGGCTCTCCTACAAGAGCATGGTGAAGAACTTCGACCGTATCATTGACCGCTTCAAGGCCATCCCTGTCACCGGTGAGGAGAAGGTCCGGGTCGGTGTGGTGGGCGAGATCTATGTCAAGTACGCCCCCCTGGGCAACAATAACCTCAATCAGTTCCTCCTCTCCGAGGGGGCCGAGCCGGTGGTTCCCGGCCTGGTGGACTTCGTCATCTTCAAGATCTACAACCGGGACGTGGACGTGGACCTCTACGGTGGTAAGTGGATCAAACAGAAGGTGTGCCAGCTCTTTGCCGCCTACGTGAAGAAGTACCAGCACGCCCTCATCGACGCCCTCAAGCGCTCCAACCGCTTCCGCGCTCCCGGCGACTTTGATGAGCTCCACAGCTACATCAAGGGTTATCTAGGAGACGGCAATAAGATGGGCGAGGGTTGGCTCCTCACCGCCGAGATGCTGGAGCTCATCCACACCGGTGTGCCCAACATCGTCTGTACCCAGCCCTTCGGCTGCCTGCCCAACCATATTGTGGGCAAGGGCATGATCCGCAAGCTCAAGGACGACTACCCCTGGAGCAATATTGTGGCCATCGACTACGACCCAGGTGCCACCAAAATCAACCAGGAAAACCGTATCAAGCTCATGCTGGCCAACGCCCGCGGACTTGCCAAGCAGCACGCTGAAGAGGAGGCGCGCGAGGCCGCCCAGGCGAAGGCGGAGCCCGTTACCGTATGATTTTTCTCCCCGGTCTCCCCTTTGGGAGACCGGGGATTCCCTATCATCATCCAATCGGCATACGCCGCCGGGCGCGCGGTATCCCGCCTGCCCCAGGCGTTACACAGGAGGATTTTAGAATGGAGAACCTGCATTTTGTGGACGCCTGTACCGAAGAGCATTTCCGCGCCATGTCGCTCATCCACGCTCTGGGCTGGCGGGATACCTATGTGGATGCGGTGCCGGCGGAGTATATGGCCCGGGAAATCACCGACGAGCGCTGGGTCCCCTTTTTCCGGGATGACTACCGCCTCCACCGCTGTCATGGGCTCTTGCTTTATCGGGACGACACGCCGGTGGCCTGCATCAACTATGGGCCCGCCCGAACGGAAAACTATAATGCCGGGACCAAAGAGGGGTCTGACTTTCCCAACGCCGCCTATGCCGGCTGGGGTGAGCTGATCTCCTTTTACACCCACCCTGCCGAACGGGGCAAGGGATACGGCGGGCGCCTCGTCGAAGAGGCAATGGACCGTCTGCGGCAGGAGGGCTACAAAAATTGTTTTGTATTTGTCCTTCGGGAAAACGAAAAGGCCCGGCGGTTCTACACCGCCCACGGCTTCGCCTGGGACGGCACCCACGCCGACATCCCCTTCCCTCCCAACGCCATCTGTGTGGACCTGCGTTATATAAGGGAGCTGTGACCATGAGAAAGCGAATTCTGCCCGCGCTGCTGTGCACCTTGACCCTTCTCACCGCCTGCGGCGGAGAGGAGCCTCTCAACTGGACTCCCACCCCGGCCACCCCCAGTCCCACGCCTGTCTCCTCATCTGAAGACGAGGCCCCCTGGGCCTCCCTCACTTTGGAAGACCTGCCCGCCGCCCTGGCCGACCCGGCTGATCTCTTTTCCAGTGACCAGCCGCAGGTCTACCTTTTGGGCTGTGAGCTCGATGAAGAGCTTTACCTTTACGGCCTGAACGATGGCTACGGCGGCGGCATCCTGCTGCGCCGTGGAGAGGAGCTCATCCACTTTGACCAGACCTTTGCCCTACCAGAGGCACCGTCCCTGCCGGAGCTCTACCTCACTGACATGGATGGCGATGGTATTGAGGAGCTGGCCGTCCGCTATCTGATGGGAGCCCGTGGAGACCAGATCGTCTACGATCTTCACATCTACCGCCAGGAGGATGCCTCCTGGGACGATCTGGCCATCACCCACGATGCCTGCGCCCAGCAGGCCCTGGAAGCGGTATCCATCGACTACAGCGCCGCCACTGGGCAGTTCACACTGTCCTATGGCCCCACCAGCGCTGTCTATCAGGTGCCGGAAGGAGTGCGGTCAAACCCCGGCCAGCTCACCCTGGACAGTTGCTTCTTCCGAGAGGCAGATGGGGTCTTCACCGTTGTTTTGGGGGCCCGACTGGATGTCACCGGCGTTCTCTTTGCCAATATACTGGCCACCATCGACTGTGAGGGTGAAGGCTTTGTCCTGCGTGACATCCGAATAGAGTCCAATACCGTGGTTTGACTCTGACATAGGAAGGAGGTACACACATGGATGATGCCCGTATGGGCACCATGCCGGTGTGCCCGCTGCTGCTGCGCATGGCCTGGCCCATGATGCTCTCGATGCTCATCCAGGCGCTTTACAACCTGGTGGATTCCATGTTCGTCTCCCGCCTCAGCGGAGAGGCCTTTCAGGCGTTGTCCCTGGCCTACCCAGTCCAGATGTTCATGGTGGCTGTGTGTGTTGGGGCCGGGGTGGGACTCAATGCCCTGCTCTCCAAACGTCTTGGACAGGGAGACCGGGAGGAAGCCAAGTCGGTGGCTCTCAACGGCTGCTTCCTCTACCTGCTGTGCTACCTTCTTTTCCTCTCTTTCGCCCTGCTCCTTGCCCGGCCGTTCATGGGCTTCTTCACCACCGATCCGGTTATCGGGTCAGCGGGGCAGACCTATCTCTCCATTGTCACTGGTGCCTCGGTGGGGATGACCATGCAATTTGCCTCCGAGCGTATCCTCCTGGCCTGTGGTGACCCGGTAGGCCCCATGGTGATTCAGGGGGTGGGCGCCGTGGTCAACCTGATTCTGGACCCTATCCTCATCTTCGGCCCAGGACCCTTTCCCGCCTTGGGGGTGGCCGGCGCCGCCATCGCCACCGTGCTAGGACAGTGGACCGGCATGACCGTTGGCTTCTTCCTGCTGCGCAGGCTCCGCCGTTTCCCCCTCTCCCTCAGGGGCTTTCGTCCCAGGGGAGACATCCTGGCCGAGTTATGCCGGATTGGTATTCCCGCCGCCGCCATGCAATCCCTCTCCTCCGTTATGACCCTAGGGCTCAACAAGATCATGGCCCTATTCGACCCCAGTGCCGTCTTTATCCTGGGGGCCTACTTCAAGCTCCAGTCCTTCCTCATTATGCCTGTGGCTGGACTCACCAATGGCCTCACTCCCCTGGTGGCTTATAATTATGGTGCCAGAAGTCGGACACGTATCCTGGCGCTCACCCGGTTTGCCCTGGCACTGGGGGCCGCCATCATGGCCGTGGGCACCATTCTTTTGATTTTTTTGCCCGGCCCTCTGCTGGGCCTATTTGGGGCCGAGGAAAACGTGCTCTCCTCTGGTATTCCCGCCCTGCGCTGGATCGCCTTTGGCCTGATTTTCAGTGGACTCTCCACTGTGCTCTGCGCCGTTTTCCAGGCGTTGGGCGCCTCCATGACCAGTCTGGCCATCTCCCTTCTGCGCCAGGTGGTGCTCATCCTCCCCGCCGCCTACCTGCTCGGCCTTGTCCAGCCACAACTCATGTGGCTCTCTTTCCCCCTGGCTGAGGTCCTCTCCTGTCTGACCGCTCTCTTCCTCTTTCGCCATAGCTGGCGGAAAAGGCTATCTGACCTGTAAGATCATAGAAAGTTTGGAACCATTCGTCATTGATTGTTTCTAATTTTATGGTTGTTTTCTCTTGTAGAAGAGGGTATAATCTACAAACGAACCATTGCCTGCGTCCCAAGATATGGAAGGGAGGGCCTTCCCTTTGAAAAAACTCATTCCCCTGTGTACCGCCTGCCTGCTGGCACTGACCGGCTGTAACGGCGGTGATGCCACCACGCCGTCTCCAGAGCTGGCAGAGCCTCCTGTCACCACCACTTTGGCTGTGGAGACACCCATCCCGACCGAGGAGAGTTCCGTTTCCACACCGCTGCCCACCGATACGCTTCCTCTGGAGGTGCAGCCTACGGAGACCCTTCCCCCTGCCACTGGCACTCCATTTCTGTGGGACGGCGACCCGGACAGCTTGACCCTCAATGACTTTCCCACCCAACTCTCTGGTGGAATGGATGTGGCCGAGGCTGTCAGTGCACTGGGACCGGATGACGCCGGGCTCTATCTGATCGGTCAGCTTCCCGAGCAGGACACCTGGCTTTACGGCTATTATGGCCCCGAAGATGCTCAGGGGCTGATCCTTCGGGTGGGGACCCAGTGGCACAGTTTGGCCATCCCCTTCCTCACGCCTCAAGTCCTGCTGCCCACCATGTCCTACGGGGACTATGATGGGGACGGCGATTTGGAGCTGGCTGTCATCGTCTTCGTGGATGGTGGAACTGGAACCAATGTATGGGGACTTTCCGTGGTGGATTTCTCCAATGGCGGCTGGGAACTTTTCCAATTTGCTGATGCTGACTACACCGCCATCGTGGATCTCTCCCTCTCCAGCACCTATGATCCCCAGACCAATTTGATCACCCTGCACGCTGGAGATACCAGTTTGGAGCTTGACCCTGCCGCCCTCGGCTATGCTGATTTGAATGTGGAGCTGGAGGCCGGTCTGGGAAATTGGGTCCAGTTTGCTACCAATGGGGACAGCATCTCAGCCGCCTTCGGCATCACGCTCTGGGCACCGGACATGCCGGCGACCGGGGTCCAAGCGGCCACCCTCCAGGCCAATGTAGTCTATACGGGCTCTGCCTTTGGCCTCAGCGACTTTTCCTTTTCTCAGCCCTGAAATCCGTCAGGGTTCCTGAGAGAAAATTGCTCGTCAGCCATCGAAATTCTTTCCTCCGGGGCATATTCCCATTTTTGAACAAGGACTAGCGTCAGTCTACACGCCCAACATATCCGCCCCCTCCCCGCCATAACGTGTGGGGAGGGGGTGTTTCTATGTCTCTTTCTTCTCTGGTGAGCGCCTTGGCGGTCCCCGGCCTGCTGCCGGTGGTGCTGCTCACCTTGGGGGTCATCGTGGTCAACGGCTGGACCGATGCCCCCAATGCCATCGCTACCGCCGTTTCCACCAAGGCCCTCACCTTTCCCGCCGCCGCCGTTCTGGCGGCGGTGTGCAATCTGCTGGGCGCCCTTCTCTCCACCGTCTTCTTTCCGGCCGTCACCAAAAGTGTGCTGGACCTGGCCCAATTCGGCGGTGACCGACATGCCGCCCTGTGGGCCCTGTGTGCCGCCATGGCATCCATCGTGGTCTGGTCTACAGCAGCCTGGTACTTCGGTATCCCCACCAGTGAGAGTCACGGTCTTCTGGCCGGACTCACCGGTGCGGCCCTGGCCCTGGAAGGGGGTGCCGCCAATGTGGACCTGCCGGCCTGGTCCAGAGTGTGGGTGGCCCTCCCCCTGTCGGTCTGTCTGGGTTATCTCTTGGCCAAGGTCCTCACACAACGGCCGGAGCATCCCAGAGGTCCCTCCTTTTATCTTCGGGCTCAGCGGGCTGGGGCCGCCGCCATGGCTTTCCTCCATGGAGCTCAGGACGGTCAGAAATTTCTGGGTGTTTTCCTCCTGGGCCTCTCTCTATCCGCCGGGTGGGATGTCCCCAACGGATACGCCCCTCTGTGGCTCGCCGCCCTGTGCGCAGGCACCATAGCCCTGGGCACCGCCCTCGGTGGGCAGCGAATCATTGATACTGTGAGTCGGGACATGGTGGTCCTGGACCCCCGGCAGGGCCTGACCGCCGACCTGGCCGGCGCAAGCGCCCTCCTCCTCTGCACCCTCCTTGGACTGCCCGTCTCCACCACCCACACCAAAACCGCCGCTATTCTGGGCGCCGGTCGCCATCCGGACTGGTCCATTGCCCGCTCCATCGTCTTGGCCTGGGTCCTCACCTTCCCGGCCTGTGGCCTACTGAGCTTTCTCTGCACCAAAATCCTTCTCTTTTTTCTCTAAATCCCTTTTCATCCATCAGAAAATCATATATAATAATATATATCCGCAGCGGCAGTCTGTCAGATCGGCAGGGCCGCAATCAGATCAACGGAGGAAAAACCATGGAAAGACTAGTCGGCACCGTCTCCAGGGGCATCCGGGCTCCCATCATTCGGGAAGGAGACGACATCGCCCAGATTGTTGTGGACAGCGTCCTGGCCGCCTCTGAAAGCGCGGGCTTCCAGTTGGATGACCATGATGTGGTGGGTGTAACGGAGGCTGTGGTGGCCCGTGCCCAGGGCAACTATGCCACCGTCAGCCAGATCGCCGCCGATGTCCGCGGCAAGTTCGGCGACCACACAGTAGGCGTGGTCTTCCCCATTCTCAGCCGGAACCGCTTCGCCATCTGCCTCAAGGGCATTGCTACCGGCGCCAAGAAGATCGTCCTCATGCTCAGCTACCCCTCCGACGAGGTGGGGAACCACCTCATCGACCTGGATCTGGTAGATGAGAAGGGTGTGGACCCCTACAGGGACGTTCTCTCAGAGGCCAAATACCGGGCGCTTTTCGGATACCACAAGCACGTTTTTACCGGCGTGGACTATATTGAATATTACAAGGAGCTCATCACCGACTGCGGCTGTGAGGTGGAGGTGGTGCTGGCCAATGACTGCCGGACCATTCTGAACTACACCAAATATGTCCTCTGCTGTGACATTCACACCCGCGAGCGCTCCAAGCGGCTGCTGAAGCAGGCCGGAGCGGAGCTGGTACTGGGTCTGGATGACCTGATGACCGCTTCTGTGGACGGAAGCGGCTACAATGAGCGGTATGGCCTGCTGGGCAGCAACAAGGCCACGGAGGACAAGGTGAAGCTCTTCCCCCGCGACTGCCAGAGCGTGGTGGACCGCGTTCAAAAGGCCCTGGCCGAGAAGACCGGCAAGCACATTGAGGTCATGATCTACGGCGATGGCGCCTTTAAGGACCCGGTAGGGAAGATCTGGGAGCTGGCCGATCCGGTGGTCTCTCCCGCCTATACCGCCGGTCTGGAGGGCCAGCCTAACGAGGTCAAGCTGAAATATCTGGCCGATAACGACTTTGCCGACCTGTCCGGTGATGCCCTCAAGGCCGCCATCTCCGACTACATCCGCCATAAGGACGCCGATCTGAAGGGTAAGATGGTCTCCCAGGGCACCACTCCCCGTCGCCTTACCGACCTCATTGGCTCCCTGTGTGACCTGACCTCCGGCAGCGGCGACAAGGGCACCCCCATCATCCTAGTGCAGGGCTATTTTGACAACTACACCAAGTAAACAGCTGTCCCTCCCCCGGCGGTGAGCCGGGGGAGTTTTTTCCTTTTCTTACAAAAAAAATTGGCCAAACGGAACCTTCTCTCTCCACATCCGTCTAAAAAATTGGTAAAATGAAACGGTCCAAATCAAAATTGGGATGGAGGTCAATGTCATGAAGAAGGTATTTGCCCTGCTCCTCAGTATGGCTCTGCTCTGCGGAACAGCACTTCCCGCCCTGGCCGTGACCAGTGACGTCAGACTGATTCAGGTGACCCAGGCTGTCAAGGACACCTTGGACCTGGATACCGCCGTCTACACCGACTTCTATGGGGTGTGTCAGGAAGATACCCTGGCCCCAGTATGGGATCTCACCTGGACCGGGGATAGCGGCTCCCTCACCATCGAGTCCCTGGAGGATGGCACCATTCTCTACTACATGCTGTCTGAATACCGGCAGGTGCCGGAGCCTATTGCCAACAGTCCCCTGCCTTCCTTCCCAGAAGAGAATGACGGCGCCGCCTCCGCCGCCGCTCAGACGTTTGTGGACAAGGTGCTGCGCGGAGAGAGCGAGTCGGCAAAGGTATCGCTCATTCGTTCCCCCGGGTTGGACGGCGGCGACTACCGGTTTACCGCCGACATTCTTCTAAATGGCCTGCCCTCTCCCCTGAGCCTCTCCCTCACGGTCCGGGCGAAGGACCACATAGTGACGCAATTCAGCCGTGATGTGCCGGATAACGCCTGTCTGGGGGGCATCCCCTCCCCTATCCCCATCGCCACCCAGGCGCAGGCCTCCGCCCTTTTCCGGAATACCCAGGCGCTGCGGCTGGAATATGTCCGTACCGACGATGACCCCACCTACGCCATACTTCGGTATCTGCCGGAGTACGGACATGACTTCTATGTGGATGCCTCCACTGGCAAACTGGTGGACCTCACGGAGCTAGAGGGAGCTATGTACAAGGGCACCGGAGCCGGGAACTCCGACACAGCGGCGGAGGCCCCCGCCGCCGCTGAGGAAAACGGGTCTTCTCTCACGGAGGCGGAACAGGCAGGTATCCAGAAGCTGGAGGGTGTCCAGTCCAAGGAGGCCCTGGACGCTGGGCTCAGGTCCGTAAAAGAATACGGCCTGACCGCTTACACCCTGGTCAGCGCCGCCTACAGCATCTGGGAGGGCAAGGACGGCGAGGAGGACTCGGTGACCTGCACGCTGCGGTACAGCCGCTCCGCTGAGGACGGCGCCTGGAGCCGTACCTTCATTGTGGACGCCAAGAGCGGCGTTGTGTCTAGGCTCTACTCCCAGGGCCCCTGGAATGAGGAGTGGGAAGCCGCCCTCACCGCCGAGGAGGCCCAGAGCAAAGCGGAATCCTTCCTGGCCGCCTACTACCCCGGGCACAGTGGACATCTCGACCTCTACGACAGCTCCACTGACCGTGTGGCGGAGGGTTCTCCCTTTTACTCCTTCACATTTGCCCGGCAAGAGAACGGCTATTTCTTTCCCGACCACTTCTACACCGTGGGTATCGACGCGATCGACGGCACGGTGAGCGGACTCTCCTTCCTCTACGAGGAGGACATGACCTTCGATGACCCCGACAGCATCGTGGCTGCCGATGCCGCTCTGAATATCTGGATGAGTACCTATGACGTGACTCTGGGCTATCTCTATGTACCGGAACCTCTTGTATCCGGTGACGACGCCCAGGACAAGCTCCTCCAGCTGGGCTTTCAGTCCTTCTACCACCTGAAGCTGGGCTATACTCTGGAGCGGGAAGCGCGCTGCCTGGGCGTGGACGCCAAGACCGGTGAGCCAGTGTTCCCCCCGGAGCCCGGGCCGGAGGGCCTCACCTATACCGACCTGGGAAACCACTGGGCCCGAGAGGCCGTGGAGACTCTGGCCAAATACGATGTGGGATACGCCTCCGACACCTTTGGTCCCGATCAGCCCCTCACCCAGTGGGACCTGCTGTGTCTCCTTTACAGTCTGGACTACTCCCCTCTGGACCCCGCAAGTGAGGACCAGGACCTCCGGGAGGAGGTCTATGCCGCCGCCTACCGCGCCGGCATCCTTACCAAGGCGGAACGGTCTGACAGCGCCCTCCTCAACCGGGGCACCGTCATCCAAATGCTGCTGGACCGTGCCGGCTATGGCAAGGTGGCCCAACTTAAGGGCATTTTTATCTGTTCCTATGCCGACCGGGACGCCATTCCCGAAGGTGAGCTGGGCTATGCCGCCCTTGCCCAGGGCCTTGGGCTGGCGGGGGACACTTATGCCGGACAGCGCACCGCAACTCGGGCAGAGGCAGCCGTCCTTCTGTACCGACTGATGCAGGGGCAATAAATGCCCCTCCTTGTCCAAAAAGCCTATATGCCCTATATGCCAGAGAGCGCCGCCCGGCTGTGCCGGGCGGCGCTCTCTCTTCCGCCTGCCGAAAAAACTGGACTTTTTCGACAGGCGGACCCACCAGCTTCGATGGTGGATGTGTTTATTTATAATCTGTTCAGGCCGCCGGGACATAGGGCTCTTCGCTTACCACCGGGGAGATGATGGGCGCCGTTGTGGTTTCTCCGGTTTCGGTGGGTGCCGGCGTGATCGTCTCGCTGGGAGGAGGCGTCTCCTGCTGCTGTCCGGATGAACCGTTCACGTTCTCCGGCCAAGTAGACGCATCAAAGGGATTGAACTTGTTGTAATCCTCCAAACGGTCATAGTCCTCCGGTCCCGGCCAGGTGGTAGGGTCCGTGGGATCGATCGCCGGTCTTTCGGTGGGCTCCGGTGCCTGGGGCGTGGTGTGGACGTCACAGTAGGCTGCGTCGCCCAGGGCGGCGATGTGTCCGGTGGTAAACTGGTTATCCCGCACCGACACAGCGGCGGCAGCCCCCTCCCGGGTAATGTCCAGGATGCTCACAGTCCGGCGGCTCTCCTCGGGACAATATTCCCCGGCCAGATGATACATGCCGTTGGGGGTGCCATCGGCGCCCACAAAGGGCGCATCCAGACAGATCTCCACGTCTTTGTGCACATCGCAGACATCGGTAGGCTCATCCCCCTTGACAAAGGTCATGGAGATGATCCGTGCGCCCTCACCCACCCGGGCATCGTGTCGGCATGCGTCGGTGGGGCGGAGGCCGCTGTCAGCGCACACATCCACGGTAACGGTGCCCGCAGAAGGCGTGGGGAAGCTCTTGTCCTCCAGCTCTGCGTGGATGGAACTCATGACCTTGTTCCAGATAATGGCCGACTGCTGCTGGAGGCTGGAGGACATGCGCTCAGGCTGGTCATAGCCGCTCCAGACAGCGGCGGTGTAGTAGGCGCTGTAGCCCACAAAGTAGAGGTCCTTTCGGGAGGTTGTGGTACCCGTCTTACCGGCAATGGTCATCTTGACATCCTTGAACCGGGCGGAGGTACCAGTACCGGATCGGATGACATTTTGAAGCATGGTGTTGATATACCACGCGGTGGAGTCCTTCATGGCGGTGTGGTACTCGGCCTGGTTATCCAGCAGGACGGTGACCTCACCAGTGTCGGGGTCCACCCGCTCCACCTTGGTGTAGGTCCTGGGCTCAATATAAAGTCCGCCCCGGGGGAAGGAGGAATAGGCTGCCGCCATCTCCAGGGTGGTGACGCCGTCGGTCAGGCCGCCCAGCGCCATCTGTGCCAGACCGATGTCGGAATAGACAGTGCCGTTGCGCTCCTCCTGGACCACCAGATGATCGGTACTAAAGCCCAGGTTCTTGACCAGGAAATCATAGGCCACCTGGGGGCTGGTATACAGGCCCAGCACCTTGACGGCCAGGGTGTTTACTGAGTTCTGAAGGCCGGTATACACGTTGGTGAGGCCGCGGTAATTGCCATAGGAGTTCACCGGCCAGGGAGAGCCGCCGTCGCCGTCAAAGCTGTAGGGGGAGTCGTCAATGACGGTGGCGGGGGTAATCACGCCCAGATCCAGAGCCGGGGCATACACCGCAATGGGCTTAATGGCCGAGCCGGGCTGCCGCAGAGACTGTGTGGCCCGGTTGGTAAGCAGACTGGCCGTCTTCTCCCCCACGCCGCCGGCCAGTGCCACCACATTGCCGGTGGTATTGTCAATGACGGTGATGCCCGACTGGAGCTGTTGCCCTGTGGAGGAGGGTGCGTCGAAGTTGCTCAGATCCTCATACACAGCATCCACCTTGGCCTGGATATTGGGGTCCTGGGTACAGTAGATGGACAGTCCGCCATTATAGACCCACTGGCTGGCCACCTGTTCGGAGAGGTCGTAGGCATCCTTCAGGTCGGCAATCACATCCCGGATGAGCTGGTCCTCAAAATAGGAGTAGGCGGTGGTGGAGGTAGTTCCCTGACCACGGCCCACGAAAACCAGCTCCTCAGCCACAGCAGCATCGTGCTCGGCCTGGGTGATATAGCCCAGCTCCAGCATTTTATAGAGAATGGTCTCCTGGCGCTTTTTGTTCTGCTCTCTGGTATAATCTGAGATATAGGGATCATATCGAGAGGGGTTGTTGGTAATGCCGATCAGGCTGGCGCACTCCGCCAGGTCCAGCTCGGAGACAGGCTTACCAAAGTAGGCCAGGGAGGCGGTGCCCACGCCATAGCAGTTTCCTCCCAGATAAATGTAGTTGAGGTACATCTCCAGGATCTCATCCTTTTCGTAGTTGCGCTCAAACTCCAGCGCCCGGAAGATCTCCAGGATCTTCCGCTTTACGGTGACGTCGTCATTCTGGGTCATGTTCTTGATGAGCTGCTGGGTAATGGTGGAACCGCCGTAGGTGTCCTTCATTCCAAGGAACATATTGAGGAAGGCGCCGCCGGTCCGCCGCCAGTCCACACCGTGATGGGTCCAGAACCGCTCGTCCTCAATGGAAACCAAGGCATTGACCAGGTCTTTCGGAATCTCCTCATAGTTCACCTTCACCCGGTTCTCCTCCCCGTGGAGGGTACGCAGTTCCTTGGTCGCACCGGTGGTGGAATCGGTATAGTAGATGGTGGAGGACAGGTTCATGGAGTAGGCGCTGGCATCCACATAGTCCTGAGGAATGATGACGGTCTTGATATAGGTGGCGGCGAAGCAGGCCAGGATGGCGCCGGTAGTACATCCGATAAGGAACAACGTGCCCAAAACCTTCAATATGGTGAGGACGATAGAGCCGCCCTTGTGCCTGCGCCGGGGTCGCCTGGGGGATTCCCCGTTCTGGTTGGTGGTGCGTCTTGTTTCTGCCAAGTGAAATACCTCCGTTCCCGGCCCAAAGGCCGCACGGTCCCATATGATCGTAACATGCCCGCTGGCCAGACATCTCTCCATCCAGCCATAGCAAGGCTTTTATATTATAGTGGAAAAGCCTCTGTTTGTCTACCCTATCGCTTCCCATTTCTTCCATCTGTATCCTGGCAGCAAAATTTGGCTCGTCCAGCTCTTGCATTTTTTCGGCGTACAGGGTACAATATGCCTAGAAATAAGAAGGGCGGTGCCAGCCACCATGAGTGACGAGTACGGCGGTAATTTTGTCAGCCTCACCGATGAGGAGGGCAATGAGATCGAGCTGGAGCATCTGGATACCATTGAATATAACGGTGCGGTCTATATGGCTTTTTTCCCCGCGGAGGAAGCTGATGAAGAGGGCCAGCCCCCGAAGGAAGAGGACGAGGAGGCCGGGCTCATCATCCTGAAGGTCGTAGAGATCGACGGCGAGGAGCAGTTGGCCACTCTGGACGACGAGGCGGAGCTGGAGGCCGTCTACCAGCAGTTCATGGAAGCCCTATTCGAGGAAGATGAGGAATAAGGCTCTCCTGCTCGGTGCGTGATGGTTTCTTTTTAAACCCACATCTCTGATACGGGACGCCAACCTCGTGCCGTGGCTTGCAGGCCTCCCGGCCTCCCTCTGGGAGTGTTGGAAGTTGGAAGCAGTAAAGCGGTGCGGAGGCGACCCACCTGCCATTTTGTGCAGGTTTGATCAGGGCCACACGGCCAGAGCGGGAGATCTTTTCTGTTGTTTTGCCGTCCCAGCAAGGTGCTGGGGCGGTTTTTTTATCTCCCCTTCTCCTAAACAGTAACCATGAACTTTCTGTAAAATACCTTCCGTTTCGTCCTGGTAATGGCAGATTGGGTCTTGCAAGCCGCTCCCGTTTCCTGTATAATGCAACATTGAGTCACCAAAGCACAGAAAAAGCACAATATTTGAGAGGACTGAGCAAGAGTAATGAGTGCTTCCCGCGAAAAGAAACAGCGTATCTCCTCTGCCGCCAATGGCCCTACTGAAAAGGAGCGCCGCCAGGCGGAGGCCGCCCGAAAGGAGCGGAGCAAGACCATCCTCTACACTGTAGTAGGCGTCATCCTGGCCGTTCTGGTCGCCGCCCTGCTGCTGTGGCACAGCGGCATCTTCACCAAGGGAAAAGTAGTCGCCACCGTCAATGGCAGAGACTACACCGTGGCCGAGATGGGCTACTACTACTATCCCACCGCCAATATGTACAGCCAGTACGGCATCTCCATGGATGATGCCACCCTCCAGCAGTACGCCATCGACGCGCTGCAGAGCTATGCTTCGCTGGCCGCCGCTGCCGAGGCCGACGGCTTTACCATCTCCGAAGAGGGCGCTCAGGGTGTGGAGGACAGCATCCAGGAGATCAAGACCAGCGCCGCCCAATATGGCACCTCCTTCAAGTCCTATATCCGCAATGTGTACGGCCCCTATATGACCGAGAGCCTGCTGCGGGATTGTCTGACCCGGGATACCCTGGCCCAGGAATATTATAACGCCCACGCCGACACTCTGACCTATGCCGATGATGAGATCACCGCTTACTACGATGAGCACAGCGATGACCTGGACACCTTTGTCTACTCCGCTGTCTTCATTGACGGCACCGTCCCCTCTACCACCGACGACAACGGCAACACCGTGGAGGCCTCCGACGCCGAGAAAGCCACCGCCATGTCTGCCGCCAAAGCCACCGCCGACAAGCTGCTTCAGGACCTGGAAGACGGCGGCGACTTTGATACGTTGGCCGCCACTGCTGTGCAGGCCGAGTCTGACAGTGACGCGGATACGGCAGAGACCACCAGCTATGAGAAAACCACCGTGGGCTCCAGCCTGTCGGGCAGTTTCACCACCGGCGCGGATGACTGTGCCTCCTGGCTGAAGGACGCCAGTCGTCAGGCGGGCGATCTCACCACGATTGAGGTGGCCGACAACGGCTACTGGGTCTTGCGCTTTACCGACCGTTACCTGGACAACGACAGCTACGGCGCCGCCGATGTCCGCCACATCCTGATTAAGGCCGAGTTGGCGGAGGGTGCCACTGAGCCCACCGACGAGGCCATGGATGCCGCCAAGGCCAAGGCCCAGGAGATCCTGGATCAATACAATGCCGGCGACAAGACCGCCGAAAGCTTCGGCGCTCTGGCCGAGGAGTATTCTGAGGACACTGGCTCCAATACCAAGGGCGGCCTCTATGAGAACATCACCCCCTCCACTGACTTCCTGCCCGCCTTCCTGGACTGGACCTTTGCCGACGGCCGTCAGCCCGGTGACACCGGTCTGGTGGAGAATGATCAGGAGGGCCAGTACGGCTGGCATGTCATGTATCTCCAGGATCACACCCTGACCTGGAAGTATACTGTTGAGAACACACTCAAGGGCGAGGATCTCACCGCCTGGACTGACGAACTGGCGGAAACCTATCCTGTCACCACCAACGACGCCAATCTTGCCCTGTTGGGCTAAGGCGCTGAACCGTCCCCCGGAGGCCTCCCTCCGGGGGATTTTTTCAAGGAGGTAGAAATGGACGCACGTTTTCTCCGCACCCGCATGCTCCTGGGCGCCGACGCCATGGAGCGACTGGAAAAGGCCCATGTGTGCGTGCTGGGTCTGGGCGGCGTGGGCAGCTGGTGCGCCGAGGCCCTGGCCCGCTCCGGCGTGGGGGAGCTGACCCTCATGGACCAGGACCAGGTGGAGCCCAGCAATCTCAACCGCCAGGCCGAGGCCCTGGAGTCCACCCTGGGGCTCCCCAAGGCGGAGGCCATGGCTCAGCGGGTATTGGCTGTAAATCCCGCCTGCCGGGTCCACCCCGTCCAGGGGCGGTACGAGGTTGAGACCCGTGAGGATTTTTTCGCCCAGCGTTATGATTATATCGTGGACGCCATTGATCTGGTGAGCTGTAAGCTGGACCTCATTGAAACGGCCCTGCGCCGGGGTGTGCCCATCATTTCCGCCCTGGGCACCGGAAACAAACTGGACGCCTCCCTGCTGCGGGTGTCCGATCTCTCCAAGACCGAGGGCTGTCCCCTGGCCCGGGTCGTCCGAAAGGAGCTGCGGAATCGTGGCATCCTCCACCACAAGGTGGTGTGGTCCCCTGAGGAGGCACGCAAGGCCGACCAGCCCGAGGCCCCACCCCCGGGCCGCCGCAGTGTCCCCGCCAGTGTAGTGTGGGTCCCCGCCTCCGCCGGCCTGCTTCTTGCCGGCGAGGTGGTCATGGACCTCACCGGAGTGCGGTAGGCCGGACATCTCCATGGTCCATGCTCTTTTTTGTCTCCCCCCTGTATAGCAAAATCCCTCCCTTGGCAAACTAACGCCAAGGGAGGGATTTTTTATGGCACAAAAATCAGCCTGGTTCCGGCCGGCGGTGTCCGGCGCCCTGGCCGGGGCGGTCAACGGCTTTTTCGGTGGCGGCGGCGGCATGGTCCTGGTGCCTCTGCTGGCCGGGTGGTGCGGCCTGGGACAGCGGAAGGCCTTCGCCACATCGGTAGCGATCATCCTCCCCCTGTGCGCTCTCTCCACCGGCATCTACCTGTTCCGGGGCGGGCTGGACCTCAATGCCGCCCTCCCCTATCTGTTGGGTGGACTTCTGGGGGGATGGCTGGGGGGCAAACTCTTCAAAGGCCTCTCCATGGACTGGCTTCGGCGGGGCTTCGCCCTCCTTCTCCTCTACGGGGGCGTCAAGTCCCTCTTCGGCCTGTGAGTTGGCTCATCGCCCTCCTGGTGGGCGTTGCCACCGGGGTCCTCTCCGGCTTTGGCGTGGGGGGAGGCACCCTGCTTCTCCTCTACCTCACCGCCTTTGCCGGGGTGGAACAGCACCTGGCCCAGGGTATCAATCTGGTTTACTTTCTGCCGGCCGCCGCCGCCGCACTCCCCGCCCACTTTAAAAACGGCTATGTGGCAAAAGACGCCGCCCTCCCCGCCATTCTGGCCGGGCTGGCCGCCGCCGGGCTATGCGCCTGGGCCTCCACCGGCCTGGACACCGACCTCCTCCGTCGGTGCTTTGGGGGCTTTCTTCTGGCGGTGGGGCTTCGGGAGCTCTTCCGCAAGGCACCCCCTACCGCTCGGTGACTCGAGTATACCGCCGGAGCGGGTAATCTCCGTCATGGGCATCACCACAGGTGGTGCGGCTCATCTCCCCAGCCCCGGTGACCCGGACCACCCCCGCCCGAAGAAGGGTCATGGCCAGCTCCTCCCGCTCCTCCGGGGCACACAGCAGCCCTGCCGTCTGCAATACCCCTTTATGACGCCGCAGCATAGCGGGCAGCTCTGCCCGGGGCAGGGCCTTCACCAGTGGGTTCCCAAACTGGAGGGAGAGGGCCAGTTCTCCATCGTCGCAGGCGGTGAGGGAGCAGCCCTCTCCGCGAAAGATCTCCGGCCCTGGCTGGGTAATGGCCTCCAGCCGCTGCTCGTATTGGGCCAGAGTCACCTGAGCCGCTGAGCCGTCATCCACAGGAGGGCCCTTTCTCATGGCCTTCTCCAGCAGCGGCAGGAATCTGCGGCAGAAGATACGGACCTCCTCTCTGTCCCCGGTATCAAGAAAGATCACCTGACAGGAGCTGCACAGTAGCTGTCGGGTATCCGCAATATGCTCCGCCAGGGCGGCCAGGGCCTCCGGATTTTCTCCCCCGGGGGTAATGTAGGCAAAGCTAAGCTTGTGGCCCCACTCAATGAGGCGGCAGCCCGTGGGAGCCAAACCCCGGATGGCGGACACCGCCCCCTCCCCACCCCACACCACAACGCCGTCGGCCATGGCCGCCATCTTTTTCATGGCGGGCAGATCATCGGAAGGGGTGTCAAAGACATAGATGTAGTCTGCCAGCGCCGGGGCAGCCTGGGTGAGGGCGTGGAGGAGGAGCACCGACAGCCCCCCATCGGCCTGGGGAAGCTTTAGGATGTTCACATTTCCGGTGAGCAGGCCCTCCACGGCACTGTAGGCCGGCAGGCCGTCCACGTTTCCGGCGGCGATATGGAAGAGGACCCCCAGTGGGAGGATCTCTTTGGTGATGGTGAGCCCAGCGTGGGGCGGCGATACTGCTTTGGGGCCCGCCCAGCCGGGTCCAAGCTCCAGGGAGAGCTTGAACTCCAGGCTGTCCCGGCGGAGCAGGCTGGCGGCCGCCGCCGCCTGGGCCAGGGTGAAGCGCCTGTCCAGCCCCAGTCCGGCGATGATGGTATCAAACGCCCCGTCCAGAACCTGCCGCGCCAGGCCGTCACAGGCGGCAATCACGGTCTCCGCTTCCGGGGCCTGCCGCTGAAGCGTGGTGGTTATGGCCCCTTCCATGTCCTCCAGCAGCCCGTTTTGCTCCTGGGAGGGATAGAGCTTCCCTTGATACAGGATCACAGGCCCGCCCCCCTTCTCAGATCGTCAGCGCCGGCGGCGCAGGTCTTGATGTCGGCCATACCCACCCGGCCGATGATCTCCAGCCAGGGGGAGCGCACACCGCAGGGGCAGGTCTCCCCATTGTGGAGGATGCCCAGGTCGTCGGTCATGATGCTCAGGATTGGGACGGCGTTGAGCATGGGGGTGAGCAGGTTCACCAGCCCCATGGTACCGTTGGGCACCGGCTCCAGGGTCCGCACATCCCGGATGATGACCCGGCTGTATACCGGAACATGAAAGTGATGATACCTACAGTCGGCAAAGTAAATGGGGTGCTCCACCGCCCCAAAGGACTCATAGACGTGCTCCTCCGGGATGGCAAATCGGTCCCAGGCCTTGGCGTAAAAGGTCTCTTTGTCCACCTTTTCCCGGTAAAACTGCTTCCAGCCGCCACCCAGGAAAATTTTGGACCCCCTGGGCAGCGGATAGCGCAGCCTCCGCCGCTCCAGCTCCTCCATGAGGAAATAGGTGTAGGCGGGAAAACCCATGAACCGGGTGGGGAACCGGGATCGGCTGTACCGTTCCAGGGCCCGGATGAGGCCGTCAAAGTCCACCTGGTAGCCTCCGTCTCGATATTTCAGGGCGTACTCCCGGTGGATGGCGGGGGTGATATAGGTGTATCCGGTGGCCGTCTTGGCCACGGCGGTCTGGTTGCTCTTGTGGGGCTGGTAGCCCAGGATGAGGTAATTGGTGGGCACTGGGGAGAGGAAATGGTGGTAACGCAGGATGCGCAGCACCATGTGGAAGCCGCTCCACAGCCCGCCCAGCTCAAAGCCGATCTCACTTTTCTTCCCCCGCGTCCCCGAAGAGGTGGCCTTGATGCGCATCTTCGACGGCGGCATGGAGAAGAGCCGATGGGATTTAAAATATAAGGTGGGCAGCACCGGCAGCCGGGCCAGGTCCGATGTGTCCCGCAGCATGTCCGGCCGGAACCCAAAGTGGTCCAGAATGGTTCGGTACTCCGGACAATGGGCATAGTGGAAGGCGCAGTTGTCCCGCATGGCGGCCACAAAGAGCTTTTCTGTCCCCGCCGTATCATAGGGGTCCTTCCAGGTAAAGAGCCGATATCGGTTTCCCATGTTCTCCTCCCTTCTGGTCCGGGTGGTCTGTCCTCAGCCTCGGGCACGCTTTCGGGTGAGATAGCCCTCCAGGATGAGCGTTGCCGCCACGGCATCCACCGTCTTTTTGTGTGTTTTCATCTTCTTTCCGCTGGCGTGGAGGATGTCGTGGGCCTCGATGGTGGTCCGCCGCTCGTCCCAGAGCACCGGCTTAAGGCCGGTGGCCTCCTCCACCTGTCCGGCAAAAGCCCGGTACAGCTCCGCTCTAGGCCCTTCGGTGCCGTCCATGTTCCGGGGAAAGCCCATCACCAGCTCCTCCACCTGATATTGCTCCTTCAGCGCGGCTAGGCGGGCGCACACCTGTTCCCCCTTCCGGCTGTGGATGACCTCTGTATACCCCGCCAGAAATCCAGTAGGGTCCGAGATGGCGATCCCCGTCCGGGCGTCGCCGTAGTCAATGGCCATGATGCGCATGGTCCTCCCTCCTTTCCCCTCCACTATATCGGTCCCGCAGAAGACTTGTCAACCCCAGAAAAACAATGCTTGACTTTTCCAGTTGCTTATGATAGGCTATTAGCACCTATGAAAAAGGGCTTTCCTTTTGTGCGCATTTTTACGGTGTAATGGGCACAAACCCTTTCCCTCCTCCGGAGGACATAGGGAGGCAGATCATGCCGAACCTACCGTGTTTTGACTGGGGACGGGCCCTGTCCGTGCCTTTTTCGAACGTGCTGGGATTCGGTATAGCCGGACCCGGCATTTTTTGTTGGGTCCGAACCATTGAAGGAGGTGCCGAAACATGGCAAAAGCCGGTGCGCGGGTGAAGATCACCCTGAGATGCTCCGAGTGCAAACAGCGCAACTACGTCACCAACAAGAACAAGAAGAATACTCCCGACCGTCTGGAAAGAAACAAGTACTGCCCCTTCTGCAGGAAGCACACGCTCCACACCGAGACCAAGTGATGATTATTGCGGAAGTGTCACAAGAAAGAAGGGTGAAACCGAATGTCTGACAACGAGAAGATCGAAAAGACCAGCGCTGACGCCCAGGCCGCTTCCAAGCCCGCCAAGGTGGAGAAAAAGGCCAAGAAGGACGAAAAGCCCGGCTTTTTCCAGCGTGTCGCCCGTTGGTTCCGCGAGATGAAGAGCGAGCTCAAGAAGGTCGTATGGCCCACTCCCAAGCAGACCATCAACAACACGGTGATCGTGATCGTCTGTGTGATCGTGGTCGGCATCTTCATCTGGGTCTTCGACGCTCTTGCCAGCGGCATCATCGCCGCCCTCATCGACCTCTTCAAGGGTTAAGGGGTAGCGGTTATGTCTGATAGTGCAAAGTGGTATGTGGTCCATACCTATTCCGGGTATGAGAACACGGTCAAGGCCACCATCGAAAAGCACGTGGAAAACCGCAATATGCACGACCTCATCCACGAGGTCAAAATCCCGCTGGAGACCGTCACCGAGATCACCGACAACGGCCCCAAGGTCGTGGAGCGGAAGGTCTTCCCCGGCTACGTGCTGGTCAAGATGGTGATGACCGATGAGACCTGGCACCTGGTCCGCAACGTGCGCGGCGCCACCGGGTTCGTGGGCTCCGGCAACAAAGCAATTCCCCTCACCGATGATGAGATCGCCGCTCTGGGCGTGGAAAAGCGCGAGGTGGTGGTTTCCTATCAGGTGGGCGACACCGTAAAGATCACCGACGGCGCCCTGGAATCCTTCCTGGGTACTGTGGAGGAGATCGACCTGGACCGCAGCAAGGTCCGCGTGGTCGTGTCCATGTTCGGCCGGGAGACCCCGGTGGAGCTGGAGCTGGACCAGGTGGAGCTGGTACAGGATTAAGTACCCTGGGCGGCACGGCCGCCCGCCGTCCAAGGCACAAGTGGGAGGGATGCTTCAGGCATCCCGTTCCAACCACATTCATTCGTAGGAGGTGCTCATTGTGGCACAGAAAGTAACTGGTTACGTCAAACTGCAGATCCCGGCCGGCAAGGCGACTCCCGCTCCTCCCGTCGGCCCCGCTCTGGGCCAGCACGGCGTCAACATCGCCGCCTTTACCAAGGAATTCAACGAGCGCACCAAGAACGACGTGGGCCTGATCATCCCCGTGATCATCACCGTCTACGCCGACCGCTCCTTCACCTTCGTCACCAAGACCCCTCCCGCCGCCGTGCTCATCAAGAAGGCCTGCGGCATCGAGTCCGGCTCCGGCGTGCCCAACAAGACCAAGGTCGCCCAGCTGAAGAAGGACGATCTGCGCAAGATCGCCGAGACCAAGATGCCCGACCTGAACGCCGCCTCCATCGAGGCCGCCATGAGCATGGTCGCCGGTACCGCCCGCTCCATGGGCGTCACCGTGGAAGAGTAAGGGAAGGAGGTAGTAACGATGTTCAGAGGAAAGAAATATACCGACTCTGCCAAGCAGATTGACAAGTCCATGCTCTATGATACCGCCGACGCCATGGCTCTGGTGGTGAAGACCGCCCCCGCCAAGTTCGACGAGACCGTGGAGCTCCATGTGAAGCTGGGCGTTGACTCCCGTCACGCTGACCAGCAGGTCCGCGGCGCCATCGTGCTGCCCCACGGCACCGGCAAGACCCAGCGGGTGCTGGTCTTCGCCAAGGGCGACAAGGCCGAGGCCGCCAAGGAGGCCGGCGCTGATTTCGTGGGCGAGATGGACCTGGTGCAGAAGATCCAGAAGGAAAACTGGTTCGACTTCGACGTGGTTGTCGCCAGCCCCGACATGATGGGCCTGGTGGGCCGCCTCGGTAAGGTCCTGGGTCCCAAGGGCCTGATGCCCTCTCCCAAGGCCGGCACCGTCACC
>DXCX01000054.1 GCA_019115785.1 Candidatus Intestinimonas merdavium | reverse complement strand
AGCAGCCCGCCGGCCAGCCGGCCGATCTTCCGCACCGTCCCTCCGGCCATCAGGCTGTCCGCCAGGGCCACAATGATGGCGGCACAGGTGACTCCGGTGAGCCATTGACCCAGCAGCTCCATCATGGAGATGACATGGAGACCGCTGACACCATGGACACCAGGAGCAGCAGGGCGGAGGCCCCCGTCATTCCCAGCACAAGTCCAAAGGCGCTGCCAATCTGATCGATGAGCCCCGCCACCCTGCTGTCGGCCACTGTTGCCGCCAGAGCACCGGTAAGCTTATAGGATAAATAGTGGATGCCCAGCTGCAAAAAAGGCACCAGGCAAATGGACAGGATGGTCAGCATCCCAAAGACTCCCACCGCATTTTTTAATACGCCCGCCCCGGCCAGTACGGTCTCCGCCGCATCGGAGAGGATGCCCCCCACCACCGGGACCATACTGGATACTGTAAAGCGTGCTGCCTTCACAGCTACTGCATCAGCGGTGCCGGACACCACACCGCTGACGGTGAGGTACCCCACATAGGTGAGAAGCAGAATGGTAAGTACTGTGGTCACCCCCCACTTCAACACGCCGGCCAGACGTTTGAGCCCCTCATTCCCAACCGCAGCGCAGGCGGCGCAGACGGCAATATAGCCATACGTCATAGGCAGGAGAAAGCCATTGATGACGGTGAGAAGGAGGTTGGAAAACAGCATGGCGGCAAACTGCCGTGCTGCCGCGCCCCCGGGGTTTCCCCCCAGGGCGGTGGCCGCCGCCATGGTCGGCAGCAGGATCTGCCCAAAGGTCGTCATCCGCTCCAAGGTCTCCCGCCCCATACCGATGAGCGCATTGGCGTCGCTGACCGCAATGACGGTAATGGCGGCGGAGGCTGCCATGGGCACCACCTGGAGGCCCACCCCCTCCCCCGCCGTCTCCCAGGCCCCCTGGGCCAGAGAGGCCAAAAGCACCACTGCCAGCAGCAGCACCCCGCTGCGCGCCGCTTTGCGTATCACACCTCCGGCAGCGGCCTCTCCCTCCTCCAAAATGCTCCGGAGTCCACCGTCCAGATCCACATCCGTCACATCCCCAGTGGGTCCGTACTCCCCGGCGGCGTCTGAGAGCCCATCCAACCCCAGCGCCTCCGACTGCTCTGTCAAGATCTCCTCTGACGCCGCCGACGCCGCCGTGAACGTCAGGATCAGGCAGAGAAGCAGCATACACATCCGTTTCATTTCCATCCACGTCCCTTATCACAGCAGTCCCGTCACCATGGTAAGCACGGTTTCCAGGAGCGGCAGAGCGGCACAGAGGGCCACCGCCGCTCCCGCTGTCTCCACAAAGGCGGCGATACCGCTCTCCTTGGCGTCCCGGCACAGTTCCGCCGCCAGCCTGGTCAGGATGGCGATACCGGTGGTCTTTACCACAGGCGCCACCACCGCCGGAGAAAGCCCCGCCGTGTCCCCAAGCATGTCCACCAGATCCCTTACCGATGAGAGGGCATCCAGAGAGGCGCTGAGCAGGATGGCGCCCGCCGCCATGGCCAGCACCAATCCGATTTCCGCTGCGCCCTTTCGGACCACCGCGGCAGCTAGGGCAGCTGTTACCGCAATCGCGGCCAGTCTCAACATATCCGGCATAACACATCACAATCCAAAGAGGTCCTTGACCAGCTGAAAGAGGTCGCTGATCTCCTGGACCACCATCATGAGCACCACCACCAGACCGGCCAGCGTGGTCATGGTGGCCTGCTCATCCCTTCCGGACCGGGTGAGCACCTGATTGAGCACGGACACCAGGATGCCGATGGCGGCAATCTTAAAAATGAGGTCAACATTCATGGTCCTTCCACTTCCCCGCTCTTATGGTGATAACTGACGCCTCCTCGGCGGCAGTTACATCAGTAATATGGCCAGCATGGCCCCGGAGCCCACGCCCAGGGCGGTATAGACCCGTCCCAGCCGTCGCTTTTCCTCCTCCGCCCGGGCCAGGCAGTCCCCAAGGGCCCGCTCCGCCCGGTTCAGGGCGGCGATCTGGTCATCGGCATCATAGCGGCCCAGGACCTCTCCCAGCTCCAGCAGTACAGACCGTTCCGTCTCCCCCAGAAGCAGCTCTGGCTCTTCCTCCAGCGCCTCGGCCCAGATCTGTCCAAACGATCTCTCCCCCAGCTGACCCAGGCGGTCCCGGCAGCGGACGAAGAGATAGCGGGCCGGCTCCCCGGCCTGCCGGGCCGTCCGCTCCATGAGCTCTGGCATAGCGGTACGGCGAAAGGAGAGCTCCCGGCCGAGGATCTCCAACCCTCCCGCCAGGGACCGCAGCGCCTTTACCCGGTCACGCAGCTGTCCGGCGGCGCACAGGCCCAGCGCTGAAGCGCCGGCAGTCAGCAAAAGGGCACCCACCAGCTTCAGCATGGCCCACCCTCCTCCAGGGACATCAGCGCCCAACGGCGTGCTCCCCCATTTCCAGACAACACCACCGCCTGGCTCAGAACGCCCCTGCGCACCAGCCTTCGGAACACGGGACGGCGAAGCAGATCCTCCGGTCCGGCGGCATGGGCGGTACACAAAAGCGCCACCCCGCAGCCAGCCGCCTCCTCCAGCGCTGCGGCATCCTGGGGACCCGCCACCTCATCCGCCGCCAGCACCTGGGGGTTCATGGCCCGCAGCAGCATCACCAGGGCGGCAGCCTTGGGACAACCGTCCATCACATCGGTGTGGGCACCCAGATCGTTCATCGGCAGGCCGTCAGACATGGCGGCCAGCTCTCCCCGTTCATCGGCCACTCCCACCCGCAGGGCGGGACCCTCTATCCCGTCAGAGAGGCGGCGGATCAGATCCCGCAGGAAGGTGGTCTTGCCTCCGCCCGGCGGTGAAAGGACCACCGTCCCTCCCTCGCCTCCTCGGCCCTGGAGAAGGGGACGCACTCCAGCCGCAGCCCCAGGGATCTCACGGGCCACCCGGATTGACAGGGATGACAGGGTCCCCAGGGTGCGGACCATACCGTTTTCACACACCGCACTACCGCACAGGCCCACCCGATGCCCTCCACGGACCGTAACGAATCCGTCCCGCACCCGGTCCAGCACGGCATGTGCGGAGGCCTGAGTGGCCACCTCCAGTACCAGCCGGAGGTCCTCCCGAGTAATCTTCCGCCCCTCGCAGCCCGGCAGGACCTTCTCTTGCTCCGGAAGCACCACTGTGGGTGGGCGGCCGGCCCGGAGGCGCAATTCTTCCGCCCTGGTTCTGTCCCCCTCGGGCAGGCGTTCCGCCCCCTGCCGCAGCTCCCGGGGCAGCAGCCCCGTCACCTGGAGGAACCGCTCCGCCGCCTGGTCGTTTATGGGTACCAACATTGCTTCCCGCGCCCCTCTCCTTTGCAGATGCTACATTCTATGTATGGTTGTCCGCACCTATGACTGCCCTGCATAAAATCTTTTGCTCTAAGTAAAAAAGCGTGCGGCCGAGGCCACACGCTTTTGTCTCTATACGTTTCCTATCTCCCAGCAGATGTCCGGGGGTCCATGGCATCCCGCAAGGCATTTCCCAAAATCTGGAGACAAACCACCGTCAGAATGATGAGAAGGCCCGGCGGCAGCCAGACCCAGGGCCGTCCGGTGAGAACGGCCAGGCTCGCGGCGCTCTGCATGAGGTTACCCCAGGATGCTTGCGGCGCACGGATGCCCACTCCCAAAAAGCTGAGGCTGGACTCAGACAGGATAGCCCGACCCACCCTCTGTCCCAGGGCCGCCCATACCGGCGCCACCGCATTGGGCAGAACATTTCGCAGCAGAATGGTTCCAGTCCTGGCCCCTAAAGCTCTGACTGCCAGGATATATTCCTTTTCCCGCACCGCCAAGACATTTCCGTAGACCAGTCTGGCGATGCCAGGCCATCCCAGAAATCCGATAACCAGCACCAAGTTGAGCACCGAGGCCCCCATCAGCGTCACAAGGCACAAAATAAGCACAATACTGGGAAAGGACTGGAACACATCGGCCAGGCGCATGATCCAAAATTCCCACTTCCCCCGGCGGTACCCTGCCAAGAGCCCCAGAGGAACGCCCACGACCAGATTGATGGCCGCCGAGGCAAAACCCACCAGCAAAGAGATCCGCCCACCACAGACGAGCCTGGCCAATATATCCCGCCCCACATCGTCGGTTCCCAGCCAGTGTGCCGCTGAGGGAGGCGCCCAGAAACCAACCGTGCGGTCGGTAAGATCAGGCTCCAGATCCAGCAGCAGCGGTAGAATCAGAACGCACAGGACCTCTATGGCAAGAATAGCCATGCAGACCACCGCCCGCCGGTCCGACAGCAGGCGATGCCAAACACGTTTACCGTTCCCCATAGCGCACCCTCGGGTCTACCAGACCATAGACCACATCCAGCAGCAAACTGGTCAGCAGTACGGCCAGGGCCATGACCACTGTGCCCCCCATGACCACGTTGTAGTCCCGCCCGCTGACTGCGGAGAACATGAGGCTGCCCATGCCGGGCCAGCCGAAGATCCGCTCTACCACCACCGAACCACCAATGATATGAGGGATATGAGTGAGGATGCTGGTGAGCACGGGGATGAGGGCGCTCCCCAGAGCATGGCGCACCACCACGACCCCCTCCCGCAGACCCTTGGCTCGGGCGGTTATGATGTAGTCCTCACCCAGCACCTCCAGGCAGGCACTCTGGGTCTGGCGGAGGATACTCCCCACATTGCTCACACCCACCACCCCGGCAGGCAAGATCAGGTGGCGGAGCAGATCCGCCATATCCCCCCCACCCACCGACCGGTACATACCGGAGGAGGGCAGCCAGCCCAGCCGGACCGAAAAGAGGTAAATGGCCACCAAAGCCAGGAAAAAACCCGGCACTGCTGAGCCGGAAATGGTAAAGAGATGGGCCAGGCGGTCCCAGGCCCCTTTGGGCTTCCAGGCCGCTGCCACCCCGAGGGGCACGGCAATGGCCACTGCCAGCACCACGCCGGTTCCGGTGAGGAGCAGCGAAGGGCCAATCCGCTGGACGATCAGGTGGGACACATCTTGTCCATAGTGATAGGAGCGGCCCAGGTCGCCGCGAAAAAGCCCCGCCAGCCACAGCAGATACCGGACCGGAAGAGGCTGGTCCAGACCAACGGCAGCCTCCATGGCCGCCTGCTCCACGGTACTGGCCGCTCCCTCCCCCATAAGATCCGTAAGATCTCCTGGGGCCAGATCCACCAGCAGAAACACAAGCATGGTGATGCCAAAGAAAACTGGGATGGCGGTGATAAGCCGCCTGCGGATATATTGTGCCATTGCGGTTCCTCCTGCACTTCCGGCCCGGTCAGGGCACAGGGGGCCCTGTTTCCAGGGCCCCCTTACAGAGGTCTTTCTCTAAATACTGTAAATAATTATTCCTTTACCCATTCCCACACATTCTCATTGGAGAAGCTGGAGGAGGGGTAGTCAATATTGGATACCGTAGGCGACTGAGCATGGAGGGCGGTCCCAAACCACAGAGGAATAAAGGGCCGCTCCTGAGCCAGATAGGTATCCAGCTCAGCCACCAGCTCCAGGCGCTTACTCTGGTCAGTTTCTGAACGAATGGCCTGAATGCGGGCGGTATAGGGCGTCAGGTCGGCAATATGAAAAATATTGTTTGTGCTGGAGAGCCGGCTCTCTGTGAACCACAGCGGAAGGGCGCCGGGAGTATGGCTGGCAATTCCCATATCATAGGTTCCATCGCTCATACCGGCAAACATGGCGGCCGAGTCCACTGTCTCAATGATGACGTTGATCCCTGCTTCAGCCAGATTCTGCTGCATAAGAGCCGCCAGACCGGACCGGTTGGAGGTGCATACCAGCGTATATCTACGCCCATCATAGCCGGCCTCGGCCAGCAGCTGCTTGGCAGCCTCCACATCCCGTTCTCCTGCGGTCACCGCGGCGTCGGCATAGGGGCTCTCGGGACTGATACTGCTCCCTGCCGCTGTGCCCAGACCATGGGTGGACTGCTCACACAGCAACTCCTTGTCCAGAGCCAACTCAATCGCCCGGCGAACCCGGGCATCCGGAATGCTATTTCCATTAAGCATAAGCTCAAAGAAGGTATTGGGCACTGTCCCCTCCAGAATGGTCAGGCCACTACTCTCCGCCAGCGGCGCATCCTCAGCGGATACGCTTCCGCCGATGGCGTAGTAATCCAGATCTCCGGCGATGAGGGCGGTGAGAAGGTTGGATTTATCCATCACTGTGATGACCAGATAGTCAAAACCAGGGGCGCCCAGATGATAGTGCTGATTGGCGGCCAGCGTGAGCTGACTGCCGGGCAATTCCTCCACAAACTTGCACGGACCGGAGCCCACCGGCTTCTTCCATAGATCCAACTCCATCAGCACCGATGGGTCCACCCCTTCCAGCAGGTGCGTGGGCAAGACATAGAATTCCCGGTTCTTGTCCAGAAGGAAGTCCTCCGGCGTGGTGGGGACTTTAAAGGTGAGCTTTAAGGTGAAGTCATCCACCGCCTCAACACCGAAGCTCTCCCCGTCTGTCCGGCATCCGTCCTGGTCTGTCCCCACAAAGACGGAAAAGTTCCCCCGCCCCAATACCGGGCATGCCGGGTCGGTCATGAGGGTGAAGGTCTCCACCCAGTGTGCTGCCGTCACCTGCGTCCCATCGTGAAAGGTTGCGTTCTCATCCAGATAAAAGAGCGCCGCATACCCTTCATCGGTGTTCTCCCATCTCTTGGCAGCCCTGGGCGACAAGGTACCATCAGCGTGAACATAGGCCAGGCGGTCATAGATCTTATCATAGATCATCCGGGCGTAGTTGCTGCCCGAAACGCTATTATAGGGCATCAGGGCATCCCAGGAATTGGAGATGCCATAGTGGACGGTCACTTCTTCATCCTCACTCTGTGAGGGGACAGCGCCACTCTCTGCGGTTCCTCCTCTACAGGCAGTCAGAGCGAAAGTCAGGACCAAGGCAAGCCCAAAAGCAGTAATTTTTTTCAAATGACCTCTCCTCATCACTCCACGGTCACCGACTTGGCCAGATTCCGGGGCTTATCAATATCGCACCCCCGCATCAGCGCCACATAGTAGGCAAACAGCTGCATGGGGATCACATCCAGGCTGGGCAGCAGCATGGGGTGGGTATCCGGAACGCAGATCACATGATCCGCCGTGCGCTCCATCTCCTTGGCCTTAGAGGCCACAGTCAGCCCCAGCACGTCAGCCCCCCTGGATTTTACCTCCACGACATTGCTCATGAGCTTGTCAAAGAGCTGTACCCGACTGGCCAAAGCCACCACAAGGGTACCGTCCTCAATGAGGGAGATGGTGCCATGTTTGAGCTCTCCGGCGGCATATGCCTCGGAATGGATATAGGAGATCTCTTTGAGCTTTAAGGAGCCCTCCAGGCCAATGGCGTAGTCAATGTTCCGGCCAATAAAGAAGATGGATTCGTGGTTGAAGTAAATGGAGGCATAGTACTGAATGGCCTCCCGATCTTCCAAAATCTCCTCCATCTTGGTGGGTATGGTGAGGAGCTCCTCCACGATCTCCTGGTAGGTCTCCTCACGCACCGTACCCAGCAGCTCAGCAAACCGCAGGGCTATGAGATAGATCACCGCCAACTGGGTGGAATAGGCCTTGGTGGTGGCCACGGCGATCTCGGGCCCAGCCCAGGTGTAGAGCACATCATCCGACTCTCGGGCAATGGTAGAACCCACCACATTCACAATGGACAGAATGCGGCCGCCCAGGCGTCTGGCCTCCCGCATAGCTGCCAGAGTGTCTATGGTCTCACCGGACTGGCTGATTACAATGCACAGCGTCTTGTCGGTCACCAGCGGCTCACAATAACGAAACTCCGAGGCCAGGGTGACCTCTACCGGCTTGCGCAGGATGCGCTCGAGAATATACTTGGCCACCATACCCACGTGGTAGGATGAGCCGCAGGCAATGATATAGATCTTGTCCATGGCCTTAAGCTTCTCACTGTCCAGCTCCAGCTCATCCAGCACCACGCGGCCGTTCTGGATACGCGGGAAAACAGTATCACGGAATGCCTTGGGCTGCTCCATGATCTCCTTTGCCATAAAGTGCTCGTAGCCTCCCTTTTCAGCGGCAGAGATTTCCCAATCCACATGGTGGAGCTCCTTTTCCACTGGCTGGAGGTAAGGATGGTTGTAGACCTGGATACCATCTCGGGTGAGGGAGGCAATCTCACCATCGTCCAAGTAGTAGACATCTCGGGTATATTTGATGATGGCAGTGACATCACTGGCCAGGAAATGAAACCCCTCCCCCAGCCCCAAAATCAGAGGGCTGTCTTTTCTGGCTGCGATAAGACGGTCTGGGCAGTCGGCACAGATAATGCCCAGGGCATAGGCGCCCTCAATGCGGTGGAGCACCTTGGTGACAGCTTCCATAATATCGCCCCGGTAGTAATACTCCAAAAGCTGCGCTACCACCTCTGTATCGGTCTGGGATACAAAGGTGATTCCTTTGGACTCCAGAAACTCCTTGATGCGGGCGTAATTTTCAATAATGCCGTTGTGAACCACAGCAATGCGTCCGGAGGTGCTGACCTGGGGATGAGAGTTGATGTCAGAGGGCTCACCATGGGTGGCCCAACGGGTGTGGCCCAGTCCCACTGCGCCGTGGACGGCCTTACCACCCTCCACAATATCTGAGAGCACCTGCAGCCTTCCCTTTGCCTTAACCACCTTTAACCCATCTGTTTCAGAATAAACCGCGATCCCCGCTGAATCATAGCCACGGTACTCCAATCGCTCCAATCCGTCCAACAGGATGGGAGCCGCCTCTTCGGACCCAATATATCCAACAATTCCACACATATGGCAGATTTCCTCCAATTCCACGGATAATCCTATGGATACAAAACGAATGAAACATTATGTTATTATATCATTACCTCCACTGTCCCACAACATAAATTTATCGGCTCCTCCAAACCGGCAAGTATATCACCGCTTTGGACGGTGAACTCAAAGGGAGAAAGCCAGGCCAATGGCCTCATGGGAAAGTCATTGGAACGACGGTTATGGAGGGTAAGCTGCTTTGCAAAGTCGTCCAAGGAGTAAAAGTTATGACAAGAATAAAAGCGTTTCTGATCCTCCCGGTGGCTACGCTCCACCTTACCATTGTGGTGAGGAGTATAGGGACGAATGAGCTTGTGTCGGATTGCCAGTTTAGCGGCAGTAACTTCAAATAAAGTAGGTAGATCTCGCTTACTATTGGAGAAACGGTTGGTAAATTCAAAACCGTTATCTGTCTGAACA
>DXCX01000053.1 GCA_019115785.1 Candidatus Intestinimonas merdavium | reverse complement strand
CGGCGGAGCCTGGGACAACGCCAAGAAGTACATTGAGTCCGGCCACCACGGCGGCAAGGGCTCTGACTGCCACAAGGCCGCCGTCGTGGGCGACACCGTGGGCGACCCCTTTAAGGACACCTCCGGTCCCTCCCTCAACATTCTGATCAAGCTGTGCTCCACCGTGTCCATCGTGTTCTCCGGCTTGATCGTGGCCTTCAATCTGATGAGCATGCTGTAACATGCCTGGCGGCCGCCCACGGGCGGCCGCCTTCTTTTTCCCCATGCATAGCAAAGCGGCCGCCCGCTCCGGACGACCGCTTTCTCAATCTTGGTTGATCGCTGTCAACACCCTAAATCGACGGCTCTCCCCCCGGGTGCATCGGCAGAGATCCATGGTTTGGTTTACTTCTTGCCGCAGCCAGAACAGGCGGCGCAGTCGTGCCCGCTCTCGGACCACAGACAGTCAGCGGTGGCTTTCCAGTTTTCCGCATAAGGCGTGGTGCGGTCGCAGAGGGTATCCGCCGCCTCGGGACTCTCATAGTCGGTGGATACCGCGCCTGTCTCCCTGACCATGGCCCGCAGCTTCTCCGGATTCTCCAGCATGGGACAGGGCCGGAGCATGTTCTGGTTGAAGGGCTGGCCATCATGGTAGGCCATGAAGATGGGGGACTTCAAGGCGTCCAGCAGCGTGCAGTCGCGGATGTTTACAACCGTCGCCCCGGCGGCCATCGTTGGCCTTAGCAAATCCTTCCAGGCTGATGGCGGGGACAAAGTTCTTCACCCGCAGCATCTCCTGGCAGAAGGCCTCGTCAATGAGGGTGCCATTGGTAAAGGAGAGAAACTCACAGTCGCTGTGCTTTTCACACAGCTTCAGAATATCTGCCTTACGGACCAGAGGCTCACCGCCGGTAAAGATGTACATATAGGTGCCCAGCGCCTTGCCCTGGGTGACGATGGAGTCCAGCTCATCGAAGGTCAGGTTGAGCCGGTTGCCGTACTCGGCCGCCCAGCATCCGGTGCAGTGCATGTTACAGGCGCTGGTGGGGTCCAGCAGGATGGCCCAGGGCACGTTGCAGTTCTCCCGACGGGCGACCTCTTCCTGGGTGGCACTGCCCTGCAGGCTGGCATTGACGATGAAATTGCGGAAAAAGGCCTTCCGCACACCGGGGTCCAGGGCATAGACCTTCATGATCAGGTCATACCAGTGGTTCTTCTCCTCGATGGACGTCCGGAACGCCTGCCGCTGGGCTACATACCAGTCCTCGGGAACCAGCTTATCCACCAGGTTCATAACCTTTGGAATATTGGTCTCAGGGTCTTTTTCCAGATAGGCAAGGGCCTGGGTGACGGCCGCGCTGATGGCCGCGTTTTTCGCTTTTTCCGTAATGCTCATTATGTTCAACCTCTTTTCTTCTCTGCCTGCTTCTCAGCTTCTCCTGATATATCTGAGCGTTCTCTGTTTGTTTTCATTTTAAAGCGAGAGCACCTTCGATGTCATGGGACAGGGCAGAGAAAATGGGACATTTTTCGACACTTCGCAAAATTGTCACCTTTCTGGACATATCACATAAATTGTCCCTTTCTTTCCGATGACTCGCTTTTTATGATAAAATTGTTTCGACGTTTGACGGGTTACTGCCGAGGAATCTTACCCTGCGGCTTTTTATCATGCGCTTTTCTTTCCCTGAAGGCCTGTGGCCGTGTCTTTGTGGGACCGTTTCGTGTTTCAAGGAGGGGCTCAAATGAATCAAGACGCATTCAAGCGTGTTGTGGTGAAATCCATTGTGGACCGGAGCCTGTGCAATATCCGACGTGACCCCCGGCGCGGTATCCGGAGATTGGCCGACCTGGGAGAGGTCGCCGCCGCCGGTCCCTATCAGAAGAGATTTCTCTCCATCGTGCGCCGCATGCTGGAACAGATGGTGAGCAACGCCGTACAGTCAGCCGACAATGAGCGTCTGAAGACCTTTGGAATCAACTTCGGCTGGAACTGCCTCACAGTGGGCACCCGAAAAATCCGCGCTCTGGAGCAGACCCAGCCCTGGAGCATTCCCTGGTCCCTCACCGTTCACATTGGCGGAGCACCTGGGGACCTGGACGCCCACATCCTGATCCGCATCATCCGTGAGGGGATGGAGCTGGGCATCTACACCTACTTTCTCTTTCCGGATGGCATGAGCCGCTCCATTACCACTGCTCTGGACGCGGTCATGGCAGCGGAGGACTGCGCATTCTTTCTCTTTCTTCCCCCAGAGCAGACAGACGCCGGCGCCATTCAGGCCCTCACCGTCCCGCAGAATCTGATGCTGGGGATCAGCAGCGAGCGCCCCCAGTGGCAATCCCTGGCCGCCCATCTGCGACAGGCCGGTGCCCTCTACTTCCTCTATCGGACCTACGACGGTCCCGACGAGGCCCGGGACATCACCTCCGGCAGGTGGGCCGGTGAGCTGGCCTCTCTGGCCGGTATCGGCAGCATCTGCGTGGCTGGACAGGATTGCCCCGCTCGTTGCGGCGCTCAGGTCTACCAATACGCCCGCCGCTCCCGCCTGGAACAGCGCTACCCCACGCTGGTCCTGGACTACTATCTGGACAACCTCTATGCCGACGCCTGCATCTCTCACACCGCCTGTCTATCCGGTATCTGCCCCAATGGGGAGCTCACCCGCTTCCGTGATGGTCGGGAATATCCCACCGGACTGTCGGTGCGCTCCGCCCGGCTGGATGAGGTTCTGGCCCAGATCCCGGCCAGAACCATCTCACCACCCCGGGAGGACCTCCACTTTTGAGAGCATATGCTCCGGAGCCTCAGAATATCCCTAATCGCCGCCCGGAGCCCTCAGCGCAGCCGCGCCGAAGGTCTCCGGGATTTTTCTGTCACTGCACCAAGGTAAAGTCTTGTCCTCTTTTCTCCTTTATGCTATAATTTAAGGGCTTACCCATCCCCTTCTCCAGCGTTTTCCGCCGTTGCGACACATTTTCTGCCGATGGAGGTATTTTAAATATGATCAAGATCACCCGGTCCCCCGTCCTCTTCCAAGGCGGCGCCTTTACGCCCGTCGCGCCGCGGCCCGCCGTGGAGCGGACCGGCACCATGGCCTACGGCATCCTGAAGGCCCACAACACTCTGGACGGTATGGATCGTCTGGCCATCCGCTTTGACGCCATGGCCTCCCACGACATCACCTATGTAGGCATCATCCAGACCGCCCGGGCCTCCGGACTCAAGGCCTTCCCCCTGCCCTACGTCCTCACCAACTGCCACAATTCCCTGTGCGCCGTGGGAGGGACCATCAATGAGGACGACCATGTCTTCGGCCTCTCCGCGGCCAAGAAATACGGCGGCGAGTTCGTCCCCGCCCACCAGGCTGTCATTCACTCCTATATGCGGGAACGGTACGCGGCTCCCGGGCGGATGATTCTGGGCTCTGACTCCCACACCCGCTACGGTGCTTACGGTACCATGGCCATCGGCGAGGGCGGCCCTGAGCTGGCCCGGCAGCTGCTCCAAAAGACCTATGACATCGCCTATCCCAAGGTCATGGCGGTCTATCTCACCGGCTCCCCCCGTCCCGGTGTGGGGCCCCAGGACGTGGCCCTGTCCCTCATCGGCGCCACCTTCAAGGAGGGCGTCGTGAAGAATTCGGTCATGGAGTTCTTTGGTCCCGGCGTGACCAATCTCTCCATTGACTACCGCTCCGGCATCGACGTCATGACCACCGAGACGGCCTGCCTCTCCTCTGTGTGGTGTACCGACCAGTACACCCAGGCCCACCTCACCGCCCTGGGCCGGGGCGACCAGTTCAAGGCCCAGTCTCCCGCCGAGGGCGCCTACTATGACGGCGTCATCGAGGTGGACCTTTCCGCCATCGAACCCATGATCGCCCTTCCCTTCCACCCCTCCAACGCCTACACCATCCGGGAATTCAAGGCCAACATGGCCGACCTTCTCCACCAGGTGGATGTGGATGCCGCTGAGCAGTTGGGCGTGAAGAATGCCGCCCCCTTGGAGGGAAAGATCGTGGACGGCAAATTCTATGTGGACCAGGGCGTCATCGCAGGCTGCTCCGGCGGTATCTATCAGAATTTGGTCCGGGCCGCTGAGATCCTGAACGGCCAGCCCATCGGCTCCGACGCCTTCTGGCTCTCCTGCTATCCCGGCTCCATGCCCATCAACCTGGAGCTCACCAAGAAGGGCTATATCGCCTCCCTCATGGCCGCCGGCGCCTCCATTCGCTCCTGCTTCTGCGGCCCGTGCTTTGGCGCCGGCGATGTGCCCGCCAACGGCGGCTTCTCCATCCGCCACTCCACCCGGAACTTTCCCAACCGGGAGGGCTCCAAGCCCGGCGAGGGCCAGATCTCCTATGTGGCCCTCATGGACGCCCGCAGCATCGCCGCCACCGCCCGGAACGGAGGCATCCTCACCGCTGCCGATGAGCTCCCCGACGTACCTGCCGACCGCCCCGATGAGAGCTGGGCCTACGACGACTCCGCCTACAAAGCCCGGGTCTATTTTGGCGTGGGCAGCCCAAAGCCGGAGACCGCGCTGGTCTATGGCCCCAACATCGCCGATTGGCCGGAGCAGATCCCCCTGCCGGAGGACCTGCTCCTCACCGCCGCCGCCGCCATCTACGACCCGGTGACCACCACCGATGAGCTCATCCCCTCCGGCGAGACCTCCTCCTACCGATCCAACCCTCTACGCCTGAGCGAATTTGCCCTCTCCCGGAAGGACCCCCAGTACGTCCCCCGGGCAAAGGCCATCCAGGCCGAGGAGCGGAAGCGCCGCTCCGGGGAAGACACCGACGCCCTTCTGGGCCACGACCCCAAGACCACTGGTCTGGGCTCCTTTATCATGGCGCTCAAACCCGGCGACGGTTCCGCCCGGGAACAGGCCGCCTCCTGCCAGCGGGTGCTGGGGGGCTGTGCCAACCTGTGCGCCGAGTTTGCCACCAAGCGCTACCGCTCCAACGTGGTCAACTGGGGCATGCTCCCCTTCCAGGCCCCCGATGTGAAGGACTGGAACATCCAGCCCGGCGATCGGCTCTATATCCCTGGCGTCCGCGCCGCCCTGGAGCGGGGAGACGAGACCATCTCCGCTGTTCTCCTCCAGAGTGGCCATGAGAAGCCCGTTACCCTTACCCTTCCCGGTATCACAGAAGAGGAGAGGGCTATCATCCTGGCTGGCTGCCTCATCAATTACTACGCCAAATGATTCCGCTAGTCCAACGCGGACCGGATATGCTCCGGTCCGCGTTTTTGTTTTACAAATGCCCAGCAATGAGGTATAATATTGGAGATTAGAAAATTCAAACCATGACGAGGTGCTTTTGTGAAAAAAACCATACTCTCCCTGCTCATCTCCGGCCTATTGCTGCTCACCGCCTGCGGCGGCGGGACCGCGGACACACCGGCGGAGGAAGACGATTCCCTTCACATTCTGGCCACGACCTATCCGGTCTATCTCTTCACCACCGCCATCACCGAGGGGGTGGACGGGGTGGAAGTTACCCGACTCATCCAGGAGGAGATCTCCTGTCTCCACGACTACACCCTTACGGTCAATGGCATGAAGGCGATTGAAGCCGCTGACGTCATTGTGATGAACGGCGTGGGTCTGGAGGACTTCATGTCCGACGCCCTGGCCACCTCTGACGCCCCCGTCATTGACTGTTCCGAAGGGGTGGAGCTTCTGGCCGCCCTGGACCACGAGGGCCATGACCACGACACCGAGTATGACCCTCACATCTGGATGGATGAGGGGAATGTCTCTCTCATGCTGGAGAACATCGCCAGGGAGCTGTGTGTTCTGGACCCGGAGCACCAGGAGATCTACGAGCAGAACCGGACCGCAGCCGCCGCTGCCCTGGGCTATGACGATACCAAGCTGGAGCGGCTGGCGGGCAGACCCCTCATCACCTTCCACGACGGCTTTCAGTATTTTGCCCAGGCCACCGGCCTGGACCTTTTGAAAGCCATCGAGGAAGAGGAGGGAGCCGAGGCCAGCGCCGCCGAGATCAAGGAGATCGTGGGGCTCATTCAGGAACATGATATTCCTGCCATCTTCACGGAGAAGAACGGCTCTGACGCCACCGCCCAGGCCATCGCCCGGGAGACCGGCTGCGCCGTCTACCAGCTGGACCTGGTCATGAGCGGCGACGGCAGTGGCATCCAGCCCTACGTGGACGCCATGGATCAGAACATCGACACCATACTGGAGGCCCTGGGATGAGCGTACACAAGCACGACGATCTGCCCGCCGGGGCGGGCTGCTCCCGGGCCTGCTGCCTCCGGGCCGAGGGCTTGGGGGTGACCGCCGGGGACCAGGTCATCCTTCACGATGTGGACTTTCACCTCCACTGTGGGGAGATCACCGCCCTCATCGGCCCCAATGGAGCGGGTAAATCTACCCTCTTCAAAACTGTCCTGGGCCAGCTTCCCCACACAGGGACCATCGACTTCCAGAAGGCCGGGGGAAAACACACCCGCCCCCTCATCGGCTATGTGCCCCAGTCCCCTTCCTTTGACCGTGGTGATCCGGTGAGCGTACTGGACCTCTTCTCCGCCTCCATCTCGGACTGGCCCGTCTTTCTCCCCACTCCCAAACGCCTCCGGACCCGGGTGGAGACCTGTCTGAGCCGGGTCCACGCTGAGAGCCTCATTGACAAGCGCATCGGCGCCCTCTCCGGCGGCGAGCTCCAGCGGGTACTGCTGGCCATGGCCCTGGAGCCGGTGCCCCATATCCTTATTTTGGACGAGCCCCTCTCCGGCGTGGACATTGAGGGGGAAAAGCAGCTTTTGGATATGCTGGACGAGGTCCGTACCCAGTACGACCTCTCCATCCTTCTCTCCACTCACGATTTCGCCACCCTGGAGGAGTACGCCGACAAGGTCATCCTCCTTCAGGGCACCGTTCTCAAGGCGGGCAAGCCCACTGAGGTCCTTTCCTCCCCAGAATTTCGGGAGGTCTTCCACCTGACGTTGGGAAGGGGAGGCGTCTGATGGAGCTCTGGTATACGCTGGTCAATCTGCTCCCCTTTGCGTGGGTGGATCATGTTTTTATGAAGAACGCCTTTCTGGCGGTACTGGTCATCTCCCCCCTCTTCGGCATTCTCTCCACCATGGTGGTGGAAAGCCGCATGTCCTTCTTTTCCGACGCACTGGGCCACTCCGCCTTCACCGGCATCGCCATCGGCACTCTGCTCTCCTCCGCCTGGCGGCTCTTCGCTGGGGTGGACCCCATGTGGGTGGCCGTCCTCTTTGCTGTGGGCTTTGCCCTCCTCTTCAGCGTGGTCCGGCGGCGGACCAACCTGGCCAGCGACACCGTCATCGGCGTTTTCTCCTCCACCGCCGTGGCCCTGGGCATCTTTCTGGCCACCTTCGGCGGCGGCAGCTTTACCAAGTTCAACGCCCTCCTCATCGGCGACATCCTCAGCGTGGAGCCTGTAAAGATCGGGCTGATGGCCATTATCCTGCTGGTGGTCATCCTGCTGTGGGTGTGCTCCTTCAACCAGCTCATGCTCTCCTCCGTCCACCCCGCTCTGGCTGACAGCCGGGGCATCCGGGTCTTCTGGCAGGAGGCCCTCTTCTCCGCCGCCATCGCCGTGGTCGTAACGGTGACCATGACCTGGGTGGGTCTGTTGGTCATCAACTCTCTGCTGGTTCTTCCCGGCGCCGCCGCCCGGAATGTGGCCCGGAACATGGGGCAGTATCACCTCATCTCCCTTCTGTCCGCCCTGGCTGCCGGGATTGCCGGGCTCCTTACCTCATACTATATCGGCTCCTCCGCCGGCGCTTCCATCACCCTCTACCTGGCGATCTTTTTCGCCATAACATTCTGTTTCCGGAAACAAAGATTGTGACACAAGGAGGTAATACCATGGCAACACTGCTCTTTCAGGGACACGCCAGCTGCCGCATCACCACCCGGTCCGGAGCGGTCATCTACATCGACCCCTTCGCCGGCGAGGGCTATGATCTGCCCGCCGACCTGGTGCTCATCACCCATGAGCACGGGGACCACAACGACCTGAGCAAGGTAACTTTAAAGCCGGACGGTGTGGTCATCCGCTCCGCTGACGCTCTGGCCGGCGGCCAGTACCACAACTTTGACGCTGCCGGCGTCCATATCCAGACCGTTCCCGCCGGCAACCGCAACCATGACCCCAAGGAGTGCGTGGGCTACATCCTCACCATGGACGGCATCACCCTCTACCATGCCGGCGATACCTCCACCATGCCCCACATGAGCGTCCTGGCCCCCCGGAAGCTGGACTGGGTCCTCCTGCCGGTAGACGGCATCTATAATATGGACCCCGCCGAGGCCAGCACCTGCGCCAAGCGGATCAGCGGCAAGCACACCATCCCCATCCACACCGACCCCAGCTATCAGTACAACCGCACCCAGGCCGACCGCCTCTCCTGCTCCGGCAAAGTGCTTCTGGAGCACGGTCAGAGCATCGAACTCTAAATTTTTCGCTGGCCGCCCGTTCTGGGCGGCCAGTTTCTTTGCTTTTGTGGGAATCGTGTAAAATACAGGTGGACCTATTGTATTTTTCTAGGGAAAATGATAGAATCAATCTGCCCCATATCCCCAATTTGTAAGATGATTAGGAGGAATGAGAAAGATGAAGTTTGGCAAACGGCTGCTGCCGCTCCTGCTCACACTGAGCATGACGGCCTCTCTGCTGCCCGCCGCCGCTCTGGCCGCTGAGGCCGACGCCGGTGAGAAGCATATTACCATCCTGGGCACCTCGGACATGCACGGTAATATCTGGGGATTTTCCTATGAGGACAACAGTGAGACCGCCAACAACGGTATGGCCCGCCTCTACACCTATATCCAGCAGACGCGCTCTGAGAACCCCAACACCATTCTCATTGATGCCGGTGATGACATTCAGGGCACCATCATGACCGACGACCTCTACAATAAGACCCCGGAAGATCCCCATCCCGTCATCACCGCCATGAATTACATGGGCTATGACGCCATGACATTGGGCAATCATGAGTTCAACTGGGGCATCCCCACCATGCAGACCATCCTGGGCCAGGCTGAGTTCCCTGTGCTGGCCACCAACGTCACCGACGCGGCGGGTGAGCTGGTCACCGGCGCCGGCTGGACCATCGTAGAGAAGGACGGCGTGAAAGTGGCCATCATCGGCGTGGTTACCCCCGATGTGCCCATCTGGGACGGCGGCAAGGAGGGTATTGATGGGGCCACCTTTGAGGCCGCCAACGTGGCCGTGGGTAAAGCCATCGACGAGATCGGCGATCAGGCCGACGTGATCGTGGTATCCGCCCACATGGGCATGTACGCCGAATTTGATGAGGAGGGCGGCTCCGACTCCGCCCAGAAAATCCTGGACGACAATCCGGAGATTGACGTGCTCCAGGTGGCCCACAATCATGTGGTGGTCAATGAGACCCAGGGCACTACCGTCATCGGCGGCGTGCGCAACGGCGGTCGTGACATTGCCCGCTTCGATCTCACCCTGGACGCCGACAACAACATTGTCGACGCCACTGTGGAGGTCGTGGACATGACCGATGTGGCCCCCAGTCAGGAGATTCGGGACATTCCCCTGGTGGCTGAGGCCCATCAGAAGACCATCGACTACATCAATGGCGGCGGCTCGGGTGAAGACGGCGAGGGCGGCGTGGCCCTAGGCTCCACCACCGCCAAATTCCAGCCTGAGAATGAGATCTCCGGCATCCCCGCCGGCCGTGTGATGGACACCGCCGTCATGGACCTCATCAACAAGATCCAGCTGGAGAACTCCGGCGCCGATGTCTCCGCCGCCGCCCTCTTCAAGGATACCAGTGACCTGCCCGCAGGCGACATCAACTACGGCAATATCTTCGACATCTACAAGTTCGACAACACCCTCTACCGGGTCACCGTCACCGGCGCCGAGCTGAAGGCCTACATGGAGTGGTCCGCCGAGTGCTACAACCAGTGGAAGGAGGGGGACATCAACATCTCCTTCGACCCAGAGTATCCCGACTACCTGTACGACATGTTCGCCGGCGTGGAGTATGAGATCGACCTGTCCCAGCCCAAGGGAGCGCGTATCAAGAACGTCATGTTCCAGGGCGCCCCCCTTCAGGACGACCAGACCCTCACCCTGGCGGTAAACAACTATCGCTACTCCTCCGCCCTCAAGGCCCAAAATCTGATCTCCGGCACCAAGGACTGGGAGTCCTCCAACTCCATCCGGGATATGATCGTGGCCTACTTCGCTGAGCACTCTCCCGTGGCCCCCGAGGTGGATAACAACTGGAAGATCGTGGGTGTGGACCTCAGCGAGGACGATCCCCGCCGGGCCGAGCTCATCAGCTATATCAACGACGGCCTGCTGGACCCCCCCTATGCCTCCAGCTACAACCTGGCCGACTATGACGCCCTGGTGGCCGAGGCCCAGGCCAACGCCGCCACCCAGTCTTATAACATCAGCGTAGACGGCGTCAAGGTGGGCAATGCCTTCGCCTGGACGATGTCCTATGAGACCGGCTCCATCACCTACTATCGCCTCCGCGACATCGCCTATGCCGTGAAGGGCACCGGCGCCGCCTTTGACATCGGCTGGGACAACGGCGTAACCATTACGGTGGGTGGGAGCTATGATGATGAGCCCATTGTGATGGGCAATATGCCCCCCGCAGTCACCGAGACCACCCTTACTGTACAGGTGAACGGCCAGGCGGTGGAGATCCCCGCCGCCATTGTATCCCCCGGTCACTACTGCGTTACCGCGGAGGGCCTGTCTACCCTCCTGGGCTTCACCGTCACTCAGAACGATGCCGCCATTGACATTGCCACCAAATAAACGCACCACATCTACAAAGAGCCAAAGGCCGGCCTGCCGCGTATTGCGGCGGGCCGGCCTTCTGATAGACGACCAAAAGCGCCCGCCTGGAAATCCAGGCGGGCGCTCCATTTGCGAGATTAAGGCTTACTCCTCGTCGTGGTCGTGACCGCAGCCGCAGTCACAGCCATCCTCGTCGCAGTCGCACTCATCGGACACGGCAAACTGGCTGTGGCAGTTGGGGCACTCGATAACGCCTGCCTCCAGCACATCCTCGTCGATGACCAGGGGCTCCTGGCAGTTGGGGCACTCGACCTCAAAGAAGTCATCGTCGTCTTCCTCGCCGCAGCAGCACCCGTCCTCGTCCTCGTCATCCTCGTCCTCGAAGAGGATCTCCTCCACGTCGGCCAGATCGTCGGACACGGCGTCCAGCTCCTCGCCCAGAGCGGTGGTGTTCTCCTCCAGGTCCTCGATGGACATTCCCATCTCCTCCAGAATGTCGATGATGACGGAGATGAGCTTGCCCTCTTTGGACTTTTCGGTGTCAATGGCAAGGCCGTCGGCCAGACCCTTCAGATAAGCGACCTTCTCGGTGATCGTCATAACAAACTCTCCTTATCCATGCGGCCTCAAAGGGCCTGGTTCTCGGATTCCAACCCTTACTTCTTGCAGCGCTCCAGATACTCGCCGGAACGGGTGTCAATCTTGATCTTGTCGCCGGGATTGATGAAGAGGGGCACCTTGATCTCAGCGCCGGTCTCCAGAGTGGCGGGCTTGGTCACGTTGGTGGCAGTGTCGCCCCGGAAGCCGGGATCGGTCTCGGTGACCTCCAGCTCCACGAACGTGGGGGGCTCCACCATAAAGATCTTGCCCTTGTAGCTGTTGATCTTGCAGGGCATATTCTCCTTGACAAAGCGGAAGTCGTCGCCCAGGGTATCCTTGCTCACAGGCACCAGATCATAGGTCTCGGGGTCCATGAAGTAGTACAGGTCACCATCGTTGTAGCTGTACTCCATATCCTTGCGCTCCACATAGGCGGTCTCAAACTTGGCGGTGGGGTTGAAGGAGGTCTCGGTGACCGCGCCGGTCATGACATTCTTCATCTTAGTCCGCACGAAAGCGGCACCCTTGCCGGGCTTGACATGCTGGAACTCCACGACCTGCATGACCTGACCATCCATTTCAAAGGTCACGCCGTTACGGAAATCACTGGCAGTAATAGGCATTGGTACTCATCCTCCAAAAGAAGCATCTGTTTTTCCACGTCGGGGCGTACTGGCCCCCTACCCATGAATTATCGAAATTATTTTACCCTATTATTCCCGGATTTGCAAGGGGTTTTCCTCCAGTTTCAGAGAATGATCAGTTCTTTAGGCGATTTGGTGATATCCATGCAGCCCTCCGCCGTCAAAACCGTCACATCTTCGATGCGTACACCGAACTTCCCGGGCAGATAGATGCCGGGCTCGGCGGAGACTGCCGCACCCACGGGCAGGAGGGTCTCGTCCCGGGTATTGGCGTTGGGGGACTCGTGGATCTCGATGCCCACACTATGGCCGTAGCCATGGCCGAAGTATTCGCCGTAGCCGGCGTCCTCGATGACCTTCCGGGCGGCGGCGTCCACACTCTTTCCGGTGACGCCCGCTTTGGCGGCGGCAATACCGGCCTTCTGGGCCTCCAGCACGATGTGGTAGACCTTCCTCATCTCCTCCGTGGGCTCGCCCAGGGCAACGGTGCGGGTCATGTCGGAGCAATAGCCGCCGTAGACGCAGCCAAAGTCCATGGTAATGAAGTCGCCCTTCTGGACCTTTCGGTCGCTGGGAATGGCATGGGGCTTGCTTCCGTTGGGGCCGGAGGCCACAATGGGGTCGAAGGACATGCGCATGGCGCCGAAGCGGAGCATGTCGTACTGGAGCTTGGCGGCGATCTCCTGCTCGGTCATGCCGGGCTGGATAAATTTGCAGATCTCGTCAAAGGCCCGGTCGGTGATCTCCTGGGCCTTTACCATGAGGGCGATCTCCTCCTGATCCTTGGCGGCCCGGAGGCTGTTGACCAGCTTCTGGGCAGGTATCAGTTCGGCGGTGAGGCCCGCCTCCCACATGTGGTAGGCGGATACCGACAGATACTCCTCCTCGAAGCCCAGCTTCTGGATGCCGTGCTTTTCAATGATCTCCTGGACCATGGCCCGGTAGTTGCGGTTCCGGTCGGTCATGGCGATCTCGGCCCCGGTGACCAGGCTGTGGGCGGCCTCGATATACCGGGAGTCGGTAAAGTAGTAGCAAGCCTCCGCCGTTACCACCACATTGCCCTCACCGTGGAAACCCACGGCATAGAACTCGCCGGGCTCACTGTTGAGCAGCATGGCGTCGATGCCGTACTCCGGCAGCTTGGCCGCGATCTGTTTGAGATGATTCATCTTTTATACTTCCCTTCTATATCTTGTCAGCTGCATGAATAAAATCCATCCGCTTAAAAACTAAACAGGACCAAAAACGCCCCGATCACGCAGGCAACGATTCCGCCGAAGCGGTAGATCACCAAGGCCGCGTCGGAGGGCTCGGCGTTTTTAAACCGCCAGCCATAGGACATCGCCCATACCATGGCCGGGGCGATGGCGTTCACGGCCCCCACCAACACCAGGACCACACCGGCCAGGAACTGCTCCCCATTTTTCACTGTGGAAGGCTCCAGCTCCCGCAGCACCTCCAATAGGGTATCCCCTGAAATATAGCCATGGGCCCCCGGATCATAGTCAGCACTCCATCCACCATGTCCCATATTCCCCTGCTGCCTCCACCAAAAGGTGGAACCGTCCGGGTAGGTGAACTCCGCCGACTTTCCGCTCCCTTCATAGCGGTACACCTGATCGTCAAAGGTGATGGTGCCCGCCTCAGTGTCCACCACAAAGGTCTTCCCACCATATTCCACCTGTTTGACGCCGCTCTCATTGGAAGAGCAGGCACACAGCAGCAGCAGGATCACGAGAGCACACAACAACGGCCTCATATCCAATCTCCCCTTATATCAGGTGTGCCAGATACTGTTTTTTCATGGTAAGCGCGTCTACGTCCTGGGTGCCCGCCGACTCACAGATGATGGTGGGGCTCCAGCGGCGGCGGGCCAGCTCTCTCATCAGGGGGGCCGGGTCGGGCCCGAAGTCCTGCTGGTCGAAGGTCAAATGGACCTTCTCTCCGCCGTTGGGGGTAAAGGCGATCTTGGAAAAGTGGCTGTGGAACCGGCTGGCCCGGTCCCGCCCCAGCAGCTCCTCCACCCGGTCCAGCATCCGGACCGTGGCCTCCTCCCCCTCCAGCTCCCCCAGGGAACGGGCGTAGAGGTGCCCGAAGTCAATGCAGGGCAGCAGCCGCTCGTCCAGCTGACAGAGCTCCAGCACCTCGTCCAGATCCCCCAGCTGGTTGATCTTGCCCATGGTCTCCGGGCACAGGGTGATGTGGCCGAAGCCCTCCCCGTCGCAGGCCGCAATGACCTCCTTCAGAGATTTTATGGCGATGTCCAGGGCCTCCCGGCGGGTCCGCTTCATAAGGGCGCCGGTGTGGACGGTGACCCGGGCGGCTCCCATCCAGTCCGCCGCCCGGCAGGCGGAGAGGATATAGCCTGTTGTCTTTTTCAGGCTCTCCGGATCGGGATTGGCCAGGTTGATGAAATAGGGGGCGTGGAGAGAGAGGACCACACCGCTTTTTTGGGCGGCCTCGCCCACAGCCCGGGCCGTCTCCTCCCCCACATTGACCCCCTTCCCACACTGGTACTCGAAGGCGTCCAGTCCGCGCTCCGCCAGCCAGGCGGGGTACTGGACCGAGCTCTTGCCCCGATAGTTTTCCGCCTGTCCGGCGGGTCCGAACCGTGCGTTCATTTGGATCACTCCTTCCTTGTCCGGCGCCGCCCCAGAGCTCGGAAGGGCTCCTCCACGGCGTATCGGAGGTAGCGGCCGGGGTTTCCGGCAAGCTGGATGGGCTCCACCATCAGGGCCAGTACACCCGTCCGCTTGGCACCCAGAATATCGGTAAAGATCTGATCGCCCACCATAGCCGTCTGGGCGGGGGTACGTCCCATCTGCGCCATGGCCTTGAGAAAGCCGCCGGACTTCGGCTTCTCCGCGTGCCCCAGGAAGGGGATACCCAGCGCCCGGGCAAAGTGCTCGGCCCGGCGGGGTTTACGGCTGTTGGAGAGGAGAAACAGCTCCACCCCCGCCGCCGCCAGGGCGTCCTTCCACGCCCGGAGATCCTGGTCCGGTTCCGGCTGGCCGTATTTGGCCAGGGTGTTGTCCAGATCGGCCAGGAGCAGGGTGATCCCCCGCCGGTTCAGGGCCGGACCGTCGATCTGATAGATGGAAGGATAGACCCCATCCGGAATGAGAGAAAAAGACATGGTACACCTCATGAAACTGATCTTGTCGGCATAGACTGCATTATACCAGTTCCAAACAAAATGGACAAGGGGGAGCGAAGTGTATGGGAACGACATCCCAGCTGATCCTGGCCGTTCCGCCAAACGAGGTGACGACGGCCCAGCCCTACGGCCTTACTCTGGCCCATGTGGCCTATCGTGTGGGGGGAGGTCCCCACCTATTCCGGTCCAACCTGCCCATCCCGGTCCGGGGCGGACTCATGTACATCGACGACAGCGGCTTTGACGGACGCGGGACGCCGGATGGCTTCTGTCAGGAGGTGGTTCGGGAGTGTTCCGCCCGTGGCTTTGGGGGTGTCGTCTGCGCCTTTGAGCGCAGCCTTCCTCTCCTGTCCGCCATCGTGTCCCAGCTGGGTCCCATGCTGGCCCGGCAGAACCGGAGCTTTTATGTCTCCGAGCCCTACGGCCGCCACAGCGGTACCGGACGGGTCCTCATCTCCACCGCCCTCTCCGGGGGCAGCCTGCGTCAGCGGCTGGCGGAGGCCGTGGAGCGCTACGGAGCCGGCCGGGTGGCCCTGGCAGTAGAGCGGACGGCGGAGGATTTCTTCCTCCCCTCCCCCAACGGCCAGGGACGTCCCCTCTCCCAGTCGGAACTGACTTCCAAACTAGAGGAGCTCTCCCCCTCCATCTTCTTTTCCGATGAGCTATGCGCCCGCTATTTTACCTATATGAACCGGCAGAGCGGCGCCCACTTCGTTCTCTTCGATGATGCCGGCTCCATCCGGAAAAAGCTGCGGCTGGCGGAGGCCCTGGGTATCCGCCGCGCCCTACTCTTCTTTCCAGAGGTAAGCGATCTGCTGCCGGAGCTCCTCGCTCAGGCATAACAAAAGCCCAGCGCCATTAGGCGCTGGGCTTTACGTCCATCAATAGAACTTCTTACGGTTCTTACGGGCGGCCTCGGACTTCTTGCGGCGCTTGACACTGGGACTCTCATAGTGCTCACGCTTACGCACCTCAGCCAGCACTCCGGACTTGGCGCAGCTGCGCTTGAAACGCTTCAGCGCGCTCTCCAGAGACTCGTTTTCTCTCACATGGACTTCCGACATCTATTTCCCCTCCCTCCGAAGTGATGGGAGCGCCACCACATAAAGGGCCATATTTATGGCTTTAACAGTAGTATTATATGCAATTTTGGGATACTTGTCAAGAGGGCAATTCCGCCTCACCAGTGCTCTTTTTCCACAAACGGTGGAAAAAGGAACTCTGGGACCTCCTGTGCTCAGCCCTTGGGCTTCATGACCACATTCACGAGTTTATTCTTGACCACAATGGTCTTGACCACCTGCATAGTCTCCAGCAGCTTGGCTACCTTGTCCAGGGCCAGGGCGGCGTCCACACAGGTCTGGTCATCGCTGTTCAGGGGCACGGTGACAGTACCCTTCAGCTTGCCGCCCACCTGAACGGCAAGGGTAACCTCGGCCTCCACCGTCTTGCTCTCGTCGTAGGCAGGCCAGGACTGTTGGCAGGCCATGGCGCCGGTCTCGGCGGCGTAGCCCATGGACGCCCACAGCTCCTCCACCATGTGGGGGGCGAAGGGGGAGAGCATCAGCAGCAGGGCCTTGTAGTCGCCCTTGGAGCAGCCGTTGGCATAGAAATCGTTGACCATGGCCATAAGGGCAGCAATGGCGGTGTTGAACTTCATAGCCTCAATGTCCTGGGAGACCTTTTTGATGGTCCGATGGATGCAGCCCTCATTGACGGGGGTGTAGTCCGCATCCCCGGTGACCTGCTCAGAGAGGTTCCAAACCCGGTCCAGGAAGCGCTTGCAGCCCTTCACGGCGTTGTCGCTCCAGGCGGCGGCCTTCTCAAAATCGCCGATGAACATGATATAGAGACGCATGGTGTCGGCGCCGTACTGGGCCACCACATCGTTGGGGTTGATGACGTTACCCCGGCTCTTGGACATCTTCTCGCCGCCCTCGCCCAGGATCATGCCATGGGAGGTCCGTTTCTGGTAGGGCTCCTTGGTGGGCACCACGCCGATGTCATAGAGGAACTTGTGCCAGAACCGGCTGTACAGCAGGTGGAGGGTGGTGTGCTCCATACCGCCGTTGTACCAGTCCACAGGGGACCAGTACTTCA
>DXCX01000052.1 GCA_019115785.1 Candidatus Intestinimonas merdavium | reverse complement strand
CATCAAGGACGACAAGAATCCCCGCGGTACCCGTATCTTTGGGCCCGTGGCCCGCGAGCTGCGCGACAAGGATTACATGAAGATCCTGTCCCTGGCTCCCGAAGTGCTGTAAGGGGGTAGGAGAAAACATGAACAAGATGAGCATCAAGAAGGACGACCTGGTGGTCGTGCTCTCCGGCAAGGATAAGGGCAAGCAGGGCAAGGTCCTGGCCGTCATGCCCAAGGAGAGCAAGGTGATCGTGGAGAAGGTCAATGTGGTCTCCCGTCACACCAAGCCCCGCAAGCAGGGCGAGGAGGGCGGCATCCTGAAGAAGGAGGCCCCCATCTATGCCTGCAAGGTGCAGAAGGTCTGCCCCAAGTGCAACAAGCCCACCCGCATCGGCCACAAGGTTGAGGGCGGCAAGAAGGTCCGCATCTGCAAGAAGTGCGGCGCCGAGATCTGAGAGAGGAGGAGAATAGACAATGGCTGATAAGAAAGTGCCTAACCTGAAGGCGAAGTACCTGGCCGAGGTCGCTCCTGCTCTTATGCAGAAGTTCGGCTACAAGAGCTCCATGCAGATTCCCAAGCTGGACAAGATCGTGGTCAACTGCGGCTGCGGCGAGGCTCGGGACAACTCCAAGGTCCTGGAGGCCGTGGTGGGCGATCTGACCAAGATCACCGGCCAGAAGGCCATCATCACCAAGGCCAAGAAGTCTGTGGCCAACTTCAAGCTCCGTGAGGGCATGCCCATTGGCGCCAAGGTCACTCTGCGGGGCGACCGTATGTGGGAGTTCCTGGACCGTCTCTTCAACGTGGCCCTGCCCCGTGTGCGTGACTTCCGGGGCATCAACCCCAACGCCTTTGACGGCCGCGGAAATTATGCCCTGGGCCTGAAGGAGCAGCTCATTTTCCCCGAGATCGAGTATGACAAGATCGACAAGATCCGCGGCCTGGACATCGTGTTCTGCACCACCGCTCAGACCGACGAAGAGGCCAAGGAGCTGCTGACCCAGATCGGCGCTCCCTTTGCCCAGGCGTAAGGAGGAGAATGACAAATGGCTAAGAAATCTATGATCCTCAAGCAGCAGCGTGAGCCCAAGTTCTCCACCCGGCGCTACAACCGGTGCAAGATCTGCGGCCGTCCCCACGCCTACCTGCGTGACTACGGCATCTGCCGTATCTGCTTCCGGGAGCTGGCCTACAAGGGTCAGATTCCCGGCGTGAAGAAGGCCTCCTGGTAATCGCTTTCCGGAAGGCTCTGCCCACCGCAGCGCGGTGGCGCGGAAATAGAGAAATGAGGAAAAGGAATTGGGAACTAGGGATCAGCAGATTCCTATTTCCCGACTCCTCCTTCCTGTTTCTATACAATCCCAGCCGGCGGTCAACAGGTCGGTGCCCACCTAGCTCCGATACCTTCCGCCGAAACAGGCAGCGCCTGTAACTCTAAAAGGAGGTAAAGACTCATGCATATCACGGACCCCATTGCGGATATGCTCACCCGCATCCGCAACGCGAACAACGCCAAGCATGACACCGTGGACGTGCCCGCGTCCAACATGAAGAAGTCCATCGCCCAGATCCTGCTGGATGAAGGCTATATCAAGAACTTCCAGCTGATCGACGACGGCACGCAGGGTGTGATCCGTATCACCCTGAAGTACAATGCCAACAAGGAAAAGGTCATCACCGGCCTTCGCCGTGTTTCCAAGCCCGGCCTGCGGGTGTACGCCGGAGCCGACGAGCTCCCCCGTGTCCTCCGCGGACTGGGTATCGCCATCGTGTCCACGTCCAAGGGCGTCATGACCGACAAGGCTGCCCGTGCGCAGCATGTCGGCGGTGAAGTCCTGGCCTTCGTGTGGTAAGGAGGGAGAGAGAAATGTCTAGAATCGGAAGAACGCCTATCTCTGTCCCCGCCGGCGTGGAGATCACCATCGGCAGCGACAATCTGGTCACTGTGAAGGGCCCCAAGGGCACCCTCACCCAGCAGCTCAGCCCCGCCATGACCATCAGCCAGGAGGGCAGCGAGCTCCATGTGACCCGTCCCAATGACGCCAAGGAGAACCGTGCCCTGCACGGCCTGACCCGCAGCCTGCTCCACAACATGGTGGTGGGCGTGACCGACGGCTTCAAGAAGGAGCTGGACGTCAATGGTGTTGGCTACCGTGTGGCCAAGGAGGGGAACAAGCTGGTCATGAACCTGGGCTTCTCCCATCAGGTCACCATGGAGGAGCCCGAGGGCATCTCCATCGACGTGCCCAACCCCAACAAGATCGTCATCTCCGGCTCCGACAAGCAGAAGGTGGGCCAGTTTGCCGCCGAGGTCAGAGAGAAAAGACCCCCCGAGCCTTACAAGGGCAAGGGTATCAAATACACTGACGAGGTCATCCGCCGCAAGGAAGGCAAGACCGGCGTCAAGAAGAAATAAGGAGGTGTGCCTAAATGATCAAGAGACCCAATACCAACGCTCAGCGGCTTAAGCGCCACAAGAGAGTGCGCGGAAAAATCTCCGGCACGCCCGAGAGACCCCGCCTGAACGTGTTCCGCAGCGAGACCAACATCTACGCCCAGATCATTGACGATGTGGCGGGCAAGACCCTGGTCTCTGCCTCCTCTCTGGAGAAGAGCTTCCACTGCGACGGCACCAAGACCGACGCCGCCAAGATGGTGGGTCAGCTGGTGGCCGAGCGCGCCAAGGCCGCCGGCATCACCGCCGTGGTCTTCGACCGTGGCGGCTATGTCTACCATGGCCGGGTCCAGGCCCTGGCCGAGGGCGCCCGTGAGGGCGGCCTGGAATTTTAAGGGGAGGAGAGAACGAACATGGCTAGATTTGAAAGAGAACCCAGCGAGTTCACCGAGAAGCTCGTTTCTCTGAACCGCGTCAGTAAGACCGTCAAGGGCGGTCGTATCTTCAAGTTCGCCGCTCTCATGGTCGTGGGCGACGAGAAGGGCCGCGTGGGCTTCGGCCTGGGCAAGGCCGCCGAGGTGCCCGAGGCCATTCGTAAGGGCATTGAGGATGCCAAGAAGAACATGATCAATGTGAGCCTGTCCGGCACCACCATCCCCCACGAGGTCATTGGTGAGTTCGGCGCCGGCCGCGTGCTCCTCAAGCCTGCCGCTCCCGGTACCGGCATCATCGCTGGCGGCCCTGTCCGTGCCGTCATGGAGGCCGCCGGCATTAAGGACATCCGTGCCAAGTGCCTGCGCTCCAACAATCAGCAGAACGTGGTCTCCGCCACCTTTGAGGGCCTGAAGGCTCTTCGTGGTCCCGAGGAGGTCGCCCGTGTCCGCGGCAAGAGCGTGGACGAGATCGTAGGTTAAGGAGGGCTAGAAATGGCTAAGCTGAATATTAAGCTGGTCAAGAGCCTGAACGGCCGCATTGCCAAGCACAAGGCGACTGCCGAGGCTCTGGGCCTGCGCAGGATCGGCGACACCACCGTGCAGCCCGACAACGAGGCTACCCGCGGCAAGATCGCCCATATCGGTTACCTGCTCCAGGTCACCGAGGAACAGTGAGGAGGTGCGCGAAATGAATCTGCATGAACTCTCCCCCGCGCCCGGCTCTGTGAAGAGCGCCTTCCGTAAGGGCCGCGGTCATGGCTCCGGCAACGGCAAGACTGCCGGCCGCGGCCACAAGGGCCAGTGGGCCCGCTCCGGCGGCGGTGTCCGCGCCGGCTTCGAGGGCGGCCAGATGCCTCTGGTGCGCCGGATCCCCAAGCGGGGCTTCAACAACATCTTCGCCAAGCCGCTGGAGATCGTCAATGTCTCCAGCCTGAACAAATTTGAAGACGGGGCCACCGTCAACGTCTGCGATCTTCTGGAGAAGGGCATTCTCTCCAAGTGTGAGTACGGCGTGAAGATCCTGGGTAACGGCAGCCTTGAGAAGAAGCTGACCATCCGGGCCAACGCTTTCTCCGCCTCCGCCAAGGAGAAGATCGTCGCGGCAGGTGGAAAGTACGAGGTGGTCTGAAGTGATCCAGACCATCAAAAATGCCTGGAAGATCCCTGATCTGCGCAAGAAGATTCTCTTTACCATCTTTGCGCTGCTCATCTTCCGGCTGGGCACAGCGGTTCCTGTTCCCTTTGTGGATAAGAACCAGCTGAGCAACTACCTTACCAGCATGAGCGGCACCATCTTTGGTATGATCAACGCCATGAGCGGCGGCGCCTTCGCCAGCGCGACGGTGTTTGCCCTAGGTGTGCAGCCCTATATCAACAGTTCTATCATCATCCAGCTCCTCACCGTTGCCATCCCCGCTCTGGAGCGCCTCCAGAAGGAGGGCGGCGAGGAGGGCCGGAAGAAGATCGCGGCCATCACCCGGTATACCACCGTGGGCATCGCCCTCCTCCAGGGCTTTGGCTACTACACCCTGATCCGCACCAACAACCTGCTGGATCTGGGCGGTATGAACGGGATCTGGGCCGGTATTGTGATCGTGCTCAGCTTCACCGCCGGTTCCGCCTTTGTCATGTGGCTGGGTGAGCAGATCACCGAGTTTGGCATTGGCAACGGCATCTCCATTATTCTCTTTGCCGGTATCGTCTCCCGTGTTCCCAGCATGGTGGGTACCATGTGGGTCGGTGTCCAGGCATCCTTCCTCGAGTCCCCCGCCGAGGGCACCTTCATCCTGCCCTGGTGGGGCGCCGTCCTCATCCTCATCGGCATGCTGGCGATTGTGGTCCTCATCGTCTTCATCTCCAACGCGGAGCGTCGGCTGCCCGTGCAGTACGCCAAGCGGATGGTGGGCCGGAAGATGTATGGCGGCCAGTCCAGCCACATCCCCATGAAGGTGAACATGTCCGGCGTCATGCCCATCATCTTCGCCCAGTCCATTGCCTCCCTGCCTGCCACCATCGGTATGTTCGTGGGCTGGACCACTGCCAGCGAAGGCTTCGGCGGCGCTTTGATGCGGATCTTCGACACCACCGGTGTCCTGTACTCCGTCATCTACTTCCTGCTGATTCTGGGCTTCAGCTATTTCTATTCCACCATGCAGTTCAACCCCATTGAGGTGGCCAACAACCTGAAGAAGAACGGCGGCTTTATCCCCGGCTTCCGTCCCGGCAAGCCCACCGCCGACTTCATCAGCAAGGTGCTCAGCAAGATCACCCTGTTCGGCGCCATCTACCTGTCCATCATCGCCATCGCCCCCATCGTGACGCAGAACATCATCGGGGTCCAGAACCTGGCCATCGGTGGTACCTCCATCATCATCGTGGTCAGCGTGGCTTTGGAGACCATGAAGGCTCTTGAGGCCCAGATGCTCATGCGTCACTACAAGGGTTTCCTGGAGTAAGGAGGTAAGTGGGTATGAAGCTGATCCTGTTAGGGCCTCCCGGTGCCGGTAAGGGCACCCAGGCCGAGATTCTCGCCCGCGACCTGAGTATCCCCACCATCTCTACCGGCAACATCCTCCGTGCCGCCGTTAAGGCCGGCACACCCATCGGCCTGAAGGCCAAAAGCTATATGGATGCCGGTAAGCTGGTTCCCGACGAGGTCATCATCGGCATCATCCAGGAGCGTCTGGCCGAGGCCGACTGTGCCAATGGCTTCATTCTGGACGGCGTGCCCCGCACCATCGCCCAGGCCGAGGCCCTGGAAGCCCATGGCATCGAATTTGATCACGTCATCTCCCTGGAGATCTCCGATGAGGCTATTGTCAAGCGCATGGACGGCCGGCGGGTCTGCACCCAGTGCGGCGCCCCCTTCCATGTGGAGTCCAAGCCCCCCAAGACTGCCGGCGTCTGCGACCTGTGCGGCGGCGAGCTGATGGAGCGGGACGACGACAAGCCCGAGACTGTCCGGGCCCGCCTGGTGGTCTACCACGACGAGACCGAGCCCCTGAAGCATTTTTACGAGGAGCGCGGCAAGCTCAACGTGGTGCCTGGCGACCTGGGCACCATCGAGGATACCACCCGGGCCATCAAGCAGGTCCTGGAGGCATCCCATTGAACATGATCTCCATCAAATCCGACCGTGAGATCGAGCTCATGCGCCGGGCCGGGGCGTTGACGTCCCAGGCCCGGGCGCTGGCTGGGTCCATGGTCAAGCCGGGGGTCTCCACACTGGAGATCGACCATGCGGTGCGCGACTTCATCCGTGCCCATGGTGCTGAGCCCTCCTTTCTCAATTACAGCGGCTACCCCGGCTCCGCCTGTATCTCCATCAACGAGGTGGTCATTCACGGCATTCCGGATCACCGGAAGCTGGTGGAGGGCGACATCGTCAGCGTGGATGTGGGTGCCTATCTCGACGGCTTCCATGGAGACTGCTGCGGCACCTTTGCCTGTGGGAAGATTTCTCCGGAAGCCCGGCGGCTCATTGACGTGACCCGCCAGAGCTTCTTTGAGGGCATCAAGATGGCCACTCCGGGACACCGGGTGAGCGACATCTCCCACGCGGTACAGCAGTATGTGGAGAAAAACGGCTACTCTGTCGTCCGCAGCTTTGTGGGCCACGGGGTGGGCGCCAAGCTCCACGAGCCTCCGGAGGTGCCCAACTTCGGCCCCGCCGGACACGGTGCCCGGCTCCTGCCGGGTATGGTGCTGGCCGTGGAGCCCATGGTCAACGCCGGCGGCTGGGAGGTCCGAGTCCTCAAGGACGGCTGGACTACCGTCACGGCGGACGGCTCTCTGGCCGCCCACTATGAAAACACCATCCTCATCACCGAGGGGGAGCCCGAACTCCTGACCCCCCTGGGCGGAGATCTCTGATGCAGGAATGCAGAGGCTGGATCGTCCGCTCAGCGGCCGGCCGCGACAAGGGCATGCTGCTGTGCGTCACCGGGCAGGAGGGGGAATATCTCCTGCTGGCCGATGGGAAGCGCCGTAAGGCAGCCGCTCCCAAGCGGAAGAAAGTAGGCCATGTGGACATGGTGTGCCGGGGTACGTTCCGGCATCCGGCCATCCGGAAGCTGGAGGACGGACTCACGGTGTCCGACAGTGAGCTCAGGAGGGCCCTGGGGGCCTTCCGCGACCAAGGAGGGAACTAGGCTTGGCAAAAAGCGATATGATCGAGCTGGAAGGGATCGTCACCGAGTCCCTGCCCAACACGACCTTCCATGTGGACATCGGAAATGGGCACATCATCCTGGCCCATATTTCCGGAAAGCTCCGCATGAATTTCATCCGGATCCTGCCCGGGGACAAGGTGACGGTGCAGATGTCGCCGTACGACCTGACCCGGGGCCGGATCACCTGGAGAAGCAAGTAAAATCGATAACATCAACGACCGAATCGCCGTGGACCGTTCTTCAGCGGGGCCTTGCCTCCGCTGGGGACTCCAGATGAGTGGAATTTCGTTTGGGGAAGAAGGGGCGCGGCGGAGCAGAGGCGAGCCCTGTCCGTAGGGCGGGACGAGCGCCGCGCAGCCCGCGACGACGAGGGGCCATCAGGCATTCATAGGAGGTTTCAACAATGAAAGTCAGACCGTCCGTGAAGCCCATGTGCGAGAAGTGCAAGATCATCAAGCGCAAGGGCAAAGTCATGGTTATTTGCGAAAACCCCAAGCACAAGCAGAGACAAGGTTAAAGGAGGCGCTGAAGAAATATGGCACGTATTGCCGGCATTGACCTGCCGAAGGATAAGCGAGTGGAGATCGGCCTCACTTACATCTTCGGCATTGGGCGCACCAGCGCCAACAAGATCCTGAAGGAGGCCGGGATCAACCCCGACACCCGCGTGAAGGATCTCACCGAGGACGACGAGGCCAAGCTGCGTGAGGTGATCGCCAACGGCTACACCGTGGAGGGCGACCTCCGCCGTGACGTGGCGATGGACATCAAGCGGCTGACCGAGATCGGCTGCTACCGCGGCATGCGGCACCGCAAGGGCCTGCCCGTCCGCGGTCAGCGCAGCAAGACCAACGCCCGTACCCGCAAGGGCCCGAAGCGTACCGTCGCCAACAAGAAGAAGTAAGGGAGGGAGATACACATGGCTACTGCTGCTAAGAACGGCAAGAAAGTGGTGCGTAAGCGCCGCGAGCGTAAGAATATTGAGAAGGGCCAGGTGCACATCCGCTCCTCCTTCAACAACACCATGGTCACTGTGACCGATATGGGCGGCAATGCCCTGAGCTGGGCCTCCTCCGGCGGCCTTGGCTTCCGCGGTTCCCGTAAGTCCACCCCCTTCGCCGCTCAGACCGCCGCTGAGACCGCCGCCAAAGCGGCCATGGAGCACGGCCTGAAGACCGTGGAGGTGTACGTGAAGGGCCCCGGCGCCGGCCGTGAGGCCGCCATCCGCGCCCTGCAGGCCGTGGGCCTGGAAGTCACCCTCATCAAGGACGTGACCCCCGTTCCCCACAACGGCTGCCGGCCGCCCAAGCGCCGCCGCGTCTGATTTAGAGGAGGGAATTACGATATGGCAAGATATACCGGAGCGGTCTGCCGCATGTGCCGCCGGGAGGGCCAGAAGCTCTTCCTGAAGGGTGACCGCTGCTACACCGACAAGTGCGCCATGGAGCGCCGCCCCTTCGCGCCCGGCCAGCACGGCAACGCGCGGAACAAGAAGATGAGCGAGTACGGCATGCAGCTGCGTGAGAAGCAGAAGGCCCGCCGCTACTACGGCGTGCTGGAGACCCAGTTCGCCAAGTACTATGAGATGGCCTCCTCCAAGAAGGGCGTCACCGGTGAGAACCTGCTGGCCATCCTGGAGTCCCGCCTGGATAACGTCATCTACCGTCTGGGCTTTGCCATGAGCCGTCCCGAGGCCCGTCAGCTGGTCCGCCATGGCCACTTCACCATCAACGGCAAGAAGGTGGATATTCCCTCTTACCTGGTGAAGCCCGGCGAGGTCATCGCCCTGAAGGATTCCAGCCGCAGCCTTGACAAGTTCAAGGCCTCCCTGGAGGCCAACGGCTCCCGCCCCACTCCCAAGTGGCTTGATTTCGACCAGAACACCCTGGTGGCCAAGGTCGTCGGCACTCCCGCCCGGGAGGACATCGACCTGCCCATCGAGGAGCACCTGATCGTCGAGCTGTATTCTAAGTAATCGAATTGATACCCTCGACTGTGGGAGAGCAGGGGCATCGCCCCCGCGCCCCAATGAACCTAATGACGATACGGCAGAACCAGCCCGTTCTGCCGCCGCAACAAGGAGGGTAACTGTTTCATGGTAGAAATCGAAAAGCCGCGCATCGAATGCGTGGAAAATCCTGGCGACGGCTCCTATGGCAAGTATGTGGTGGAGCCGCTGGAGCGCGGCTACGGCACCACTCTGGGGAACTCTCTGCGCCGGATCCTGCTATCCTCTCTGCCTGGCACCGCGGTGACCTCCATTAAGATCGCCGGTGTCCAGCACGAGTTCTGCACCATCCCCGGCATCAAGGAAGATGTGACCGAGATCGTCCTCAACGTGAAAGGCATCATTGCCAAGCTTCACTCCGAGGGCGTAAAGACCGTCTATATTGAGGCCAATGGCGAGGGTGAGGTCACCGCCGGTGACATCAAGGCCGATGGCGAGGTGGAGGTGCTCAATCCCGAACACCACATCGCCACGCTGGGCCCTGACGCCTCCCTTAACATGGAGCTGACGCTGTCCCACGGCCGGGGCTATGTCCCTGCCGACCGGAACAAGCCGGCCCAGACGGTCATCGGACTCATCCCGGTAGACTCGATCTACACGCCTGTGAAGAAGGTGAACTACACGGTGGAGAACACCCGTGTGGGCGACCTCACCGACTTTGACAAGCTGACCCTGGAGGTTTGGACCAACGGCACCATCACCGCCCGGGATGCGGTGAGTCTGGGCGCCCGGATCCTGGTGGACCACTTCATGCTCTTCACCGACCTGAGCGAGACCATGGGCAACAAGTCCACGGTGGTGGAGAAGGCGGAGGCCCAGCGGGATAAGGTCCTGGAGCTGACCATTGAGGAGCTGGATCTCTCGGTCCGGTCCTTCAACTGCCTCAAGCGCGCCAACATCAACACGGTGGAGGACCTCATCTCCAAGACCGAGGACGAGATGATGAAGGTGCGTAATCTGGGCCGCAAGAGCCTGGAAGAGGTCATCAACAAGCTGGCCATGATGGGTCTGTCCCTGGCCAGCGACGACAGCGGGAACTAAACCGCTTCCGGAGGGCGGTCCGGGGGGCACGTAACGTCCCCTCCCGGGCCCGGGATAGATGTCCCGGTCCACGTCCTCCCCAGGGCCGCGGCCCTCAGGACGAATTTACAGAGAAGGGCGTTCGCTGTGCGAAACGCCGATTGAGGAGTGTTTCACAATGTCCGGATATCGTAAACTTGGTAAGCGTTCTGACCAGCGTAAGGCTATGCTCCGCGCCATGGTGACCTACCTGCTGGAGAATGGCCAGATCAAGACCACTTACGCCCGCGCCAAGGAAGTGGCTCCCGTGGCCGAGAAGATGATCACTCTGGCCAAGCACAACAGCCTGGCCTCCTATCGTCAGGCTCTGGCCTTTATCACCAAGGAGGATGTGGCCAAGAAGCTCTTTGATGAGATCGGCCCCAAGTACGCCTCCCGCAACGGCGGCTACACCCGCGTGGTGAAGATTGGTCCCCGTCGGGGCGATGCCGCCGAGATGGCCATCGTGCAGCTGGTATGATCGTTTAAGATCTCAGGCTGAATAGAAAAGCCCCTTGCGTATCTCTGGTGCACCGGAGATACGCAAGGGGCTTTCTTCCGTATGTTCTCATGACCTCCACAGCGGAGGAGAAAGAAGGGCTTGTCATGACCTATCTGGCCACCTTTTCCTCACAATTTGACAGCATCTTGGCCAGCCGTGTCCTCCAAAGCGCCGGCGCCCATTCTGTGCGGCTGATGCCGGTTCCCAGAGAACTTTCCACAGCCTGTGGAACCTGCGTTCAGTTCAACTGGGATGGAAGACCGCCGGTGGTGGAGCGGGCTGACGGTCTCTACCAGCTGGTGGATACAAAATGGGAGTTACTGCAATAAAAACGGACGCCGCAGCTTTTGCCTCGGCGTCCGTTTTGCACATCTTACAGATCCTTGTGTAAAAAAATGTGTTGTGAAAGGAGGTAGGAGGGGAGGAGAGCCAGCAGTCCCACCACTGGCAGAGACAGAAGAGGTATGGTCAGCCTGGAGAGGGAGAGGCCCATCTCCCTGAGGGCGGTGAGGCCGCCAAAGATGACGCCCACCCCCACACCCAGAGCCAGGATGAGGTAGATCCGGCCCTTCTGGGAGCCAAACTTGTAGAGCAGGGGGAGAAGGATGGCGTTCATGAGGCAGCCGTAGGCGGCGGGGAGGAGGCCGCTGAGCAGGAGGTCCACCCGTTCCTGCCCCTGGGCGCCGGAGGCCTGGGATACCACCAGCTGGAGGAGGAGGGCAAAGACCAGGGAGCCCGCACAGACAAGAATGGTGAAAAGATACCGGCCGCGGACCACCCCTGCCCGGCCGGCGGGGAGGGCGGCGGCGTACTTGTCCCACCGGGCCTGCTCATCGTAAGCGAAGAGATTCACCGGGATCATGATGCACATGACCGAAATATAAGTGACAAAAAAGGAGATTTCATAGATGCCGAAGAGGGTGAGCAGGGCGAAGATAGCTGCCACCAGTACATAGCTTCTAAGCATGCTGACCGAGAGATAGAGGTCCTTTTTTACCAGTCCCATCATGTCTCATCCCCCCTCACCGTAAATACCATAATGTCCTCCAGGGTCACCGGGTCCACCGTAAGGCCGGGATAACGTCTATGGAAGGCCTGGCGGTCCTTTACCAGGGCTTCGCAGCCGAATTGCCCCACCCGGGTGCCCTCCAACAGGGCGGAGTCCACCGCCGCCAGGTCAGAGCGGGTGCATACCAGACGTCCGTAGTTGTCCAGCAGCTCGTCCTTAGCTCCCTGGAGAGCCACACGCCCCCGGTGGAGATAGGTCACATAGTCCGCCGCCTTTTCCAGATCGCTGGTGATGTGGCTGGAGAGGAGGATGGCGTGGTCCTCGTCTTGGATAAAGGTGAGGAAATCGTCCAGCAGCTCATTGCGCACCACCGGGTCCAGCCCGGCGGTGGCCTCGTCCAGGATGAGGAGCCTGGGATGGTGGGCCAGGGCGGCCGCAATGGAGAGCTTCATCTTCATGCCCTTGGAAAATTCCTTGATCTTCTTGTCGCGGGGGAGCTGGAACCGCTCCAAATAGGCGTCAAAGAGGGTACTGTCCCAGTTCCGGTAGGTGCCGGCCAGGATTTTACCCACTTGGGGAGCCCTCAGAGGGTCGTGGAAGGTGCTCTCGTCCAGCACCACCCCGATGTCCTCCCGGCAGGCGGGGTCGCCCGCCGTCACCTCCCGGCCGAAGACCTTTACTGAGCCGCCGTCCCGGTGGATGAGGCCCAGAATCGCCTTGATGGTGGTGGTCTTGCCGGCGCCATTCTCCCCAATGAGTCCTAAAATGGTGCCGCCGGGCAGGGTCAGGTCCACATGGTCCAGATGAAAGTCGCCGTAGTACTTGCACAGGCCCTGTACTTCTATGATATTTGCCATATCACTCGTCTCCATATAGAATGTTCAGCGCCCCAGTGAGCTCCTCCAGGGAGATACCACCGCCCTTGGCAATGTCCACCGCCTGGGAGAGGTGCTCCTCCACCCGTCGGAGACAGTCTTCCCGGACCAGCTCCAGATCTCTGGGGGCCACAAAGCAGCCCTTCCCAGGCACAGTGGTGAGGAAGCCCTCACGCTCCAGCTCCTCATAGGCCCGCTTGGTGGTAATGACTGAGATGCGCAGCTCTTTGGCCAGCAGCCGCATGGAGGGGAGGGCCTCCCCCTCCCGCAGCTCCCCCCGCAGAATGAGGCCCTTTATCTGCTGGGTGATCTGCTCGTAGATGGGCACGCCGGCACTGTTGCTGATGATGATGTCCATGGTTCACCTCGAGATGGTATACTGTATATATCCAGCATATACAGTATAAACACAATCTCCCCCTTTTGTCAATAGGGGAATGAAAAAACGGCTGGACCAGATCGGTCCAGCCGTTTTCAACGTAATAGGAGAAAAGGGAAGCTTACTTGTGATCCACGCTGTACATATGGGCAATGAGGTCCACGACCTTGTTGGAGTAACCCCACTCGTTGTCGTACCAGGACACGACCTTCACGAAGGTATCGGTGAGGGCGATGCCGGCCTTGGCGTCAAAGATGGAGGTGTGGGGATCGCTGATGAAGTCGGAGGAGACCACATCCTCGTCGGTGTAGCCCAGGATGCCGGCCAGCTCACCCTCGGAGGCCTTCTTCATGGCGGCGCAGATCTCGTCATACTTGGCGGGCTTGGCCAGGTTGACGGTCAGGTCGACCACGGAGACATCCAGGGTGGGGACACGCATGGACATACCGGTCAGCTTGCCGTTGAGCTCGGGGATGACCTTGCCCACAGCCTTGGCGGCGCCGGTGGAGGAGGGGATGATGTTGTAGGTAGCCGCACGGCCGCCGCGCCAATCCTTCTTGGAGGGGCCGTCCACGGTCTTCTGGGTGGCGGTGACGGAGTGCACGGTGGTCATCAGGCCGTCGGTGATGCCGAAGTTGTCGTGGAGGACCTTGGCGATGGGAGCCAGGCAGTTGGTGGTGCAGGAGGCGTTGGAGACGAACTGCATGCTGGAGTCATAGGTATTGTGGTTGACGCCCATAACGAACATGGGGGTGTCGTCCTTGGAGGGGGCGGACATGGCCACCTTCTTGGCGCCGGCGTCAATG
>DXCX01000051.1 GCA_019115785.1 Candidatus Intestinimonas merdavium | reverse complement strand
GGGGGTCTGTACCGGTTCTTTTATCTCTTAAGGCTCCGTGCCGCCCCAGTAGAGGGCTTCCTCAATCCTCCGGGACAGCAGCTCCCGATACCGCGCCTTCTCTTCCCGCGTCAGGCTGTCCTCCCTGGCGTGCAGGGCCTCCAGCTCGGCCCGCTCCGCCTCCGTCATCCGCCTCCCCACCGTCAAAGGGGCCTCTTTGGCTCCCATAGCGGCATCCTGTTCCGGCACGCCCAGGGCGTCGCTCCGCCCCGGCTCCACGGCGGCCGGCTCATCAATCTGCCTGCTGTTTTCCGGGTTGACTTCCTGGCCGTCTTTGGGTATAATAGTACCAGAAGAACCTTGCGACAGTGCGCTTCGGGCGTTGCCCTCGGGGCTGGGTGTCATCCCGGCATCAGGGATTGTTGGCCGGTTCTTCTTTTTTTGTATCCAAAGGGAATTGGTGGTCAAAGCATGTCGTCCATCTGTCACAGCCTGAGCGGTAACATATGTATCTCCGATCTGTTTCTCCAGCAGCAAAACGGACCTTCCAAGGACATCGGTATCTTGTGATAGGGATACACGATCAGGGGAAGATAGAACTTCTGGTATAAGCGCAATATCATTTTCGGTGACGGCTCTTTGCCCACGAGAGTTCTCCGTGGAAGCAGTTCCGTGGTTTTTGAAAATATGCTGCACAGAATCTCCGGGAAGAATGGCAGTATATCCAAAGACATTTATCCCTGTTTTACTGCGGATCAGCTCAGCCGCCGAATCCGGAATAGTTCCCATATATAGGCGCTCAGACCCGCCCTTTTTGCTTCTGGCACGCTTTACAAAGGATACAATGTCCTAGAATGTCCTGGCGATGATATTATTTTTTCCTGTGGAAAGCCTGACTTCATCCTGCTCCGTCAGCGGAACCAACCCGGTACCCGCCTCCCTTGTGGGGGCGGTTTTTTGCGTCTGGAGTCGGGCGGCGCTCTGCGTCGCGGCGTCATTTTGTCCGGCGCAGCAGCCCGCCCAGACCGGGTTGACTTCCCGGCCGTCTTTGGATATAATCGTACCGGAAGAACCTGACGGCGGCACGCTTTGGGCGTTATGTGCGGGGTCGGTGGAAACGCCGGCATCGGACGTCGTAACAAGTGGGTTCTTCTTTTTTGTATCCAAAGGGAAAGGGTAGCTTTCAGAGGCAGTCTGTGGTATACTTGCATGGAAAGTAGAGGCTCCCTCCGAGGATATGTTGGTTGCGTGACGACCAACTGTAGGAGGGTTGGTCTCTACTTTCTTTTAGAAAAGGGTGTTTCTCCCGCCCCGAATACGTAGAGGGTCCCGCGCCAATCAGGCGCGGGACCCTCTTTTCTTTTCCCACGGCGGGGGTCTGTACCGGTTCTTTTATCTCTTAAGGCTCCGTGCCGCCCCAGTAGAGGGCTTCCTCGATCCGCCGGGACAACAGCTCCCGATACCGCGCCTTCTCTTCCCGCGTCAGGCTGTCCTCCCTGGCGTGCAGGGCCTCCAGCTCGGCCCGCTCCGCCTCCGTCATCCGCCTCCCCACCGTCAAAAGGGCCTCTTTGGCTCCCATAGCGGCATCCTGCTCCGGTATGCCCAGGGCGTCGCTCCGCCCCGCTTGGGGAATTTTGCTATTGTCTCTTCCGCCGATCTGTGCTATACTCTTAGGCGTAGGAGCACCTCCCGGTGCTCCGAGCGGCGCATCGTTGCGGAGCGGAACATTGGCACCCTGGCTGGTGGACTCCGATTGGAATAGCGGTGCGCCGCTTTGGCTTGCCATCAGCACCTCGTGCAGTTTATACCGCTGTTTTGTATCCCTAATCACAAGTGCGCCCACATAAGCGGTCTCTTTACCGATCCGCACAGGCGCGGAGATGATATAGGAGTCGTACCAGTGTCCCTCATAAGGGCCGTTGTGCGCGATGATTTTCCCCTGCTCCAGGACCTGCGGCAGGGCGGCGAATGTAACGGCCTTCAGCTTTCCGTACCCGTGTCCCAAGCTGTCCCGCACTCCGCTGGTATTGAGCGCAATATCCCCCAGGTCTTTCCGGGTCACCTTATTTCCGATGCTGTTGAAGAACTCGATCACCCTCACCCGAAGGCTTCTGCTGTCTGTGGCGGTCTTCTGAAATTCCTGTCCCGTCAGGGCAGCCACGGGCGAAAGGGAGGAAACGTCGCTGAGGTGTGCCCGCACCGTATCCAGAATTTCCCCGTGATGCTCCTCCTTCTGATAGTCGCTGATCTCCGCCTCCCCCGTGGGGGCGGTTTTTTGCGTCTGGAGTCGGGCGGCGCTCTGCGCCGCGGCGTCATTTTGTCCGGCGAAGTAGCCCGCCATGGTGTCGATGCTCCGCCCCGGCTCCACGGCGGCCGGCTCATCAATCTGCCCGCCACTTTCAGGGTTGACTTTTCCGATGCTTTTTGATATACTAGCATCAGAAGTAGGCACGCCCTCTGAACCCACGGTGAGCGCACGTCGTTCACCTGTAGGAGGGTTTGTGCCTACTTTTTCTATGGTCACAATTTCCTCCGGGGTGAAATAGTACAGGATGTTATCCGTATTCTGGTCCGGCGATTTTTGCACCAGCTTGACACGCATATCGACCATGTAGGGTTGATTATCAATATAAACTGTTGTCTTCAAATGATCAAACCCTTGGATTTGCTGGCGTCCTTTTCGGTCACTTTGGCTATCAAACCATATGCCGTTGTTGGCGATGCGCTCAAGATTGTCCAAAACCGCGATGCTCTCTACTGGCACCATATCATTGCTAGCTGGCGACAGCATCTTATTCAATGAGGCACGGGTGATCTTCAGGATATACTCCTCGCCGTTGCGCATCACGTTGCTGGCCGGGATATAGACCGCGCTGTTCTGGTCCAGCCCAAGCCGTTTTCTCGCCCTGGTGATGGCTTCCTTTCTCAGGGCGTTCCCGGTCTGCGGCAAAACGCCGCCATTCATATCCGCCACATCCTGCATGGAGAGGCTGATGATGGGTACCGTGGGCAGCTCCACATTCTGGGGCCGCACCGCCCGGTACGTGCCCGCCTCCCCCGTGGGGGCGGTTTTTTGCGTCTGGAGTCGGGCGGCGCTCTGCGCCGCGGCGTCATTTTGTCCGGCGAAGTAGCCCGCCATGGTGTCGATGCTCCGCCCCGGCTCCACGGCGGTTTTGGGTTCCCCCCGAAGCCCCTGATTGTAGGCCTTGGCGAACTCCCGGAAGGAGGGCAGAAGGCCGGACTCCTGCTGGTAGGCGGCCCGGAAGGCCCGCTCTCCCCGCTCCCCCAGGGTGGCCAGGAGCTCTCTGGCCGTCTCGGGGCGGATCAGCTCCCGGGGGGCGGCCCGGCGCCGGGCAAGCTCCATCTCTCCCTGGACCTTCTGGGTGGCCAGGTCCCGCAGGATTCCCTCCCGCTCGGTGAGGTACTCCTCCGCCGGGCGGGCGGCCCGCCGGCTTAGGATGAGGGCCTGTCCGCCCCCCAGTATTCCGCCCACCGCCGCGCCGCCGGCAAACTCCTCCGCCGCCGTTTTCGGGTTGAGGATGGCCCCTTCGTCGGTTGTGGAAAAGAGGGGGTTGTCCTGCTGGTAGATGGCGTTTTGGAGGCTCCTCTGGAGGATTCCCTGGACCACCTCCTCCTTTCCCTCGTCCACCATGCCCTCCACCCAGGCCCGCCACGCGCTTTTCCCGCCCTGGAGCTGGGCGGGCAGGGTCTGGATGCCGCCGCCCATCTCCACGGCGGCGTTCAAAAGCCCGTTGCCCACGGCGTACAGCGCCGCCTTGGTCCGGATCAGGTTCTCATCCGTTTCGCCCCGGTCCCGCTGGTCCTGGATGGCCTCCTCATATCCGCCCCCCACCACCTGGGCGAAGGCGGTCCAGAACTGGGGGTTTTTCGCCATGGCGTCCACGGCGTTTCCCACCGTGGTTCCCAGGCCGGGACGCAGCTCGGCCGCCGCCGTCCGGGCAAGCCCCGACGCCGTCTGCGCCCCCAGAGACCCGCCCCCGGTGAACAGCGCCAGGGCGGCCTGGGGGGCGGCGGCCACGGCGCTGGCGCCCAGGCCCTCCAAAATCTCAGCCGGTTTTCCCCCCAGCTCCATATTCCGTTGATAAAATTGGGCCACGCCCTCGTTTTCCCGGCGGATGTCCGCCGCCCACCGGTTGAAAAAGCCCTCGTCGGAGAGGTCCCCCAGCTTCAGGCCGGAGACGAGCTCAAAGGGGGCGTAGACGGCGTCCTACGCCATGGCCAGGGTGTCCCCGCCGAACTGGGCCACCTGTCCCAGGCCCTTTTGCACCGCCCCCGCCGCGGACATCAGGGGGTTGTACCGGCCGCTGGGCCTCAGCTCGCTCAGCTCCCGGTCGATCTCCTGGACCCGGGCGCGGTTCTGGGCGGTGGTCTCCTCGTTGTAGACCCGTCCGGGCAGCGTGAGCTGTCTGCGCTCCGCCTCCAGCTCCTGCCGACGCAGGTCGTCCAGCCTTTGCGCCGTCTCCTCCCGCTGGATTTTCTGCGGGGTTTGCCGCTGGCCTTTCCGCTCAGCCGCCGCGCCGGTGGGCAGGTCCAGCCGCCCGAACTGGGTGGTGGCCGGAAGGGCGCCCTCCCTCAGACCGTCGTAGGCCGACTGCACCAGAGCGTTGGAGGGCCGGTAGCCGTCGTCCTTTTTGCCGGAGGACGGGGCGATCTGGGGCCTGGCCGTCCCCGTTTCCCGCCGGGACTGGTATTTTGGGAGGGCGGCGGGCTGGACCGGATCGTTTTTCTCACTGATTTTGACCAGACGGCCGGAGCCTTTGGCTCCGGCCGTCTGGTTGATTTTTACCAATGTTCCCATGGCTTCACTCCTCGTATCGATAGCCGAACCTCCCCAGCAGCGCCTGGACCTGGTTTTTCTGGCTGGGGGAGAGCTTGGTCCAGAGGTCGTCCAGGCCGCCCAGGGCGGCGTTGGGGTCCTGCTGGAGCTGGGCGGCCAGGGAGGTCATGGCAGCCCGGAAATAGGAGTCGTTGTAGCGGTTTTCCTCGGCCTGGGCGGCGGCGGCCTGGTACATGCTCCAGAGCTGCTCGGTGGCGCTGACGGTGTAGCCCTGGTTCAAAAGGTACTCGTAGGCCTTGACCTCGTCGCCCAGGGCGAGCATGGTGTCCACGATGCCGCTCTCCCCGGCGGAGGCGGAGGAAGTCGAACCGGAGGACCGGGCGGAGGACCAGGAGGACCGGGCGGAGGAGCCGCCGGAGGAGCCGGACCCGGCGCTTTCGGCCAGCTCGGCCAGGCGCTGGGCCTCCAGGTAGCCGGTGTCCACCCCCAGGGCGGTCAGGCCGGAGAAGTCGCCGTACTGGGCCTTCCAGTCGGCCAGGGCCATGGCGGCGTCCCGGTCGGAGAGGGCCCGCTCCCCGGCGTAGGCGTCGATGAGGGCCTGGGTCTGCTCGTCGGAGAGGCCCCAGAGCCCGGCGTAGCCGGAGTAGTCCCCCACCGAGGCCAGCAGGGCGGCCCGGTCCAGGCCCTCGCCGTAGCCGTCCCGGGCCTGCTGGTAGGCCAGCTCCCGGGCGTAGCGCTGGTCGGAGAGCTGGTCCCGGCCGGCGGCGTAGGAGAAGTCCCGGGCGTCGCTCCAGGCGTTGTAGGCAAAGGCCCGGTCGGTGTTCCACTGGCCCAGGGCGTCCTGGTAGCGGGCGTAGTCCCCGGCCTCCAGGGCCTGGACGGCCTGGAGCTGGTCCATGAGGGCCTCCCCCTGGCCCAGGTAGCGCTGGTAGGCCAGCTGCTCCAGCTGGGGGATGATGTCGGAGAGCTGGGCCATGTAGTAGTTGTTGGCCTGGCTGGCGGCGCTGGCGGCGTAGGAGGAGGCCAGCCCGCCGGTGCGGGCGGAGACCTGGCCCAGGGTGTCCCGCATGGCCCGGTCCCCCTCCCGGGTGTAGACCTCCCGGTACTGCTGGTAGAGGGGGTCCTGGGTGTAGTCGTAGGAGAAGGCGGGGCGGCTCATGAGCTGCCCGGCCAGGGCGGTGAGGGCGTCGTCCCACCGGGAGAGGTACTCGGGGGCGTCGCCGTAGGAGAAGTCCCCGCCGTAGGACCCCCCGCCGTAGGACCCCCCGCCGGAGGAACCCGACCCGGAGGAGGACCCGCCGCCGTAGTAGCCGATGAGGCTTTTGACATAACCGATGTCGTCGTTGGCGTATTGGGCGGCCAGGCCGTAGTCGTTGCGGACCTGGTTCATCCAGTCGTTGGCGTTTCTCATGTCGGTGACGGCGGAGGCGTCCCCCTGGAGGGCCTTCTGCCGGGCGGCGTCGTACATGGACTGGTACTGCTGCTGCTTTTGGTAGTAGGTGTCGTCCAGGGGGCGGTCGGCCACGTCGTCGTAGGGGCCGTCGAAGCGGGCCCCCTGGTTTTTGGAGGGGGTGTACACCCCCGCCCCGGCGGCGTAGCTCCCCGAGGAGGAGGAGGACGAAGAAGAGGAGGACTTCTTTGGTTTGGACGTGTCGGCGCTGGACTTTTTCTTTTTGGCGGTATAGGCCATCAGGGTTCACCTCCGGGGTTTTCCAGCTGTTTGAGCCGGGTTTCGTGGTCGGCCAGGGTGGTCTGGGCGGATTCGGCCCCCTGTTCCAGGGCGTCGAGCTGGCCGGTGTGGGTATTCTGGACGTTTTTGACGCCGGTGAGGTCCCGGTCCAGGGTGACCAGCCGGGCCTCCAGCTGCTGGAGCTTCCGGGCCACCGAGTCGGCGTCCACGGCCTTGAGGCTGCCGGCGTACTTGGCCAGGATAAAGTCCACCGTCTCCATGGTGGTCTGGAGGTACTGCTGGACCTTGGCGAAGTTGACCTGGGGGTCGGCGTGGTCCAGCTTGGGGGGCGGGGTCTGGAGGAGCTGCACGGGCTACACCTCGCTTCCCAGGACGAACTCCCGGATCAGGGACTTGACCACGCACCGGCCGGAGCCGGAGAGGCGGAGCTGGAGGGTGTCGCACCGGCCGGGGAGGAGGGTGAGGACGGCGGAGCGCCCGCGCTGGCCGTGGAGGGTGCCCCAGCGCCGCCAGGGCCCGTCGTCCTCCCGGAGCTCGGCCGTCACCCAGGCGCCGGGGGCGAGCTCCAGGCGGAGGAGGAGGCGGGAGGCGCCCTTTTTGTTGTGGAGGGTCTCGTCCATGGGGTAGAAGAGGGCGGACCAGGGGAGGTCGTCGTCGGCGGCGCCGCCGGTCTGGCCCACCCGCCAGGCGGTCTTTCCGGCCAGGAAGAGGAGCTCCCCGTCCAGGAGGGTGAAGTCCAGGGCGTGGGTGTCGTCCTCCCGGAGCCAGACGGCCCGCTGGGGGTCGTAGGTCCACAATCCCCACGCGCCGGTGGCGGCGTCGGCCATGGAGAGGTAGTAGCGGCTGCCGTCGGTGCCGGCGGCGGCGTCCCGGAAGCGGCGGGTACCGAAGTTTTCCGAGATGAGGGCGGGGGTGCCGCCGGCGTAGGCGTACACCCCCTCGGCGCCCAGGTAGTAGAGGACCTCGTTGATGACCTGGAGGGACTTGTGGCAGCCGGCCTTGGGCCCCTGGACGGTGTAGGTGTAGAGCTGGTACTCGCTGGGCTGGAGGCCCATGACCTTGTGGAGGAGGTCCTCCTTCCAGAAGAGGACGCCGGAGCCGTAGGCGCAGCAGCCGGTGAAGGCCCCGTCGGAGCCCACGGAGACGGCGAAGGAGTCGGTGGAGAGGCCGTCGTAGTTGTACCAGGTGAGGGGGTCGCCCAGGGCGCTGGCCCAGATGGTGGTGTCGTCGCAGCCCCAGAGGCGGTTGTTGCTCTCGCAGATGAGCTTGAGGTCGGGGATCTTGCGCTCCACGGTGACGGGGGTGGCGCTGCTCCCCGGGGTGAAGGAGCCGGCGTAGAAGGTGAGGGTGTCGCCGGAGACGGCCCGGAGGACCAGGGAGCGGTTGTTTTCCGGGAGGGAGGCCCCGGAGATGTCCAGGGCCTGGTCGGGGGCGAAGGCGGCCTCCAGGTTCTGGCCGGGGAGGGTGAGGGTGCTCTCGGTGAAGGAGGCGGCGGCGGCGGTGACGGACGCCCCCAGATCGCCGAAGGTTTTTTGGGCGGTGTCGTAGTACTTTTTGTCGGGCCAGAGGACGATTTTGGTGTTGACGGCGGCCATCTGCTTCTCCCCGGGGGCGACGGTACCCACCGTCTCGCCGTCGTAGAGGAGGGCGGAGCCGTCCACCACGCAGAGCTTTCCCCTGCCGAAGAGGGCGGTGGGGCTGTTCCAGGACCCGGCCTGGGTCCTGGGGGGGCGCTGGGAGAGGGCGGGGAACTGGAGGGTGGAGAGGTTGAGGCTCTCGGAGAGCTCGCCGTCGCCGCCGCCCCGGCCGTAGCGGACCCCGCCGAAGGTGACGGTCTGCCGGGCGGTCTTGCCGCCGCCGTAGGGCAGCGTTGGAAGGAACACGGTCCCCCCTCCTTTCAGGAAAAGACGTGGACGAAGCCGTGGCGGGGCTTTCCGGGGAAGCGCCGCCGGAACCAGGCGGCGAAGGCCTGGCTGGCCTCGTTGAAGAGGCTGATGGTGTTGTTGTAGCCGGCGTACTCCTGGAGGGCGAACTCCAGCTGGGCGGTGAGCCACAGGTCGTAGAGCCGGTCGTAGGGGGCGGGGGCCAGGAGGGGCATGTCGCCGTCGGCGGGCCAGGCCCGGGCGGGCGCGGCGGGGGGCCAGGCGGGGGTGAGGGGGGTGCTGGGGACGGTCCCCTCCTCCCCTGTCCCCTCCGGCTGGGGTTCCGGGGGTTCAGGGGGTCTGGGGAGGGCGCTCTCCCCCGCCAGCTCGTCCCAGAGCCGGCCCTCCAGCTCCAGGAGCCACCGGGCCAGGTCGGCGTCCTCGGCGGCCTGGACGGGGCGCAGGCGGCTCACCCGTTCGAGGATTTGGTTGATGGTTGCCATGGCGTCCCTCCTAGCCTTTCCGCTTGCCGTAGACCAGCAGGGTCCCGTTGAAGGAACCCAACAGCCGGCAGGTCAGGGCGTTGCCGGCGGCGTCGAAGTTCCTGAGCTGGGTCAGCTTCAGGACGGGCTCGGTGGAGCCGCTCTCTTTGCTGTTGATGCTGGCGGTATACCACACCCCGCCGTAGGAGAAGAGGAAGGTGCGGGAAAAAAAGCCCGGGGGGGTGGTGTCGAATTTGGCGAAGACGTTGTTGACTTCGTTGGGGCCGTGGATGTAGCCTCTGCCCGTGCTGCTGCTGTCGCAGAGGAGGAGGAAGAGGAACTCGTCGTAGGCGGTCACGAGGTTGGGGAGGGTAAAGACGCAGCTGCCGGGCTGGAGGATGCTCTGGGTGTGGAGGAGCTGGAACTGGGCGTTGGGGAGGGTTCCGGCGGCGGCGTTGGAGATCATGGACGGGATCTTGGCGAAAGCCTCGCTGGGGACGGCGGAGGAGGCCAGGCCGTACTGGGCGGCCACGTCGGCGGTGAGGCCGTCGGCCTTGCGGAGGGGCTCGGTGTCGCCGCTGGGGCGCTGGAGGCCGGCGATGCGTCCGGTGACGGTTCCGCCGGCGAGGGGGAGGAAGGGCCCGGAGCCGATGGTGGCCAGGGACTGGTTGAAGGCGGCCTCGGTGCCGGCGTAGCCGCCGCCGATGGCGGCCTGGTAGGCGCTCTTGCCGTTGGCGCCGGCGGCGCCGGGGTCGCCCTTGGGGCCCTGGGGTCCGGTGGGGCCCTGGGGTCCCTGGACGCCCTGGGGCCCCTGGGGTCCGGTCTGACCGGCGGGTCCGGTCTGGCCGGGGTCGCCCTTGGGGCCCTGGAGGCCCTGGGGCCCCTGGACGCCGGGCTCCCCCTGGGGTCCGGGGATGCCCTGCTCCCCCTGGGGGCCCCGCTCCCCCACCACTTTGCCTAGGTCGATGGTTGCCATTTACAGCACCTCCAAAATCAGATGTCCGCCCTCGTCGATGGAGAAGGCGGGGGCCTCCGCTCCGGTGTAGGAGAGGAGGAGGTGGCCGTTATCGTCCACGGTGAAGGCGTACTGGCCCTCGGCGGCCACGGCCACGCCGCTGAGGCCCCGCTCCCCCTGGATGCCCTGGGGGCCCTGGGGGCCCTCGGGGCCCCGGGGCCCGGCCTCGCCCTGGGGGCCGGGGACGCCCTGGGGGCCCTGGACGCCGTTGAGGCCGTCCTGGCCGGGGAGGCCCTGGGGGCCGGGGATGCCCTGGGGGCCGGTGGGACCCTGGAGTCCCTGGACCCCCTGGAGGCCGGGGGCCCCCTCCACCAGGCCGAAGTCCAGGTGGACCAGGCGGGTGGCCTCGTCCTGGGACTTGTCCACGGTGGGGGGCACGCCGTGGGGGAGGCCGTGGGCGGAGACGGTGAGGTTCTGGACCAGCCCGGCGTAGTAGCGGGCGTTGTCCATGTCCTCGCCGGCCCGGGTGCCGGTGCCGCCCACGGCCCAGCTCTTGGCCTCTTTGGCGGCGGCGGTGACGACGGCCTCGTTTTTGCCGATGGCCTCTAAGATCTGCTGGCCCTGGCTGGGGGTGGGCTCGGCGGGGGAGTGGTAGCCGTCGGCCTCGGCCACGAAGAGGTGGTCGGAGACGGTGAGGGCCACGGTGTGGACGCCGTTTTCCTCTTTATAGCCCTCCAGGGTGAAGGAGCACCAGCCGGGGAGGGCCAGGGCCTCGGCGGGGATGGCGGTCTCCAGGTCCAGGCTGTCGGCGGCGGCGGCGGCGGGGACCAGGACCACGGCCACGGGGTTTTCCCCGGCGGCGTCCCGCCAGACCACCCGCTTGCCGTAGCCGGCCCAGGTGTCGTCCAGGGTGAGGTGGAGGGCGGTGACGTTGCCCTCCCCCATGACCCCGGCGTTTTTGGTGTCCTTTTGGACGAACTGCCCGGTGACGGTGACGTTGATCCGGCGGGTCATGGCGTCCCTCCTTTAGTAGGCGGTGGTGATGTTGCGCTGGGCGGACTGATTCAAAAATTCCGCCTCCATCTGGTCGGCCCGCGCGGCGGCCTCGGTTTTGAGGGCCTCGCTGTCGTCCAGGACCTGGGCCACGAACCGGGGGACCATGACGTTCTGGCCCCGGGGGACCAGGAAGGTCTGGCCGTTGACGCTGACGAAGACGGGCTCGGCGTACTTGCCGCCGTCCCGGAAGAGGCGGTAGGGGACCCGCTCGTTCCAGTCGATGGGCTGGGGGGCGGCTTTGGCGGTGGGCATGGGGATACCTCCTTTAATTGGCCACGTGGTCGTTGAAGGTGGAGGTGGTCTCCACCCGGACCATGTACTGGTCCACCAGGATCTCGGCGGTCTTCATGGCTTTCCACACATCTGTTGCTTGATGACTTATCCTATGGTATGATAGACCCACACAATCAGTGGGCAACCGCTGTCAGGGGTGATTGAATGAAAGCGCCGTCCAGAGAGCAGCTTCTGGCTGATGTCCTGTCCAGCGCCACCTGGAAGGAGATCGCGGAGAAGTACGGGTACAAAGACCCCCGTTTTCTCCGAAAGCTGGCCCGCCGGTATGGGCTGCCGCCCCGGCGGAAGATTCTCAAGCCCTCCGAGGGGGAGCTGCGCCGGATGATTCAGGCGGAGGGGCTCACTCCCTACGAGGTGGCGGAGCAGCTGGGGTACGGCCCCGGGGGGTGGTCCAACATCTACGCCTACTGCCGCGCCTACGGCATCGACTTCGACTTTTCCGTCCACCACGACCTGCGGGCGGTGCCCTTCACCCGGCGGCAGCGGGACATTGCCCTGGGCTCTCTGCTGGGGGACGCCTATCTGCGTCCGTCGGGGAACTCCTATTCCCTCTCCTTCTGCCACGGGGAGAAGCAGCTGGGCTATCTCAGGTGGAAGCTGGGGGAGTTTGAGAACTTTGTGACCACCAAAGCCCTCTATTGCCGTCAGACGCACTTTCGCGGCAACGCGCCGTCCTACAGCTTTTCCACCATCAACCACCCGGAGCTCACGGCGATGCACGCGCTGTGCTACCCCGGCGGGAGGAAGCGGCTGTCCCGGGATTGGCTGGAGGGGCTCACGCCCTTGTCTCTGGCGGTGTGGTATCTGGACGACGGGTCCCTCAACCGGAGGTATGGGACCATCGTCCTTTGTACCAACTGCTTTTCCCGGGAGGAGCAGGAACTGGCGGCGGACTATTTTTCGGCCCGCTGGGGCATCACGCCCAAGCTGGAGCCCCGGCGGAACGGCCAGTATGTCCTCCGGATCAACGCCGCCCAGCGGCAGCGGTTTTTGGGGCTGGTGGCGCCCCATGTCCCTGACTGTATGCGGTATAAATTGGGATAAGCGCCGGCTCATTTCTGCGCCGGTCCCCGGTTTCCTGTGGGCTCCGCCTCGGCGGGGCCCTTCGATTATGTCCGGGGGTCAGACTATCGCATCACGGTGTTCCGTGCCCCTTCACTTAGTCGTTCACGCTGGCATGACCCTTGCGCCTTGTTATCCATCTCTGGAACTCCAAGTCAATGAGAAGGGGTTTTACGCGGGCTGGGGGTAGGTTCAGGCCGCTCTGGCCAGTGTGTAACCCGCGGTGGCTCTCTGGTTGAGGGGATCGGCGGTGCCGGAGGAGCCCAGGGGCTTGACGATGAACTCCAGGCCGCCGCCGGTGACCTCGGTGACGCCGTAGGCGTCGGAGCCCAGGATGAGGGTGCAGTAGACGTCCCGGCCGCCGCTGCCGGCGGAGGGGAGCTTTTTGGCCTCGCTGGTCTCCACGAAGCGGACGCCGGCGATTTTGCCGGTCTCGTTGGCGTAGATGTGCTCGGTGTCCACGTACTGGTGGGGGTACTTCCAGTCGGGGTCCTCGGTGAGGTCGAAGGAGACGTCGGGGTGGATGATGCCCACGTAGGAGCCGTCCAGCATGGGGGTATTCTGGACCTTGAGGGTGCGCACGGCCATTTTGACGGCCTTGACGGTGAGGTAGTGGTTGTTTTCGGGGGCGGGGTCGCCGCCCACCAGCTCGGCCCGGGCGGCCACCTGGCCCTCGGCGTACTGGACGTTGGTGCCGGTGACCAGGATGTCCCGGGTGATGGTGTCCAGGGTGAGTCCGGCCTGGTTGGCCAGGATGCGCTGGGCCTGGGTGAGGACGGGGTCGATGGTCAAAAGGTCCACCTGGTCGGAGATGGTGACATAGTCGCCGTACTGCTTGACTGTGGCGGTGACGGCGGAGACGGAGAGCTTTTTGCCGTCGGGGGTGACCCCCTCGGTGAGCTCGGTGGTGGCCTTGGCCAGGGGGGAGAACTTGTGGAACTCGATGAGGCGGCCGTTGTTGCGGGGGATGGGCCGCTTCTGGCCGAACTGGTCGTGGACCAGGAGGGGCTGGGCCAGGTCGATGAGGCGGCGGTCGTAGTAGGTCTTCATCTCCTGGGAGAGCTCGGCGGTGGTGTTGGTGTTGGGGTTGCCGTCGAACCGCTTGAGGTCGGCGGGGCGGATGTGGGTGAAATTCATACGATTTCCTTTCCGGGAGAGGGGGCTGGTTCCGGTGCCTGCACGCGCGAGACTTACCGGAAAGAGATCCTCTCTCCCCGTTCGGCGCGGCGGGCCAGCTCGTCCCGCTGCTGGGGGGTGAGGCCGCCGGGGTCGGCGGACCAGGTGACGCCGGCGCCGGAGGAGGCGCCCTCGGCGGGGCGGCCGCCCCGGGCCCGGATGTGGTCGGTGACCTGCTTTTCCCGGGCCTGACCGGCCTTTCGGGCCACCCCGGCCTTGATGTCGGAGAGGTGGAGGGCCTCGTAGGCGTTCTGCATGGGGGTGCCGGAGCGGAGCATGGCCTGGAAGGCGGGGCTCTGGAGCTCGGCGAGGAGGTCGAAGTCCCCGTAGCGCTCCTTGAGGGCCCTGGCCTCCCTGGCCCAGGCGGCGGCCTGGCGGCGGACCTCTTCCCGGGCGGCGGTGGCCTGGCGCTCGGCTCTGAGGCGCTGGTTTTCCAGCCGGGTGTTCTGGAACTGGCGGTACTGCTCCACGCTCATACCGGCCTGGGCGGCGGGGCCGGCCCAGAGGGCGGAATCGGACTCGATGGCCCGGTCCAGGGCGGCCAGGTCGCCCCCCTGGATCTGGTAGCGGGAGAGGAGCTTGTCCAGCACGCCCTGCTGGGCGGCCAGGCGCTCCCGGAGGCCCTTGGTCTCCTTGAAGCGGCGGTTGATGATGTTCTGGACCTCGGCGGCGAACTGGTCCTTGAACTCCCCCTTGATGAGGCGGGAGAAGGCGGCGGCGGGGTCCTCACCCTGGTTTTGCCCCCCGGCGGCGGGGGCGGAGCTGTCCGGGCTCAGGACCCGGACGCCGCCCGACTCCCCCGCCGGGCTGGGGGCGGGGTCCCCGGCCTGGGGGGCCGGGGGGGCCGTCTCCTCCCCGCCGAAGCGGGTGAGATCGGCCATTCTCACAGAAAAGACATTCATACGCTTTCCTCCGCGGTACAAAGCCCCGTGTGGCTTATGAAGCTCTCGCGCGGGCAGGCCCGTGCTCAAAGCGCTGTCCTCCCCTGGAGGACGGTTTTCAGTATAGCAGGCCCCATCGGAAGATAGAGGCCCCGGTGCTCACCCCATGCTCCGGTCCCGGCTCCCACCCCGGCAGCAGGATTGCACCGGACAGACGTCCCTGCTCGGCATTTCGAGACGACCTTCGTCCATCGTAAAAAGCATGTGTGGGTGTTCCGCCGGACTAGGTGCCCCGGCGGCGTTACAACGTAAGCCGACGGCGCAAGGGGCTTTGCGGTAGGAGGGCTCGGGGGGTACATCCAATAGGGGGGAAACCGCAGTTTCCCCCCTGATTGGCCGTTTTAAGGGGTGGATTGTCAAGGAGGGGGAAATCGGAATCCCCCTCCTTGACTGACTCTTTCGCCCCTTTCTGGTCATTCAGAAAGGGGCCCCCCGGAGGGAGCCTCCGTCGGAGACGGCAGCAAACAGATTTTCTTTTTTCACAAAGCAATTCCGTATGATCTGAAAGTAAACTCCCTTTGCGGGGTGGTCCACCCTCCGGGGGCCTACTTTCGACTGGCCGAAAGTAGGCAAAGGCCAGTCGGAAGGGGGGATTTCGATTTCCCCCCTTCCCGACACCCATCCCCCTTAAAACGACCAATCAGGGGGGACCCCGGTCCCCCCTATTGGATGTACCCCCCGAGCCCTCCTACCGCAAAGCTCCTTGCGCCGCCGGCTTACGTTGTAACGCCGTCGGCGCTCGGGGTGTGGTCAAATCCTATCCACGTGCTTTTTACGATGGACGAGGAGCTCGTTTCGGAATGTCGTGCAGGGACGCTTGTCCAGTGCAGACTTATAGCCGGGGTGGGTGCCAAAACCGGGGCCATGGGGTGCTCACCCCTCCCCTGCCACCTCCACCTGCTCGGGGTAGGCGGCGGCGATGGAGCAAATCCCCAGCACCACGCACGCCCACACGGCGGCGGCGGCGTCGTCGCCGGTAAAGTCGGCCGAGTAGACCCCCTCCCCCTCCTCCAGGGCGTGGACCCGGACCGGGTGCCGCTCCAGGTAGAGGGTGAGGGCGTTGGTGAGGGCGGAGAGCCCGGCGCAGGCGGCGCTGCTCCCGGCGGCGTGGCCCCGGAGCTCCAGGCGGCACCGGTCCCCGGTCCGCCCGTATCTCACACGGGTCACCCCTCCCTCCCCCGCTCATGGAGCACCTGGGCGTAGGGGACGGCGTTGGCGGTCATGGCCCGGACCTGGGGGCTCCCCGGCCCGGCGGGGGCGGACCCGGGGGTCCCGGCGGCGGCCTCCCCCGTCCCGGCCAGGGCGGTGAGGGCCTCCACCTGTGTGCCCAGGCTGTTGAGCATGCTCAAAAGGGTCTTCCCCTGGCGGACCTTCTCCACCACCCTGTCCTTGCCCTCAAACTCCATCATGTCCAGGGCGATGAGGGCCTCCTGGGCCCGGTCGGGGTCGAAGAAGCCCATCTGGTAGAGCTGGGCGGCCCGCTGGTTTTCCACCTCCTGGGAGAGGGCGGAGCGCTTTTGGGCGCTGATGCGGATGTCGAAGACGGGGCGGCGGAAGAGGGGCTCCCCGGTGGTCCGGTCCACCCCGGCCACCCGTGCCCCCAGCCTCCCGGCGGAGAAGGCCATGTACTGTGCCCCGCCGTCGGGGGCGGTGACCCGGAAGTAGCGCTCCTCGGTGTAGAACTGGCGCATGAGCTCCAGCACCAGGCCCCCCAGGCGGCGGTAGGCCCGGTAGGCCCCCGAAATCATGTCACGGCTTCCTTTGTTGCCGGCCTCCTGGAGGGCGGCGATGGCGGAGGCGGCGGTGACGCCGCCGCTGGCGGAGCCGGAGGAGACGTCCCGGTTGCCGCTGGTCTCCTTCATCTCGTCGATTTTCATCTGCAAAACGGCGATGGAGTTGCCGTCCACCGGGTCCACGTCCAGCTTGCGCAGGTGGAGCTGGTCCAGGCTCCCGGCCACGGGGATGAGGCGCTTGGAGGCGTCCAGCAGGTCCTCGGGGTGGAGGGCGTTGTTGTCCTGGACGAAGTAGCGGGGATTGGTGGCGAGGCCGGTGTTGTCCAGGATGTTGCCGGAGAGGCGGTCGATGTAGGTCTGGGGGTCCTTGCACACGGCCACCAGGCCGAAGCCGGCGGGGGAGCCCTTCATGGGGTAGAGGGTGTCGAAGACGAAGGGATACTCCCCGTGGTCGTACCAGCCCCGGTCCCGGCAGGCGGGGTCGTTCTCGCTGGCGTAGAGGACCTCCTCCCCCACGAGCTGGGCGTAGTGGAGGAGGGTCCGCCCCCCGGAGCGGCGCTTGTAGTACCACTCCACCAGCACGGAGGCGTCGGAGGTGTCCACGGTGTCGTCGTAGTCGTAGCGGGTGAGGCTGACGGAGTCCCCGGCCAGCCTGCCCCGGAGCTGGGGATAGCGCTCGCACAGGGCCTCGTTGGGGAGGAGCTCGCAGCGGAAGACGTGGGCGGAATCCTGGATGTCCCGGACCCCCGGCTCCCAGAAGAGGTTGAGGAGGTCCACCCCCCGGATGGCGATGTCCCCCAGGCCGTTCTGGAGGCGGTTGTCCCAGACGGGGGAGTAGACGGCGGTGCCGTGCTTGAGCTTTTCCCACCAGTTGTCGGAGTAGACCTGCTCGAAGTCGGCCTGCTCCAGCACCACGGGGAGGACGGCGGCCAGGGTGCGGGCATCGGCCTCGTCCGACCGCTCCCGGGGGAGGACCAGGGGGGTGGGGTAGTTGTCCATGGCGTCGGCGTGCTTGTTGGTGATGGTGTGGAAGAGCCAGGCGCTGGTGGGGGCGGGGCGGGTGTCCCCCCTGCCCCGGTCCAGGAGCTGGCGGTGCTGGAGGCGGTACCACTTCTCGTCCTCCACCACCCGGCGCTCCAGGGCGGCCTTGCCCGCCTTGTACTTCTTCAGGATCTCCTGGGCCCTCCGGGCCTCTTCGGGGCCCACCGGGGGCCGGGGCTGAATGGTGATGTCGTCCATAGGGGTGCTCCTTTCGTGTTATCCCCCCAAGTCCAGGGGGTTCCAGGTGACTGCCCGGCGTACGGGCACGGGCCGGGGGGAGATGGGATTGGCCATGCAGATATAGCGCAGCTCGTCGTAGATGTGGTCCTCTCCGTCGGAGTCCACGTCCTCCACGTTGGCCTGGTCGTAGGTGAGGGCGGGGAGGGTCCGCCGGGCGTGGGCGCAGGTGGAGAAGAGATAGAGCATGGGGAGGCCCTCGCCGTCGAAGGCCAGGCGGTGGTGGACCTGGGCCAGGCCGGAGAGGCGGCTGTGGTCGGCCTTGTCGAAGAAGACCCCCTCCCGCTCCATGAGTGCGGCCACGCTCTCGGTGCCCTGGGAGGCGAAGACGGCGGGGTCGGCCACCCCCCGGACGGCGCGGCCCCGGAGGTTGGGGTCCTCGCCCTCGATGCGGCGGATCTCCCGGGCCAGCCGGGCGGGCTCCCACCTGAGGCCCTGGTTGGGGGTGCCGGCGCAGCCGTAGAGCTCCCGGAAGCGGTAGAGCCGCCCGTCGTGGTCGGCGGCGTACCAGCCCACGGAGAAGGGGCGGGAGTAGCCCCAGTCGAAGCCCCGCCACACCCGCCAGGTGGGGGGGATGGGAAAGGGGGCGATGACGTGGGTGCCCAGGCGGTCCAGGTAGTGGTCGGGGTCGTCCCGCCACTCGGTGAAGACCTGGCCCTCGAAGCGGTCCCAGTCGCCGTAGAGGAGGGCGGAGCGCTGGGCGGGGGGGAGGAGGGCCAGCTTGTCTAAGTAGGCGGGGTCATTTTCCAGGAGGCGGCGGTTATCGAAGACGGAGGCGGGGAGGAAGAACCGGGAGCGGCGGCGGGTCTCCCGGTGGCCGTCGGGGAAGGTGACGGCGGCGGACTCCCAGAGGGTTTTTCCGGGGGGCCCGGCGGCGACGAAGCGGGCCTTGACCCAGCCGTGGCCCACGCCGCCGGGGTTGGCGGTGGAGCGGAGGTAGACCCGGGTGCCGGGGCCGTTGGGGCGGTTGCGGGAGAAGAGGTAGGAATACTCCTCCCAGGTGAAGTGGGTGAGCTCGTCGAAGCCGATGAAGTCGAAGGCCCGGCCCTGGTAGCGCAGGCGGTCGGCGGGGCGGTGCATGGAGCCGAAGAGGATTTTGGCCCCGGAGGGGAAGCGCCAGGTGTGGGAGGAGGCGTGGTACCGGGCCCCTGGGAAGGCGGCGGGGTAGTAGCGCAGGCTTTTTTCGATGAGCTCCTCCAGCTCGGGGAAGGTCTTGCGGAGGATAAGGCCCTTGTAGTGGGGGATGTGGACCTGCCGCAGGGCCTCCATGACCAGGGCCTCGCTCTTGCCGCCCCCGGCGGCGCCGCCGTAGAGCCCCTCGTACTCCCCCCGGCGGAGGAAGGCGGCCTGCTTGGGCTGGGGGGTCCAGAGGACGCTCCTCTCTGTCCCGGGGCTAGTGGTCATGGCCGTCCGCCCCCTCTTCCTGGGGGAGGGGCTCGGCTTCGGCGGCGGGGAGGATCACCACGCCGGACGCCCCGGGCTGGTCCTCCCCCTGCCAGGCGCCCCCCTGCCGGTGGGAGAGCCAGTACATCTGGGCGCTCAGGTCCCCGGAGACGTGGCGGGTGACCGACTTCTCCTTGGTGAGGACCCGCTCCTCCTCCCCGTCCTCCCCCTGGACCACCTTGTACTCCCTTGTGGTCTCGGTCCAGGTGTAGCCCACGGCCTTTTGGAGGAGGGCGTCCTCCACCCGCAGGTCCTTTTCATCGCTGAGGCTGGCATTGTGTTCCATATCTTGGATGGCACCTCCCTTTTTTTCTACCCTACCACCCCGGTGCGGAAGATTCCGCTTTGGAAATGGGGCAATAGCCTCGCAGAGTTCCGCCGCCCGCGGGCGGCGGAAGAAAGTGCAGTCTGTTTTTTCCGGCGACATGCGCGTCGGAAAAAACGCTGCTCAGCCTGCAAGCGTGCGAGCGCAGCGAGTGCGACGCCGCAGGCTGCAATCCCCTTCGAGCACGGGCTTGCCCGTGCGAGATCATAAAAGGTTCGCCTTTTTGAGCCAGTAGCGGACGGTGGACTTGGAGATGGAGAGCTTTGCGCCGATTTCGGCCAGGGAGGGGCGGGGCCGGGCCAGGTAGAGGGCGGCGACGTCCTCCATGCGGATGCCCTTTTTGAGTCCGGCCTCCTTGGCCCCCACGGTCCGGGCCAGGTCCTTGCGCGCGCGGCAGTCGCCGGGGCAGTGGGGGCGGGGGCAGGCGGCGCACAGGGCCATGACGGCGGGGGGGTCGCAGGTGACGGGGGCCTTGAGGCGCTCTTTGGCGTCGGGGCTGTTCCAGGGCCGGTGTCCCCCCCGGAGGCACTGGGTGTAGAAGTTCACGGCGATGGGCTCACCCATGGTTCTCCCTCCTCTCCGCCACCCGGACCCGGATGACGCCGCCGGGGGCGTACCCGGCCTCCAGGGCGTAGGCGTCCAGGTCCTCGGCCCGGGCGGGGGGGTAGGTGAGGACCCAGGCCCCCGGTCCGTCGGGGGTCCCCAGGGTCCGGGTCAGGACGGCCAGGGTGGCCCGGTGGACGGCCAGCAGCCCGGCCTCCCTGGCCTCCTGTTCGGCCAGGCGGCGGTGGAGGAAGGAGATCTCCCCCACGGCGGCCCGGCGGCGGTCCTCCCCGGCCCTGAGCCGGGCCCGGAGGGCCTGGTTCTCGGCCAGCAGCTCCCGCACCCGGTCCACGCTCTTTTTTCCCTGCTTCATATACCTTCTCCTCTCTCTGTCTGGGCTAAAAATTGGTCCATCCACTGGAGGTCCTTCCGGAACTTGCTGGGGTCGTCGGAGGTGGGGCTCCCCTTGGGGCGGCTCCCCTGGCTCTGGCGGCGGCGCTGGTGGTCGGCGTCGGCCCGGTCCCAGTCGGCCAGGGAGCGCACCCCCTGGGCCTCCTTGGCCCGGAGGATGCCCCGGAGGTAGGCCCAGCTGGGCTTACCGGCGTCCAGGGCGGCGTCCATGGCCCGGAGGCAGCAGTCGGCCCCCATGGTGGCGGCGTAGCCGGTGAGGGCCTGGACGCAGGCGGCGGAGGGGGTGGGGCTGAACCGCTCCCGGTAGGCCGCTAAGACGGCGGCGGCGGCGGGGTCGGGGCCGGCGGGGGCCTCCCCCTCGGACTCACCCTCACCCTTACCCTCACGCTCAGCCTCAGCCTCGATCTCAGCCTCACCCTCACCCTCGTTTCCCCTCTGTTCTCCCTTTGTTCCCCCCTTGCCCAGCCGGTTTTTGGCCTTGTTGCGGCCGCTGTCCAACGTGGGCTTGATGAGGGTGAAGACCGACAAGGGCACCCCGGTGAGGGCGGGGACGGTCTCGTCCAGGGCGTAGGCGATGACGGCCATGAGGACCTGGGCCCGGTCCCGCTTATTGAGGTGCTTGAGGGCCTCGTAGTAGCTCCGGTAAAAGGTGAATTGATTGCGCTCCATGGCGACTCCCCCTCTCCGCCCCCTCGGCCCGGCACACCGGGCACAGGGGGCCTTCGTCGTATCGGTAGAGCTCCCACCCGCACCGGACGCACCGGCCCGTGGGAGCCTCCCGCTGCGCGTCCCGCAGCGGCAGGTAGACCCGCACCCCGCCTCCCCCCTTTCCAAAAAGGTCCCTCTACCCTTGGCGGAAATCCCCCTTTTGTTGCACGTTCTCGTACAACTGTTCGATTACGATTTGTCCGTGATGGTCCGGGTTTTCGTTCTTTTTCTTGAAAGAAAAAGAACCAAAAAGAACCTTCATAGGGATAAAAAACGCGCCTGTTTTCTCCAAATGAGAAAACAGGCGCTGGGTTTGTTACATTTTTGTTCGTTTTTCTTCTGGGTGTTCGCCCCGTCACAGTCCCGGCTCCCCCGCCCGGGTGAAATCATTTTTCAGCAGAACACATATTTAAAGGGTGAGACCTGAATGACGGAGCCGTTCATGGCGTAGGTGACCCCGCTGAGGAAGTAGAGCATTTTCATCATGGCCTTGTCGCTCAGGCGGCTGAAGTCCACGCAGACCGACTCCTCATAGATCAGCCTGCGTGCGATGCGCTCGATCTCATCGGTAGAGTCGGGGCAAATGAAGTAGGCATGGGAATGGACCCAATCCGCCATATCGATTACATTGTTCATCCCTTTTCCCTCCTCCCCCGGTCCTGTTCCCGCGGCTTTGGAGGCGGGACGGGGCGATCTTGTGGTCATTATAGCACAGTGAGGGATAAAAGGTCGAATTTTGCAGATATGGTGGAAAAATGCGCAAAATTCACACCGGGAAAGCAAAAGGGGCGTCCGCCGGTTTCCCGGCGGACGCCCCCTTGCAAGAGCCTCGCAGAGTTCCGTCGTCCGCAGACGACGGAAGAAAGTGAAATCTGTTTTTTCCGGCGACATGTGCGTCGGAAAAAACGCTTCTCAGCCTGCAAGCGTGCGAGCAAAGCGAGTGCGACGCCGCAGGCTGCATCCCTTCGAGCACGTGCTTGCACGTGCGAGAGAGCCTGTGGGCTTTGCCCACAGGCTCAGCCGCTCTGGCCCTTGCTCAGCCCGTGGAGCTGTTCGGCCCGCTGCTGGAGGGAGCGGCTGGTGGCGGCGCTCTCCTGGGCGGAGGCGGCGGAGGTGTGGATGACCTGGGAGACGGACTGGATCTCGGCCTGGATGTCCTCCACCATCTGCCGCTGCTCCCCGGCCATGTCGGAGATCTCGGTGGTGTGCTGGGCCACCACGTCCACGCTGGCGCGGATGGCGGAGAGGGAGGCGGCGGTCTCGTCGGCCACCTGGTTGCCGTGGCGCACGGCGTCCATGCACTGGCCGATGAGGGCGCCGGTGCTCTGGGCGGCCTCGGCGGATTTGCCGGCCAGGGCCCGGACCTCGTCGGCCACCACGGCGAAGCCCTTGCCGGCGGTGCCGGCCCGGGCGGCCTCCACGGCGGCGTTGAGGGCCAGGATGTTGGTCTGGAAGGCGATGGAGTCGATGAGCTTCATGACCCGCTCGATGGCCAGGGCGCTCTCCTGGATCTCCCCCATGGCCTGGAGCATCTCCTCCATGTGGCCGGCGCCCTCGGCGGCGTGGGTCTGCATGGTCTGGGCCTCCTCCCGCATCTGCCGGGCCCGCTGGGCGGTGTCCCGCACGCCTTCGGTCATCTGCCCGGCGGAGCCGTCCAGGCGTGCCATGGAGGCCGACTGCTCGGTGGCGCCGGAGGCCAGGGTCTCGGCCTGGTTGGAGAGGGTCTGGGCGTCCATGGCCACCTCGTTGGCGATCTCATCCATGCGGGCCATGAGCTGCCGCTGGCGCTGGAAGGCCTCCTGCTCCTCCCGCTGGCCGCTTTCCACCTTCTCCAGCAGGCCGTGGGCCTCCTCCCGGCTCTGGTGGGCCTCCTCCAGGTAGCGCAGGGAGAAGGACACGGTGCTGCGCATGAGCACGTAGCTGACCACGATGGCGGCCAGGCACTCCACCACCAGGATGATGGGGGCCACCAGGGCGCCGCCCCGGAGGCTGAGGACGACGGTCTCCAAAAGGAAGCTCCCCGCGCTCACCCCGGTGCACAGGTCCAGCAGGGGCCGGTCCAGGAAGAGGGTGTTGAGGGCGATGGCGCAGATGTACAGGGGGGCGCTGGGGAGGTAGTTGCCGGTGGATATGGCGGCGATGAAGACGATGAGGTTGATGCCCACGGCGTAGAGGCGGGCGAAGGCCATGACGTTGTTCTCGTTTGCCGTGGCGAGGACGGGGACCACCAGGGCGGCCACCAAGAGGAGGATGAGGCCGCCGCTGAGGAGCGAGCCCTGAAGGAGATACATCAAAACAAAAAGGGCCCCCGCCCCGCCCAGAATGACGGCGCACCTCTTCAGTGGCTTGACGCGGTCGATCATAGCCATCCCTCCCGGCATACCGGCCCGCTGGGGGCCTGTCGTATGGAATACTTACCATAATAATAACCCGTCCCTTCCCCCGGTGTCAAGGGTTGATTGGGGGGGAGGGCGTACAAAGGGGCGAGCCGGGCCATTTACAATCCCGCCCGGCTGTGATACACTGTCCTGCGAGATTTGAAGACACAGGGAGGAACGGCCTGGATGCGAATGAGAAAGAAACCCAACCTCATCCCCCGGATGGAGCGCTGCGGGGCGTATCAGATCAAGGACCCGGCGGCGTGGCGCGGGAAGTGGCGGAGCCTGCTGGGCGGGGAGCGGGCGCTGTACCTGGAGCTGGGCTGCGGCAAGGGGCGCTTCACCTGCGAGACGGCGGCGGCGGCGCCGGAGGCGCTTTTTGTGGCGGTGGAGCGGGTGCCCGACGCCATGGTCATCGCCATGGAGCGGGCCAAGGCCATGGGCCTGGAGAACGTGCGGTTTCTGGACGCCGACGTGGCCGATCTCCGGGACTACTTCGCCCCCGACGAGGTGGAGCGGATCTACATCAACTTCTGTGATCCCTGGCCCACCAACCGCCACGCCAAGCGGCGGCTGACCCATCCGGACTTTCTGGAGCGGTACCGGCGGGTGCTCCGGGACGGGGGGGAGATCCACTTCAAGACGGACAACCGGAATCTCTTCGAGTGGTCCCTCTTCCAGTTTCCCAAGGCGGACTTTGCCCTGGAGGAGGTGACCCGAAACCTCCACGCCGGGGGGATCTGCGGGGTCATGACCGACTACGAGGAGAAGTTCCACCGCCAGGGGGTGCCCATCAACCGCTGTGTGGGGGTGAAGCTCCACCGGGACCGGGAGCCCGACCTGGCCCCCCCGCTCCCGGGGGGCACAAAGGGGGGGTGGGATGCGTCTGATCTCGTGCAAGAGCCTCGCAGAGTTCCGTCGTCCGCAGACGACGGAAGGAAGTGAAATCTGTTTTTTCCGGCGACATGTGCGTCGAAAAAAACACTGCCAGGACCAGTGCCGCTACTGGTCTGAAAACT
>DXCX01000050.1 GCA_019115785.1 Candidatus Intestinimonas merdavium | reverse complement strand
GCACACGATCTTGTCCACGAACTCCTTGGGGGACACACCGGCCTCGGCGGCCTTGTCCTCGATCTTCTGGCCGTGCTCGTCGGTGCCGGTGAGGAACATCACCTCACGGCCCCGCAGACGCTGATAGCGGGCGATGGCATCGGTGGCCACGGTGCAGTAGGTGTGGCCGATGTGCAGCTTATCGCTGGGGTAGTAGATGGGGGTTGTGATATAAAAACGATTGTCAGACATGGGTATCCTCCTCCTTGTTCTCTCCGGTACAATTCATGGCTTGGGATTCTTCCCGGCTCCAGGTCCAGTCCTCCTCCACCCGGGGCTGGGGCTCCGGCTGGGTCAAAGGCGGCTGCTGGTCCTGGGGCTCAACCTGGGGCTCTGCATCCTGAATGGAGCAGGTGTCCAGATTTCCCTCCCAGCCCACCTTGGGCGGATTTTGCAGGTTGATGGGCAGCCGCCACAGGGCCGCCAGGGCGGCGGCAGACTGGGAGATGAGCAGCATGGCGGTGCCGGTGTCCGGACTGGAGGCCAGGGCCACCCAGGAGCACACCACCGTCATGCCCGCCAGCCACAGGGTGCGGCGGGGCCGGGCGGCGGCACAGGACATGCCCGCCCAGTCGGTGTACATCAGCATTCCGGCGATCACCGCCAGCAGCAGGGGCACATAGTCCCACAGCACCGGGTCAGCGGCGCAGTTGCGGTAGGTGTTCAGCAGCCAGCCGCACCCGGCACAGGCGGGCAGGGCCGCCCAGAAGCCGCCCCGGCTTCTCCGTCCGGGGTGGTAGCCGTCCCGGCCAATTTGCAGCAGTCCGAAGAAGGCCAGCAGGGCCAGCACGGCGGTAACCATACTCAGCACGCCGTTGTCGCCCCCCTGCCAGGTCTTCATGGCCAAAGCCACCTGATAGGCCTTCCACAGGGCCCGGCCCTGTCCAAAGAGCATAGGGACAGCGGCCAGAGCGCTGAAGGCACTGAACCACATCAGGGCCAGAAAGACCAGGTCTCCGGTGGCGAAAAAGCTCATGGCCCATCTCCGGCCCCGGACCTGAGCGCGCGGGGGCCGAACAATCGGCTGACGGGCGGCCAGAATGCACAGCACCGCCACCGCCATCACCAGCACACACACCATGGCCACGCTGGCGGTGGCGCCCCGGACGGGCAGACCGAAGTCCCCCTTAAAGGCGGTGGACTCCTGCCACAGCCGCACTCCGGTGGCAAGCCCGGCCAGAGCCAGGGTGCACACCAGCCACAAAATCTGATAGGGTTTCTTTCCACGCATGGAATTCTCCTCCTTCCGTTACAACAGGGTGAAATCCTGGAAGGGGAAGAGCACCATCACCGCCCGCCCGATGACGCTGCGGGTGTCGATGATGCCGATGCTGGGGTAACGGCTGTCGGCGGAGTCGTTGCGGTTGTCGCCCATGACGAAGATGCACCCTTCCGGCACCGTCACATGGTTGACGCCCTCGCCGTAGTTGGGCACCTTCATGGCCTCCTTGATATAATCCTCTTCCAATGGGGTGCCGTCCACATAGACGGTCCCGGTGTCGTAGTCAATGTCCACCCGCTGGCCCTCGGTGGCGATGACCCGCTTGACCAGAGAGTCCTCCTGGTAGGAGCGCTGAGTGAGCACCACAATGTCTCCCTGCTTGGGCTCGTAGCCCAGGCACCACACCAGCATGGAGTCCCCGTTTTGCAGGGTGTTCTCCATGGAGCTGCCGCTGACCACAATGATGCGCACCACGAAGGTGAAGATCAAAATGAGGGCGGCCAGCACAAACACCAGGGTGCGGACATTCAAGTACAGCTCGTAGCCCAGGGAGGTGTCCTTCTTGGTCCGGGTAGCATTGGACGGCGGGGTGGGTGTGGTGGTCTCGGTGAGGTCGGTGAGGTCCGACAGATCACCGAGATTCAGATTCCCCAGGCCGTCGGTGCCCTCCGGCTCAGACGGGGTGGTGGGCTGGCTGTCCTGCCATAGTTCATCCATTGTTTTCCACTTCCTCTGTGGGGATTTGTTGGGCCAGAGCCTGGGGGTCGTCGTACACCATCTGGAAGGTGGCGGCGTCCATGGTCTCAAAGGCCAGCAGATAGCGGGCCACCAGCTCCAGCTTGTCGCTGTCCCGCTTCAAAATCGCCTGACAGGCCTCATAGGCCTGGTCCAGCAGGTGCTTGACCTCGCTGTCAATGAGGGCGGCGGTCTCTTCCGAGTAGGGCTTGGCCTGGGCCATGGAGCGGCCCAGGAACACCTCGTCGTGCTCGGAGGAGAAGGTGACCAGTCCCAGCTTCTCGCTCATGCCGTACTTGGTCACCATGTCCCGGGCGATGGCGGAGGCCCGCTGCAAGTCGCTGATGGCCCCGGTGCACACAAAGCCCAGGGCGTGGGCCTCGGCGGCCCGGCCGCCCAGCAGGGTGCACAGGGTCTCGCACAGCTCCTGGCGGCTCACATGGCCCTTGTCCTCCTGGGGCCGGTTGATGGTCATGCCAGCGGCCTGGCCTCGGGGGACGATGGTGATCTGATGCACCGGGTCCTGGGTGGACAGGGCGTGGCTGACCACGGCGTGGCCCGCCTCATGGTAGGCGGTGATGCGGCGGTCCTCCTCCAGCTGGGCCCGGCTCTTCTTCTCGGGGCCGGCAATCACCTTAATCACCGACTCCTGAATGTCCTTTAGGGTGATGAAGGGCTGGTTTTTCCGGGCGGCCAGCAGGGCGGCCTCGTTCATCAGGTTCTCCAGGTCGGCCCCGGTGAAGCCGGTGGTCTCCCGGGACACCTCTTTGAGGTCCACGTCCTCGGCCAGGGGCTTGCGCCGGGCATGGACCTTCAGAATCTCCTCCCGGCCCTTCATGTCGGGGCGGCCCACATACACCTGGCGGTCAAAGCGGCCGGGGCGCAGCAGGGCGGGGTCCAGAATGTCCTGGCGGTTGGTGGCGGCCAGCACGATGACCCCCTCGTTGGCGGCAAAGCCGTCCATCTCCACCAGCAGCTGGTTGAGGGTCTGCTCCCGCTCGTCGTGGCCGCCGCCCAGGCCAGCGCCACGCTGGCGGCCCACGGCG
>DXCX01000049.1 GCA_019115785.1 Candidatus Intestinimonas merdavium | reverse complement strand
ATCTCACTGGCAAAGCGGTACACGGACATCCAGGAGCTGACGCCGGAGCTGCTTCGGCTGTTCATTCAAAAGATCGTGGTACACGAAAAGGACGTGAAGTGGAGCAAGCACGCCCAGCAGACAGTGGAGATCTACTACAACGACATTGGCTGCGTGGAGCTCACCCAGCCGGAAGTTCAGCCCACGGCCAAGGGTGCGTGAGACAAAAAGAAGTCCCCGGCAGATACTGCCGAAGCAATATCTGCCGGGGATTCGGACACCTGTAAAGTTACCCTTGTCAGGGGGCACCAAAACATCCCCTGGTTTTGCTCCATACACCGGCGCCCGTACTTCCCGTAATCGTAGAACTCGTCCAGATCGCTGTCGTAGCTGAACTGGCCGGAGTTCTGGATCATGTATCTGCCGTACTCCTCCGGGGTGTGCACATTGGGGACGAAATCGAACAGATCTAAATTTTCCGCCAAGCGGCAGATCTCAGCGACGCTTTCCGGTTTGGCAAAGCCCGCTGCGGCATCCAACTTGAGGCGATCCGCCTGCGTCAGCGTGGAGATGGCGGCGCACATGGCGTTGAGGTCAAAGACGCTCTCCAGTTCCAAGTCACAGACTGTCTGAATGGCGGCAGGCAAATTATTTGCCTGAATCTCCAACCTCGCAAAATCTTCGCTTTCCATCCCATCCCGACAGAGCATCCGCTCTATCTGAAGTTCCGATGTGGGAAGGTACAGCCAGACCGCCTGGCTGTCGTTGGCGTCTGCGTGAATGGGGCGCAGGGTTACCGTCAGCAGGCTGTCCTCATAGAGATACGCCGGAAAGTTTCTGCCCTGGTAGCCCTGGCTGAGCTGCATCCCGTTGTCGTAGACCACCCCGTATGGGGTGACAGTGCCCTCGTTTTCCGAGATCAGGAGCAGGGCGGTTTCCACACCGTCCAACTGCTCCAACTCCTCCATGGAGGCACAGCCGCCGTGAAGATTCATATAGTGATCCCGGCCAATCTGTTCCAGGTCAGAAAAATCCGTAATGACCGTAGCCTCCTGACAGCAGAAGGTCAGGTTGATGAGGTCGGTCATGTCGTTCAGGCCCATCTTTACCGCCATACCCTGGAACTGAGCCAGTTCCCCATCGGTAAAGCTGTCCAGCCGCTTGGCCAGGTAGTCCAGCTCGTCCACATTGATTTTGCGCCCTTCCAGGCACTTCAGGCTGGGAACGCTGCCCTCGATCTCCTCCACCGTGCAGTCCCTTGCCCTCGGTCCTCCGATGTCCAGTGCCTCCAGCATCCTGACCGTTTCGCTGTACTCATCCTGTGGGATGGGAAAGGGAATGCTAACAAGCCCGTATTCCAGATGCTCGGCATTATACAAGGCCGCTTTGATTCTCATGCTCCGTCTCCTTTTCATTCAGTTTTTTCACCCTGGTGCGCATACAGTCCTCCTCACTGCCCCAACAGAGGAAACCGTGGGCGGGGTAGGGGCACCCCTCACAGCGGGGAAACTGATGACAGACCGTTTTCTGCGGCGGTTCCGGAGAACAGGCAGGCGCAACTCTGGCCTGCACCCGGCGAAGGATGGAGATCGCCTGCATCTGTGCAACTGCAGCAGCATGGGGCAGGCAACTATATTCATTCTTTCTGATCATACCTGACTTCTCCTCTCAAAACGAAAAAAGCGGGGGCCGTATCCTGCTCGATGGCAGATACGGCCCCCGCTTGTCGCTGTGGTCATAAATTCATTTGTGGTTCCTGCTCCTGTCCTTGCTCCAATCTGTCCTGGAGATCCGGGACAACATACTCGATTTTTGTTCTGGCTTCCTGGATCGCCCTCAGATGTTTTTCCTCCGGCGCAGGGCCTTCCTCCAGCAGAAAGTCTGTAGCCCGGTACAGCTCCGTCAGCTGTTCCGGTGAGAAGAGCTGGGCCTTGGAGATCAGGCCGGAGCGGACAGCAAAGTCCTGTTTGGCGCTTTGAAAGTCTCCCTCGTAGTAGTGACCGTGACTGACACCCCGCCGGCCATAATCCCAAGTCCAGGTGACGAACTGATACCCTTGGCCGTTTTCCCGCTCTCGTCCGGCCAGCACCGCGCCGCCGAAATCAGCCAGCAGATGGAATTCCTCATTCAGGCCACTGGCGTGAAGGATGGGGGTGCCCTGCATTGCCTCCACATATTCGTATACCTCATCCGCTACCACAGCTACCTGATGGTACAGTTCACTGGCCTCCTCATTTTTACTGCCGGCGGGCAATAGAAAAATGTCGTTTCCCGGTGATACATAGAGGACAGGTTGGGCGTGGAGGAGAATCTCTAACTGTGCGCCCTCTTTACTTACTGATTCAATGCCGCTTTCGGCTAATCTTCTGGACAACTCTGCATAAAAACTGTTTTTCATCAGAACACCTCGCTGTCAATCCATAAAATAGAAAAAGGCTGGAATCCCGGATGCAGGATTCCAGCCCAAAGCACTCTGTAGTTCCTTCGTTCACTATGCGGGTTCGAGTCCTACCTGAACGGAGAGCCAGTACTGAAATATCGAAAAAATGAGGCCCGTAGATTCGTTGATCTACGGGCCTCGGAAGCCTTGAAAACACTGGGCTTTTCTGCCCAATATCTTTCTTAGCCTCCTCTTTTGGTGGAGGCGGGGGGAGTTGAACCCCCGTCCGAAAACGTTTTAACAGGAACTTCTCCGGGCGCAGACGGTTTATTGAAATTCCCTTCCCAGAGCGCGAGCCGTCACGCTCAAAGAGTCGGTAGCTTCATCATGCATGGTGCGCTCAAAGCTTTGCGCACGCACGGTCCCCACTAAAATGACGCCCCGAACCGGCTCGTGGGCCTTCCGGCCGGGACGGTCACGGGCTAATTAGGCCGCGACGAGTTCGTAATCGTTGTTGTTCTTTAATTTATAAAGAATGCCCGTTTTAAGGTGGCCAGGCGCCACCGCCCGCTATTCCTGCCTCCGCGTCCCCGTCGAAACCGGTACGCCCCCGCATTGTCGCAAGGTCTATATCATTTCCTCGCCTCTCTCCAAACCGCACCCGCTGCGCTGAACTTTGGTTTGACCGGCGGCTTTGCCGCCACACGCTTGGAAAAGAGGTTGGCGCTCCTCCCCCCTGCTTTAGAGGGGAGAAGCCGCTGAACACAGTTATACCCTCTCAGGCTCGGGGTAATCCACCCCAAAGGTATCCACAGTCATACATTTGATCCGCTGTTCACTCTTGGGCCGGTCCATACGATCCGTGGGCTGGTTGACAATGGCATCCGCAACATCCATACCCTCGATGATTTTGCCGAAGGAGGCATACTGGCCATCCAGGTGGGGCGCCTCCTCCACCATGATGAAGAACTGGCTGCCAGCGGAGTTGGGATGCATGGCCCGGGCCATGGACAACACGCCCCGCTCATGCTTCAGATCGTTCTGAAAGCCGTTGCCGGTGAACTCGCCTTTGATCGTATAGCCAGGACCTCCCATGCCAGTGCCCTGGGGACAGCCCCCCTGAATCATGAAGCCGGGAATCACCCGGTGGAAGATCAACCCGTCATAAAATCCAGACTTCACCAGACTCACAAAGTTGTTGACTGTATTGGGTGCCACTTCGGGATAAAGCTCGGCTACCATCTTTCCGCCGTCATCCATCTCAATGGTCACAATGGGATTCTGAGCCACGGGAAAACACTCCTTTCAAATCAAAGGGCGCAAGCTGCGCCCCATATCATAAGATCACAAATCAATAGCGGCTGCGGTCCTTCCTGGCCCGGTCCATCTCCCGTTTGGCATCTCGGGCAGCGGCGGCATCACGCTTGTCGTAGAGCTTTTTGCCCTTGCACAGGCCCACCTCCAGCTTGATGCGCGGACCCTTGAAGTAGACCGAAAGGGGCACCAGGGCATAGCCATCCTGCTTCACTTTGGCGAAGAGCCGCAGGATCTCCCGCTTGTGCATGAGCAGGCGGCGGGGACGCAAAGGGTCCCTGTTGAAGATATTGCCCTTCTCGTAGGGGCTCACGTGCATCCCGTGGACCACCATCTGCCCGTCTTTGATGATACAGAAGGCGTCCTTCAGGTTCACGTTGCCCATGCGGATGGACTTGACCTCAGTGCCGCACAGTTCAACACCGGCCTCGAACTTATCTTCCACGAAATAGTCATGATAGGCCTTCCGATTGGAGGCGATGAGCTTGACTGGGGCGTGATCCATGGCGCGCCTCCTTTCTCAGGACTGGAAGATGATTATACCACACTCCCTGGTGATTTAAAAGCAGAACTTTGCCCCGGCCGAATTTTTTTCGGCCGGGGCAAGGCCTATTTCACTCAGAAATCGCAGCGGACGATACACTCCAGCGTCTGACCGTCCACAGTACAGGTAATGGTGGTGTTACCCTCTCCCACGGCGGTGACTGTGCCGTCGCCGGAGATGGTGGCCACCGAGGTATTGCCGATGTGCCAGGTGGGCGTGGAGGAGGTCCCGGACACCTTCATCTGGAACTTTTCTCCGGCGCTCTGGAGGGTAAAGTCGGTGCGGTTGAGGCTCAGGGAGCCGCTGCTGCTGGAGGTACTGGAAGAGCTGCTGGCGTTGGAGAAGCTGCACCGTACGGTACAGGTCTGGGTGGTGCCATCCCCCATGGTGGCGGTGATGGTGGCGCTGCCGTTCTTGGTGCCATGGGACACCAGGCCGCTGTCATCCACAGAGGCGATTTCCGGATCGCTGCTGCTCCAGGTGATCACGCCGGTGGCTCCGTCAGGCTGGAAGGTAACGGTGAGCCGCACCGGGTCGGGGTAGTTGTCGTTCATCGTGAAGTCTTCCCGATTCAAGGTAAAGCCGGTGGCCGTCTGACCGGCAGGAAGGGTGGGCTCCGGCGCCTGGGATTCCTCGGGAGGGCTGGTGGTGTCGGGGGTATCGGTACCCTCGGGAGCGGTGCTGGTGGTGGGCAGGGGCGTCTCCTCTATTCCCTGGGTGGTGGTCACGGGCGGCAGGGACTCCGGCGGCTGGTTCATCTCCCCCCGGTTCACCAGAGGCATGATTTGCGTCACCACAATCCAGATGGCGGCAGCGATGATCACCAGGGGCACCACCGTTCCCACGATGCGCAGCGGCGTCCACGGTCGGCCGCCCCGCCCGCTGTGGCCCATCAGGCGCCGGCCGCCCCGTCCCTCCTCCTCATCGAGGTCCTCGGAGTGCTCTCCCAAGTGTCGCTTTTCCTCCTCCGCCTTTTCATCGCAGAACGGACAGCGCTTATAGGTCACGGAATAGTCCTCGCCACAATTCGGACAGCGAATGACGGCGGAACGGGTCCCCGTGGTACGCTTGTTGGCCATGTTCTATGATCCCCCTTGGTTTTCCAACTAGTATATCAATACTATATCATGTATATAGTACATGTTTCGATGGAAATCGTCAACCTTACGAAGGAAGAAATCATGGATTGTTTACATTTTATGTCGACCTGCCGGGCTTGACCACACCATGGGCTCTGCCATATAATACATGAGGTTGGTCTTCATCGAAGAGTCAGAAAGGATGTGGCGGCGTGAAGGATGCAATGACAACCCAGGCCATGCACAAGCAGTACAGCGACGGGGTGATCGCCTTCCGGCAGCACATCGCCAACCCGGCCATGCGTCAGATGTTCAACGCCGGCGCCGATGAGTTCCTCCGCCAGTGTGCCCTGGGGGTCTGGCAGGCTGATGGCGGCGCCGTCACCCCCCGGCACGTGGAGTGGTATAACGCCATTTACTGCAAGGGCAACCCTATCCCCTCTGCCCTCTTCTGGGAGCTGAACACCGCCGTGGCCGAATATCCCGGCTTTCAGCCTCCGGCATTTTTTCAAAAGATGCGGGATTACGACCAGGCATACCGCCAGAATACCGCGCGGCGTTTCGTGGATCTGATGACCCTGATGCTCCTGCTTTTCGCTGCGGTGGATGGGGCGGTGAGTGACCGGGAAGCCGGCTATGTCAACGCCTGCGCCGACGCCCTCTCGGCTCTGTGTGACCAGGATGGTCTGGCGGAGGAGCGCCCCCGTACCGATGCCGGCGACTTTGTCACTCGCCAAGGAGGCGCCCCCACTCCCACCCCTGCCGCCAAGGAGGTACCTGCCGCTGCGGAAAAGGAGGAGGACGCGCCACCCCCCGAAAAGCTGGAGGACCTGTTGGCTGAGCTGGACAGTCTGTGCGGACTGGGCAAGGTGAAGCGGGATGTAAAAAGCCTCATCAATCTGGTAAAGGTCCGCAAGCTCCGGGAAGAGCAGGGTCTGCCCGTCCCCCCCATGTCCCTCCACCTGGTCTTCATGGGCAATCCGGGTACCGGAAAGACTACGGTCGCCCGGCTCCTGTCCCGGATCTACCACGCCATCGGGGTTCTTTCCAAAGGACAGCTGGTGGAGGTGGACCGCTCCGGACTGGTAGCCGGCTTCGTAGGCCAGACCGCCATCAAAACCAGCGAGGTCATTCAAAAAGCCCTGGGGGGCGTTCTCTTCATTGATGAGGCCTATGCTCTCTCCAGCCACGACAGCGCCAACGATTTCGGCCGAGAGGCCATTGAGACGCTTCTCAAAGCCATGGAGGATCACCGCTCCGACCTCATTGTTATTGTGGCCGGTTACACCGCCCTTATGGGGGACTTTATCCACGCCAACCCCGGCCTGGAGAGCCGCTTTAACAAATATTTCTACTTTGACGACTACAACGGCGACCAGCTCTTCTCCATTTTTCAGTCCATGTGTGAAAAAAACGGATATACTTTGAGTGTAGATGGATTAAAATATTGCAAATCGTATTTGAATTCCCTTTATGAGGCCCGGGACGAGAACTTTGGCAATGCCCGGGATGTGCGCAACCTCTTTGAGCGGGCGGTAGCCCGGCAGGCTGACCGAGTGGCTGGCCTAGAGTCTCCTACCCGGGAACAGCTTATGGAACTGACCGCCGAGGATCTGAATGAAACGGAAACACTCTCCTGACCGTAACGTCCGATAAAATATTTTCAAAAAATTTTTTAAAACCCCTTTACAAATTCCCTGCAAAGTGGTATAGTATGGACAGTTCAAAAAATAGTAATAATTCCTATTAGCGAATATAAACAAATTTATTTGACTGGAGGACTTTGATTTATGAAGAAGTTTGTCTGCACTGTTTGTGGCTACGTGTACGAGGGCGAGACCGCTCCCGAGAAGTGCCCTGTCTGCGGCGCTCCCGCTGAGAAGTTCAAGGAGCAGGCCGGTGAGAAGACCTGGGCTGCCGAGCACGTTGTGGGCGTGGCCCAGGGCGCTCCCGAGGAGATCATGCAGGGTCTGCGCGAGAACTTCGCCGGCGAGTGCACCGAGGTCGGTATGTACCTGGCTATGGCCCGCGTGGCCCACCGTGAGGGTTACCCCGAGATCGGCCTGTACTGGGAGAAGGCCGCCTATGAGGAGGCCGAGCACGCCGCTAAGTTTGCTGAGCTGCTGGGCGAGGTTGTGACCGACTCCACCAAGAAGAACCTGGAGATGCGCGTGGATGCTGAGAACGGCGCTACCGCCGGCAAGTTCGAGCTGGCCAAGCTGGCCAAGCAGCACAACCTGGACGCCATCCATGACACCGTCCACGAGATGGCCCGGGACGAGGCCCGGCATGGCAAGGCCTTCGAGGGCCTGCTGAAGCGCTACTTCGGCTAATTTTTACCGTCAACGAGGAGTAGAGCATGGACAAGTATGTGTGCCCCTGTGGCTATGTCTATGACCCCGCTGTGGGCGATCCTGAGCACGGCATTGCCCCCGGCACCCCCTGGGAGCAGGTTCCCGAGGACTGGGAGTGCCCCGTGTGCGGCATGGGCAAGGACGTCTTTGAAAAGGAATAAAATTCCGGCGAGATGAGAAACGCCGCTGCTTTCCAGGACTAGGTCCAGAAAAGCAGCGGCGTTTCCGTGTGTTTACAAATTCACATTGCTGGGCTATTCACTGGCAAGCAATTTTTTCGCAGGAATCCCGACGGATTCAAGAAAGTCAAGAAAAAATTGGGCTGTCCCGGGGCGGAAAGACCTGCCGATTGGGGCTGTTGGCATTTTTCAGAACTAGCTCAGGGACCTCGGCCCGGAAGTGGGCCAGCACCTTTTTGTGGGCACAGAGAAGGGCCGTGCCGCGAACAATTCCGCGGCACGGCCCTGGTCTTTCATGGGATTTTCTCAGGCTCAGTTGCCGGCGCCCAGCTGGAAGGAGGCGCACTCGGTGGAGCCGCAGTCGGTGACCTTGCTCTGGCAGCTGCCCACACGGATCTCGTTGAGGGTGCAATGGTTCTTCTCTTTGCTGTGGTAAGCGCAGCTGGCCACCGTGCAGGCGATGCTGGGGTTGGCGTTTTTGTTTTCCATGGTACTAGACCTCCTTTGTTTGGTACAGGCCTAGTATGTCCCGCGTCCGGCAATTTATTCTCCCGCCTGCTCCTCCTCAGGGCGCACCACCTGAGGAATGAAGCGCCGGGCAAATCTTCCTTTGCCCCGGGATTTGACATAAAAATAACCAATGATGGAAAAGATCACCGCTCCGATAAAGTTGAAGAACAAATCTTTCATGGTGTCCAAAATGCCGATGTCCAGGTAGCCGCCCAAACCCAGGGCGTGCTGTGCGCCGTCGGCAGTGACAACAATGACATCGGTGATGTCCCGGATGATGGTGGGATGGTTGCCCCCTGCCGGGTCTAGCATCACCGAAGAGATGGTATTGACCACCGTGTCCTTCTGCATATCCAGGAAGAAGAACTGGTCCATGGTGCATTCAAAAAACTCCCACAGCACTCCGATGGTCATGGAGAAGCAGAAGGCGGTGATGGCCAGGAAGAGCGGGGAGAGCTGGATGGAGAAGCGCTCACTGCGGTTGAGGATGTCCACCAGGGCAAAGCCGATGGCGGCACACAGGAAACCATTGATGGTGTGGAGCATGGTGTCCCAGTAGTGGAAGGTGATGTAGTAGGCCTGGATCTCGCCCAGGATCTCTGCGGCGAAGATAAAGAGCATGATAATGATCTCCAGAGTATCCGGCAGGTCCACATGGATCTTCCGCTCAATGAAAGTGGGGACCAGAAACAGGATCAGGGTCAGAATACACAGAAACACATTTTCAAAATTCCCCTTGAAAAACTGGGCGATCAGCACCAGGATGACCGCCAGACGCAGGACGATATAGACCGTGACCACCGCGCCCTTTTTGGAACGCAGGGCCTCTCTGACGTTCTTAGGCTTTCCGTCCGGGGCAGTCTGATTCTTTCGTGCCATTGCTCGGCTCCTTTCCCTCTGGACTGCCCACCGCGCTGTTCCGCAAGCCAGGCGGGCGAAATGCTTATGGGGCATTGTACCACAACCCACTGCTCTGCGCAACCACAGGCCGACCACCGCATAGGATGTGCCGAGGTGATCGTTTTGGATCTGAAAAACAACCAGATTCTGGTGGGGACCCTATTGGACACTCCCGCCTCCCGTGCCGTCTTCCAGCGGCGCTTCGGCAAGCTTCTCAAGCACCCCATGGTGCCTGCCGCACGAAGTCTGACCCTGGAACAGCTCCTGGGCTTTGCCCGGCTCTACTTACCCAAGTCGGTGATCCAGGACACCATGGAGGAGCTGCGCCGCCTATAAAAGCAAACTGCCGCCCCTTCCCGGACTTTGTAGGTCTGGGAAGGGGCGGCAGTTATGGCCTATCCAGATGACCTTTATCAAACGGGGGGCAGCGAGATCTTGCCCATGATGGCGGCCTGACGGGCGCCGGTGACGCTGGGGAGCACATTGGGCTTTTCCCGGACACAGCGGTCGGCCATGATGGCGAAGGCCACCGCCTCCTTGGCGTCACTGCTCCAGCCCAGATCCTCCTGGGTGAGGACCTTCACGCCGTAGGGCGCAAAGCGTTCCCGCAAAAAGCCCAGCAGGGTGGCGTTAAAGCTGCCGCCTCCTCCCACCACCAGTTCGGTGGCCTGCCGCCGGGGCAGGACATAGCGGCCGTAGGCATCGGTGATGGACCAAGCGGTGAGATCGGTGACGGTGGCCAGCAGGTCGGCGTCGGACTGGCTGTGCTCCCGCCCATAATCCAGGATCTTCCCCACGTATTGAAGGCCAAAGCGCTCCCGGCCGGTGGTTTTGGGGAGGGGCATGGTGTAGTAGGGGTCCTGCTGGAGCACGGCCAGCAGGTTCTGGTCCACCTTTCCCTGGGCGGCCATGGCGCCTCCGGCGTCATAGGTCTTCTCTCCCCCGGTGAGGGCACTCACCACGGCGTCAATGATCATATTGCCCGGGCCGGTGTCGAAGGCGTATACCGCCTCAGGCCCCTCGTCTCCAGGGAGGACCGTCATATTGCCGATGCCGCCGATATTTTGAAGGAGGATGGTTTTCCCGCTCCGGCGGTAGAGCAGGTATTCAGAAAAGGGCACCAGAGGGGCGCCCTGTCCCCCTACAGCCAGGTCAGCCACCCGGAAGTCGGAGACGGTGGGGACCCCCGTCCGGGCCGCGATCACCGAGCCCTCCCCGATCTGCACGGTGAAGACCACCGGAAAGCCGTCCTTGTCGCAGGGTTCCGGGGCGTGCCAGATGGTCTGGCCGTGGGAGCCGATGAGGTCTATATCCGCCAGGGTGAGCCCAGCCTTTTCCACCACCGAGACCACCGCCTGGGCATAGATCTCCCCCATGAGAAAATTCATATAGCCGATCTTGTCTACCGTGGCCGTCTCTGGCCGGAACAGCGGAAAGATCTGCTCCCGCACCCCTTCCGGCCAGGGCCGGTCCTCAAAGGCCAGCAGGCGCACCTCCGGCGCCTGATCGGAGCCGCCGATCTCCACCAGCGCGGCGTCAATGCCGTCTACTGAGGTGCCCGACATGAGACCCACCACCCGGCGGAGCGGCTTGTTCCGAATCTCTTCCAACATAGCTGCTATTCCTCCTTTTTCCCCTGGTCTATGGCTTGGGCCAGCCGGCCGCCGCAGCGGTCCAGCAAAGCCTGGGCCGCCGCCTGGTCCAGCCCGCTTTTGGCCATGAGGATGGCCAGCTTCACGTGGCCCTGCGCCCCCTCCAGGTAATGCTCCGCCACCTCCGGGGCCAGGCCGGTGGCGTGGATGATGAGCCGCAGTGCCCGGTCACGGAGCTTTTTGTTGCTGGCCTTCAGGTCTACCATCAGGTTGCCGTACACCTTGCCCAGCTTGATCATGGCACAGGTGGTCAGCATGTTTAGGACCATCTTCTGGGCCGTCCCCGACTTCATGCGGGTGGAGCCCGAGATGACCTCCGGGCCCACCAGGGGGGCAATGGTCACATCGCACAGCCCCTCCAGCTTGGAGGCGGCATTGGTGCACACCCCGATGGTGACGCTCCCCCGCTCCCTGGCCCGGCGGAGAGCGGCGAGCACATAGGCCGCGCTTCCGCTGGCGGTGATCCCCACCACCGCATCATCAGGCCCCACCTCCAGGCTCTCCACCAGGGCAATGCCATCGGCCTCACTGTCCTCACAGCCCTCCACCGGATGGCGCAGGGCGATGTCTCCGCCGGCGATGTATCCCTGGACCATGTCCGGGTCCACCCCGAAGGTGGGCACGCATTCAGAGGCGTCCAGCACCCCCAGCCTTCCCGAGGTCCCGGCCCCCAGATAGATGAGACGCCCTCCCCGCCGGAAGCACTCATATATGAGGTCTACCGCCTGGGCAATGTGGTGCCGCTCCGCCCCCACCGCGCCAGCCACCAGGGCATCCTGGCGGTTGATGAGCTCCACCATCTCCTCTGTGGTGCAGGTATCAATGCTCCGGGTCTCCGGGTTGACCCCCTCGGTGGCCAGACTGGCCAGATAGTTATCCATGGGACCACCTCCAACTGTGTTCTTTTTCAGACTATCCCATCTCCCCCCATGTTGTCAACAAGATTTCAATTAGTTTCCGAAAGATAAAACATAATTTTAAAACTTATGGACTTGTCTGGTGCATTTTGTTATACTGGATAAAAAGTAAGGGGGGGAGTTCCATCATGACTTGTACAGTTTTCATCAGAGCCTGTCTGGATCAGCTGACAGAGACAGATCGCCGGCTGGCCTCCTACCTGTTGGACCATAGTCGGGAGGCCATCCACATGAGCGCCAAGGAGCTCTCGGCTCAGTGCGACACCTCCCCTGCGGCAGTGGTGCGCCTATCACAGAAGCTGGGCTTCAAGGGCTTTACTGCCCTGAAGCTGGAGCTTGCCAAGGAGTCTGGGCAGGAGGAGCCGGATGTCTTTCGGTCTGCTATCCGGGACAACGACGACATGGAGACCATTGTCCGCAAGGCCGAGCAGATCCACCTGCGCAATACCTCCCTCACCTACCAGATGGTCAACGTCTCCGTCCTCTCCCAGGCGGTGGAGGAGATCTGTGCCGGCCGGCGCATCCACCTCTTCGGAGTGGGCGCCTCGGGACTGCTGGCCATGGACTTTCTCTACAAGTCCTCCCGGATCGGCATCCCAGCCTTCTACCACGCCGACGTCCACACCAATCTGGCCACCGCCGCTCTCCTGGGCCCTGAGGACATCGTCATCGCCATCAGCTATTCCGGTGAGACACTGGATACGGTACTGGCCGCCGAGGCGGCCAGGGAACGCGGGAGCAAGATCATCGCCATCACCCAGGCCAACCGCAATACCCTCTCCCGCCTGGCCGACTATCCCCTCTACATCCCCGGCGAGGAGCCGGAACTCCGGGTAGGGGCCATGACCTCCCGGACCTCCGGCCTGCTGATCCTGGACCTTTTGTTCCTGGGCATCGCCAAGCACAACCCGGAGCAGACCCAGGAGAGTCTCCGCCAAACCAGGGAGCTGATCCGTACTTTTCAGCGGGAATAACATTTTGGTTTTTTCTCTTGTTCTTGAAATCATATTCCAAATATGCTACCATGGTCTTCAAGAAACACAATGATACACAGGGAGGGGGCGGCCTCTCCGCACAAGGTCGTGTATTCCTGCACCATAGGTGGTTGTCTGGAATATAGGGCCCTTTTTTGTATCCCGCACCCAAGGCAAGGAGGAGAGCACCACGGATTACACTATCATTGACCATATCCTGAAGGACTATCGGGCCAAGGGCTACTACCCTTCCGCAGTCTGCCAGGTCTTTAATGGTACGGACACCCTATACGGCCAGGCAGTGGGTGAGGCGGAACCAGAGACCTGGTTTGATCTGGCCTCGGTGAGCAAGATCATCTGCACTGCCATGGTCCTCTCCGCCATGGAGGAGGGGCGTCTCGCCCCGGAGGACCCGGTCCTCACCCATCTCCCAGTGGACGGCCCCGGCCCGGTCACCCGGCAGCGGCTGGCGTCGGTAACGGTGGAACAGCTCATGACCCACACCTCCGGCATCGTCCCCTGGTACCCCTTTTACGCCGACGGCCGGGACTTCTACACTGTGCTGGAGCACGTGCTCTCCACCACCCCGGTGGAGACGGGCATGGCGTACAGCGATCTAAACTTCATGCTCATGGGCCTCATCTTCACCCAGGTCACCGGCCTCACCCTCCGGGAGGGGCTGGAGAAGTACATCAAAGCTCCCCTCGGTATTACGGAGATGGCCTACGGCCCGGTAGACCCGGCCTTGTGCGCCCCCTCCTGCTATGGCAATCAGATCGAGCAGCGCATGTGCGCCGAGCGGGGCCTCTCCTTCCATGGCTGGCGCCCCGACAGGGTGGCTGTCCGGGGCACCTGCAACGACGGCAACGCCTACTATTATTGGAATGGGGTCAGCGGCCACGCCGGAATTTTCGCCACCGCCGGCGCCCTGACCCAGCTGTGCCAGTTCTTCCTCACCACTGACCGGCCCATGTTCCGTCGGGCCATGGAGACGGACATCTGCGGCAGGGGCCTGGGCTTTGACCGGAGCGAGACCTTCCCCGATGGCTGCGGCCACACCGGCTTCACAGGCACCAGCCTGTGGGTGAGCCGGGCGCATGGCATTGGCGCCGTGATCCTCACCAACAAGTTCTACCGACTCCACGGGGACCCACCTGGAAACTCCAACGAGTTTCGCCGGGCCGTTCACTATGCCCTGCTGGGCCGCACCCCGCCGCCTGTGGTATGAACAAGGGGCTTGCCCGACACCCGGGAGGTGGCGCCCGGTCACTTTGTCTCCTGTCACCTGCTGGACCAGTAAAATGTGTAAAAGCCGCGGAGCCGAAGTGAACATTCGGCCCCGCGGCTTCCTTTTTCCATCTATTCCGCCGCCTCCAGCAGCTGGCGGGTGTAGGGGTGCTGGGGGCGGGCAAAGAGCTCGTCCACCGTGTTCTCCTCCACAATGCGCCCCTTCTTCATCACAATGACCCGGCTGCAGATCTGGTAGATCACATTGAGGTCATGGCTGATGAAGAGATAGCTCAGATCATACTCTTTCTTCAGGTCCACCAGCAGCTGGAGGATCTGGGCCTGGATGGTGACGTCCAGGGCGCTCACCGGCTCATCGGCCAGGATGAGCTTGGGGTGGGTAATGACGGCGCCGGCGATGGAGATGCGCTGGCGCTGGCCTCCGGAGAGCTCCCAGGGCCGACGCCGGGCAAATTCCGGCCCCAGCCCGATCTTCACCAGCATCTCCTCCACCGCCTCCCGGCGCTGTCCGGAGGTCATGCCGCCGGCGGCCCGGAGGGGCTCTTCCAAGATCCAGCCCACGGTGTGGGCCGGGTTGAGACTGCTGAAGGGGTCCTGGAAGACCATCTGGGGCCGCTTGGAGCGGTGGATGATCTCCCCGTCGTAGTCCTTGAGCATGCCCAGGATGGTCCGGGAGAGGGTGGTCTTACCACAGCCCGACTCCCCCACCAGGCCCAGGATCTCCCCCTGGTCGATATGGAAGCTCACATCGTGGAGCACCTGCTTCCGGGGACCCTTCCCGCCAAAGAGGGAGCGGCCCAGGCTGTAGTAGCTGTTGAGGTGCCGGACCTCCAGCACCGGTCCTTCTTCCATGCCGCGCGCCTCCTTTCTCTCAGGTCAGCTTCCGGTCCCGGGTGGGGATGGCGGCAATGAGCCTTTTGGTATACTCCATCTTGGGGGCGTGGAAGATGTCCTCCACGCACCCCTCCTCCACCAGGTGCCCCCCCTGCATGACGATGACCCGCCCGCACAGCTTTCGCACCACGTGGAGGTCGTGGCTGATGAAGAGAATGGCCATGCCCTGCTCCCGGTTGAGCTTGCGCAGCAGGGCGAGGATCTGGGCCTGGATGGTGACATCCAGGGCGGTGGTGGGCTCGTCGGCCAGCAGCAGCTTGGGACGGGAAATGATGGCGGCGGCGATCATCACCCGCTGGAGCATGCCGCCGGAGAGCTCGTGGGGATACTTCTCATAGAGCTCCGCCGGATCGGGGAGCTCGGCCTGGGCCATGGCCTCCAGGGCCCGCTCCCGGCGCGCCTGGGGCCCCAGTTTTGTGTGAAGGAGAAGGCTCTCCTCCACCTGGGGACCGATGCGCATAAGGGGGTCCAGACTGGTCATGGGCTCCTGGAAGACCACCGAAAGGTCGTCCCCCTGGATCTGCCGGAGCTCTGCCTCCCCGCACTGGAGGAGCTCCTTTCCGGCCAGGACGATGCTCCCCTCCACCTCCACCAGCCGCCGGGGAAGCAGGCCGCTGATGCTCATAGCGGTGACGGTCTTGCCGCTGCCAGACTCCCCCACCAGGCCCAGGATCTCCCCCTCATCCAGGGAGAAGGAGACACCGTCCACGGCGGGGCGTCCCTCCCGGGCACGGAGAAAACGGACACGCAGATCGTTGACGCACAAAAGTTTTCCCACAGTCACACCTCCCGGCCCTGCCGGGCCCGCCGCTGGAGCCCCTCACTGAGGAGGCTGAAACCCAGGATGAGCAGCGCGATGGTACCGCCCACGCTGAGGGCATACCAGGGAGCGCTGTTCAGATAGGTCTGGCTGTCGCTGAGCATGGAGCCCAGGCTGGCGTAGGGTGGCTGGATGCCGATGCCCAGAAAGCTCATGCTGGCCTCGCTGAGGATGGCGTTGTTGAAGCCGATGGTGATGGCGCTCAGCAGCACGGGAATGGTGTTGGGCAGGATATGGCAGAACAGGATGCGCACATTGCCCACCCCCATGAGCTGGGCGGAGCGGATATAGTTGAGGTCCCGGCACCGGGTGAACTCCCCCCGGACGATGCGGGCGAAGCTGGGGATGAAGAGAATGCCCAGGGCAAAGATCACATTGTAGGTCCCCTGGCCGATGATGCTCACCACCACCAGGGCCAGCAGGATGCTGGGGAAGGCGGTGATGGAGTCGCACACCCGGGTGAGGATCACATCGGCAGGCCCGCCGTAGTAGCCGCACAGGCTGCCGATGAGGATACCGAAGGCACATCCGATGACCACCACGCACACGGCGATGAGGAAGGAGGTCCCGGCGCCGCTGAGGACCCGGCTGAAGATGTCCCGGCCAAAGTTGTCGGTGCCCAGCAGGTGAAGGAGGGATGGGGCCTGGTTCTTGGCCGAGGCGTCCATTGCGGTAGGCCCGTAGGGGGTCCATACGTAGCCCACGAGGATAAGGGCGGTCATCACTCCGCTGAGGAAGCCGCCGATATAGAGTAAGGGGTTCCCTTTTGTTTTCATCGTCAGAAGACCTCCTCAGCGTAGTCTGAGCCGGGGATCTACCAGCTGGTAGAGGAGGTCGGCTACAAAGTTTACAATGACGATCCAGGCGGCCATGATGACCACGATGGCCTGGACCACGGGAAAGTCCCGGTTGGAGATGCTGGAGAGCAGGAGCCGGCCCACCCCGGGAATGGTGAAGACCTGCTCGATGATGATGGTGCCGGTCATGATCTCAGCGGCGGAGACCGCCAGAAAGGTGATGACCGGGATCAGGGCGTTTTTCAGCACATGGCGGCGGAGGATGCCCCCCCGGTCGCCGCCCCGGCTGCGGGCGGTGCGGACATAGTCCTTGCCCATCTCCTGGAGGATGGCGCCGCGGAGCATTTTCACCGTCATGGCGATGCGGGGGATGGCAATGGACAGAGCGGGCAGGATGAGATAGCTGAGAAAGGCCCCCCAGTCCTGGGTGTAGGAGACGAAATCCCCCGGCACGAAAATATGGAGCATGATGCCGAAGAAGAAACAGGAGAGGATGCCGATGAAGAAGGCGGGTATGCTCATGACCACCTGGTCCAGGGCGGTAATGAGCCCGTCCAGCCAGCCGCTGCGGACACTTCCGGCCAGAATGCCCAGGGGGATGGAAAGCACGATGGTAAAGGCAAAGGAGAGGATGGTGAGGAGGAAGGTGATGACCAGCTTCTCGCCCAGCATGTCGGACACCGGCATGTGGTAGCTGTAGCTCTCCCCCATGTCACCCCGAAGAAAGTTGGTGAGCCATTCCCAGTAGCGCACGGGAATGGGCCGGTCCAGCCCCAGCTGGGCCCGGAGCTCCGCCCTGGCCTCCTCGGTGGCCTCGGTGCTCAGGAGCTTGGTGGTGGGGTCGCCGGGAATGATCTGAAAGGCCAGGAAGGCGAGGAGCGAAACAATGAACAATGTAATAATGAGAGTGAGGAATTTTTTCGCGGCATATTTCATCTCCCCGCCTCCTTTCTGCCTGTCCGGCGCCGTCTGGGATCAGGCGGCGTCGGTATAGTAGAGCTTGGACATGTCGATCACGTAGAGGGGATAGAACTCATACCCCTCCAGATCGGGGCGCATGGCCACAAAGTCGGCCAAATCCTGGAGATAGACGTTGGCCGCCGTATCGCTGAGGATCTGCAGGCACTCTTTGTAGTATGCGGTCTGGGCCTCGTCGTCCACGGTGGCCTGGGCGGCGGCGTAAGCGGCATCGTAATCGGGGTTATTGTAGTTGATCATATTCTTGTCGTTGTCGCTCACCCACCGGGCCAGCATGCCGCTGGCGTTGAGGGTGCTGGAGTCGAAGCCCACCACGGTGGACTGGAAGTTCCGCCCGCCGTAGACATCGTTGACCCAGGTGTTCCAGTCCACCAGCTGGATCTCGGCCTGCACCCCCACAGCGGCCAGCTGCTCCACCAGCACCGTGGCGGTATCCACGTGGGGCTGGTAGTTGCTGGGCACCGTAATGGTAAAAGAGAAGCCGTCTGGGTAGCCCGCCTCAGCCAGCAGGGACTTGGCCTTTTCCGCGTCATAGGGGTAGGCGTCGGCCAGGCTGGGGTCAAAGTACTTGGTGAAGGCGGGATACATGGAGGAGCCCACCTTCGTGCCATGGCCCTCAGCCGTGAGATCCAGCATGGCGTCCACATCCACCGCGTAGCACAGGGCCTGGCGCACCTTCTCGTTGTTGAAGGGCTCCACGGCGTTGTTGAGGTAGAGGGCCTGCACCAGGTTCATGGTCCCCTCCAGCACCTGGTAGCCGTTGCTCAGGTTGTTCACCTGATCCACGGTCAGGTGGGCCACCAGGTCCAGGGCCCCGGAATCCAGGGCGGTAAAGAGGGCGGTGTTGTCCTCATAGATCTTGTAGGTCACCTTGTCCAGATGGGCTGGCTCTCCATAGTATGCCTCGTGCTTCTCCAGGATGATGTTCTCCTGGACGCTGCGGGAGACAAACTTGAAGGGGCCGGTGCCAACAGGCTGGGTGGCCTGCTCTGTGTAGCCGGCGGGCACGATGTACACGCTGGCCACATAGCTGAGGAAATCGCTGTTCGGGGCGCTCAGGACCATGGTGATCTGATTGCCGCTTGCCGTCATGCTGGTGACAGCAGAAAGCGCCTCCACCACGGCGGAAGTCACCGAGGTAGCGGCGCAGGTTTCAAAGGAATAGAGCACGTCGTCGGGAGTACAGGTCGCGCCGTTATGGAAGACCACGTTGTCACGCAAGGTGAACACGTAGGTCAAGCCATCCTCCGAAATGGAGACGTCGGAGGCGACGGCATTGACGTAGTTCCCGCTGGTGTCGGGCTTTACCAGCCCTTCAAAGACGTTGAACATAACCTCTCTAGTTCCTGCGGCCGTCATCTGATACGGGTCAAGACTATCATCCAGGTCCTGAGCGATCCCCACGTTGAGTTCATTGGCGTGGGGCGCCCCGGAAGAAGGCGTAGTTTCGTCGCTGGGGGCGCTCGTCTGAGTCGTTGCTCCTCCGCATGCGCTGAGTGAACACGCCAGAGCGGCCGCCGCCAGGAAAACTGCAAGAATTCGTTTTTTCATTGCCCATTCTCCTTCCGCTGTCCCAGGGGACAGCGTTACAACAAAATAACTTCTTCTCCCATTATTAAATTGTCGCGCTCTATTGTAGTGCATCCGAAATGAAATTACAAGCGCCCAGACGATTTTTTTCCGCAGTCCCCACCCACTTTTCTGTCCTTAAAGTCTACATATGTATTTTAACTTGACACTTGTAGTTTATAGGCGTATGATAATGCGGACGACAACGCCGGGCGGTACCGCCCGGAGGAAGCGATTGGAGGTATGTACATGACACACGGGGAAGAAGAGAATCTGGACCTACGGCAGCGCCGCACCCGGCAGTCCCTGGTGAAGGCCCTGGAGGAGCTCCTGGTAGAGCGGCCCTATCAGAGCCTCTCCGTCACCGACATCTGCCAGCGGGCCATGGTCCACCGCACCACCTTTTACGCCCACTTCAACGACAAGCAGGAGCTGCTGCGCTATCTGCTGCTGGGGGTGGAGCGCCGGTGTGTGGAGGCCTGTCTGCCCCGGGACTGGTCGGGGGAGGCCCGGGACTACTTTCTCACCGCCGCCCGGAATGTGCTGGACTTTTTCCAGTCCAGGCGGGACCTTTATAGGGCCTGCCTGCACAGCGGCGCCGACGTGGACGCCCATGTGCTGGAGGACCAGACGGCAGAGGACCTGTGCCGTCTGCTCTCTCACCCCCGGTTCCACGCCACCGTACCCGACTCCGACCCCCGGATCACCGCCCGGTTCTATACCGGCGCCATGCTGGCTTTGCTGCGCTGGTGGCTGGACAGCGAAGAACCCGTCTCCGAGGAGTGTCTCCTCTCCCATCTGGAGCGCTTCATCCCCGCCCTTTGACCAGGAGGATCCCTCATGGACCAGGAAAAACACACGGAAACCCTGATGACCAAGCTCGCCCGCTTTATTGTGGACAAACGGAAGGCCTTCTACCTCATCTTTCTGGCGGCCTTCCTTTTCTGCGCTGCCTCCATCAACAAGGTGGAGATCAACAACGACATCACCTCCTACCTCCCCGACGACACCGAGACCCGGCGGGGCCTCACCCTCATGGACGAGGAGTTCGTCACCCTGGGGACCGCCGACCTCATGGTCTCCAACATCCCCCTGGACACCGCCTGGGAGCTCTCTCACAAGCTGGAGATCCTGCCCGGCATTTCAGGTGTCGTCTTTGATGAGACGGATGACCATTACCACGACTCCGCCGCCCTCTTTTCCGTCACCTTTGACGCCCCTGAGGACGACCCGGCGGCGGTGACCGCTCTTCAGGCCGCCCAGGACGCCCTGGCGGGCTATGATGTCTCCGTCTCCACCCAGGTGGGCCGTGATGAGTCGGCCAGCCTCCAAAAGGAGATGACGGTCATCCTCCTCATTGCCGCCGCCGTCATCGTGGTGGTCCTCCTCTTTACCTCTAAGAGCTACATGGAGGTACCCGTTTACCTCATTGTCTTCGCCACGGCGGCGGTGCTCAACATGGGCACCAACTTCATCTTTGGCACCATCTCCTTTATTACCAATTCCATTGCCGTGGTGCTCCAGCTGGCCCTGGCCATCGACTACGCCATTATCTTCTGTCACAGGTATATGGAGGAGCGGGACAACGGACTGGACCCCCGGGAGGCCGACATTGCCGCCCTGAGCAAGGCCATTGTGGAGATCTCCTCCTCCAGCCTCACCACCATCTCCGGCCTTGTGGCCCTCATGCTCATGCAGCTGCGCATCGGCTTCGACATGGGCATCGTTCTGGCCAAGGGCATCGTGTGCAGCATGCTCTGCGTCTTCCTGCTCATGCCGGGCCTGCTCATGCTCTTCAGCCGCCCCATCGAGGCCACACGCCATAAAAACCTGGTGCCCAGCATTGACTTCTGGGGCCGGGGGGTACTCAAGCTCCGCTACGTCCTCCCCCCTATCTTCCTGGTGGTACTGGTGGCGGGAGCCGTCCTCTCCGGCCGGTGTGAGTACGTCTTCGACACCAACGATGCCGACTTCGACAACAAGCCCGACTGGCGCATCGCCGACGAGAAGGTCACCGACACCTTTGGCAAGAAGAACACCATCGCCGTACTGGTTCCCCGGGGCGACTACGACAAGGAGAAGACCGTCCTGCGGCAGGTGGAGGCCTTGGGGCCGGTCACCTCGGCCACCGGCCTTGCCAACATTGAGGTGGAGGATGGACGGGTGCTCACCGACGCCCTCACCCCCCGACAATTTTCGGAGCTTGCCGGGGTGGACGTGGAGCTCTGCCGCCTCCTCTACCAGGCCTACGGCCTGAGCGTGGAGGAGTACGGCGCCATCTTCCAGAACCCCGACGACTACGCCGTTCCTCTCATCGACATCTTTGAGTTCCTGCTGGAGCAGAAGGACAAGGGCGTGGTGGACCTCACCGCCGACCAGGACCAGAAGGTGGAGGACCTCCGGACCGAGCTGGACCTGGGCCTGAAGCAGCTTCGGGGAGAAAACTGGTCCCGACTGGTCTTTGTGGCCGACATTCCCACTGAGGGGGAGGAGACCTATGCCCTCCTGGACCAGATCAGGGCCATCGCCCAGGCCCAGTACGGGGAGGACGTCATCCTGGTGGGCAACTCCACCAACGCCTTCGATCTGGCCAGCTCCTTCTCAGGGGACAATCTGAAGATCAGTGTGCTCACCGCCCTCTTCGTCATGGTCATCCTCCTCTTTACCTTTAAGTCCGCCGGCCTGCCCGTTTTGCTGGTGCTGACCATCCAGGGCTCCATCTGGATCAACTTTTCCGTCCCGGTGCTCACCGACACCAACCTCTTTTTCCTGAGCTATCTGGTGGTGAGCTCCATCCAGATGGGGGCCACCATCGACTACGCCATCGTCATCACCAACCGTTACTTAGAGCTCAAGGCGTCCATGGGTCACAGGGAGGCCGCCGTGGCCTCTCTGAGTCAGAGCTTCCCCACCGTGCTCACCTCGGGCACCATCATGGCCGTGGCGGGCTTCCTCATCGGCGGCATCTCCACCGACGCCACCATCGGCTCTGTGGGCCAGGCGCTCGGCCGGGGCACCGTCACCTCCATTTTCCTGGTGATGACCGTGCTGCCCCAGATGCTTGTACTGGGAGACCTCCTCATTGAGCGCACCGCCATCACCCTCAACCGGGACCGGAAGCAGCGCTTCAACCAGGGCACCATGCGCCTGGACGGCCACGTCCGGGGCCATGTAGCCGGCTTTGTGGACGGCGAGTTCAAGGGTGTCATCCACGGCAGTGTGGACGCCCTCATCGAGAGCAAATATCAGGAGCTGGACCGCTCCCAGGAGGAGGATGAGACATGAGACAGCTGAAACGACTTGCCGCCCTGCTGCTGGCGGGGGCCCTCCTCTCCGGTCAGCTCTTTCCGGCCCTGGCGGCGGGCCCCGACCTGGTCATCCGCAGCCGGGAGGACTTTCTGGACTTCGCCCAAAACTGTACCCGGGATACCTGGTCCCAGGGCCTCACCGTGTCCCTGGACGCCGACATCGACCTGAGCGGCAGCGGCTTCACCGCCATCCCCATCTTTCAGGGCACCTTTCTGGGCAACGGCCACACCATCCAGGGCTTCTCCCTCACCCAGAAGGGCTCCCGCATGGGACTCTTTCGTACCCTCACTGAGACCGCGGTGGTGGAGGACCTCACTGTGGAAGGGGCCGTGGCCCCCGGCGGCACCGCCGGCCAGGTAGGCCTGCTGGCGGGTGAGAACTACGGCGCCGTTCGCGGCTGCACCGCCAATGGCGCCGCCACCGGTGTTCAGGATGTGGGGGGACTGGTGGGCCTCAATGGCGAGAGCGGAACTCTGACCGACTGTGTCAGCACTGCCGCTGTCTCCGGCGCCACCAATACCGGCGGCATCGCCGGACAAAACCTGGGCTCCCTTCAAAACTGCGCCAACAGCGGCGAGATCAACACCGCCGCCGACCAGGACCCGCCCACCAGCGTGGGGGGCATTGCCGGCCTCTCCCGGGGCACCATCCAGGGCTGCCGCAACGCCGGCGCCGTGGGCTACATCCACCTGGGCTACAACATAGGCGGCATCGTGGGACTCCAGTCCGGGAGTGTCCTGAACTGTACCAACACCGGGGCCGTCCAGGGCCGCAAGGACGTGGGCGGCATCGCCGGCCAGTTTGAGCCCAACACACAGCTCACCTACGGTCCCACCCCGCTGGACCAGATCAATGACAGTCTGGCCCTCCTCTTTGACCAGATGGGCACCTTTGTGGACCAGGTCAACGACATCACCGCCCGTGGGCTGGACGATGCCCAGGTCATTGAAGATGCCATGGGCCAGATCCAGGACCGTGCCCACAACGCCGGCACAGAGGGGCACCAGGACTTCCAGGCCATGTCCGACCAGCTCTACGGCTATACCCAGGATATCAGTGACGCCCTGGACCGCCTGAGTGAGAACACCGACGACTTCCTGTACACCGTCAACGACGACCTGGACACTCTCCTCAAGGAGACCGACAACTTCCGTGTGGCCATGGATCACATGCTCTCCAGTACGGAACAGGGGCTCTCCCAGGCCATTGAGGCCCTGGATACCACTGCCAGCGACATCCACCGGCAGGGGGTCAGCATCCAGAACGCCTTTGGTCAGATGGATCAGGAACTGCAAGACCTCAAGTTCTATGTTCACGACGTGGGTCAGGCGGTGGGAGACGGAGACTTTGGGGGCGCCCTGGGCCTCTCACCTCCCTCTCTAAACCCCAGAGGCCATGTGCGCGACATCGGCACCGCTGCTGCCGCCATCTCCGACCTGGTTGCCGACCTCACCCACCAGTGGAACACCATCAGCGATGAGACCTCTGCGGAGTTCAACACCGCCCGGGAGCAGGCCAACCTGGCCGCCGACCACCTCTTTGACGCCGCTGACCATCTGCTGGACGCCTCCGACCGCTTTTCCAGCCAGGTCTCAGGGGATCTGGACACGGTGGGGACCGGCTGTGACCAGATCCGCTCGCTTGTGAAAATCTATACCGACACCCTGGGCGCCAAAAGCCAGTCCGCCGCCGACGACATCGATGCCCAGCTCACCATCATACGCAGCCAGGTTAACCAGATCACCCAGGCGGCGGGGACCGACAACGAAGCCCTCCACACCACTGCCTCGCAGATCATTGACTCTCTGGAGCGGGTGCGCCGGGCCATCTACGAACTGGGACAGGACCCCGAGCTGACCATCTCCGATCTGGCTGAGGAGGTCACCGAGGGCCCCGGTCTGATTCGGGGCTGTACTGTCTCCGCCAAGGTGGACGGGGACTCCAACACAGGCGGCATTGTGGGCACCGTGGCCACCGAGCTGGAGTCTGACCCGGAAGAGACCTTCACCCTGGAGGACATGGAGCTCCTCACCGACGTCTACGCCACCCTTCGGGCTGTGGTCCGGGACTGCCGTTTTGACGGTGCCGTTACCACTCGGAATGACTGTGCCGGCGGCATCGCCGGCCGGTGCGAGGCGGGGGCCATTCTGGACTGCGCCGCCCGGGGCACTGTGGAGACCGGTACCGACTACTGCGGCGGTATCGCCGGCCAGACCAAGGGGGCCGTGACCCGGTGTGCCGCCCTGGTGGACCTCACCGGCGGCAGCTGGCTGGGCGGCGTCACCGGCCTGGGCGGCGATCTCACCGACTGCCGGGTCATGGTACGCTGTGACAGTGACGGGGAGGCCCTGGGGGCCATCACCGGCGAGAGCGACGGCACCCTTACCGGCAACCGCTACCTGCTGGAGGACCTGCTCGGTCTGGACGGAGTGGATGTGGCTGAGGCCGCCCAGGGGCTGGACTTCGCCTCCTTCTCCCAACTCTCCGGCATCCCCGCCGATTTTCTCACCTTCTCCTATACCTTTGTCGTAGACGGTCGGACCGTAGCGGAGCTCCCCTTCGAGTATGGCGGCGACCTGGACCTCTCCAAGGTGCCCGCGGCACCGGCCAAGGATGGTGAATTCGGCGTCTGGCCCGACTTCCCTACCCAGAACCTGCGGCGGTCCATGGTACTGGAGATCTCCTTCTCCTCCCCTGTCACCACCCTCTCCTCCGGGGAGCCCATCCCCAATCTGCTGGCCCAGGGCACCTTCTCCCCTGACGCCGCCCTGACCACCCAAGTTCTCTCCCTGCCCGACAGCCCGCTGTCCGGCTACGCCCCAGTAGCCGCCTACGCCTACACTGTGACGGGCTGTGACGCCGACTCCGTCACTCTGCGGCTCCGGGCCCAGGACGTGGACCGCCCCGCCGCGGCAGTGCTGGTGGACGGAGTCTGGCAGCTGGCGGAAAGCCGGACCGACGGCAGCTACCTGGTATTGGAGGCCCCCCTTCAAGGCCAGGTCATGCTGTTGGACCACACCTCCCCTGGTATTCAAGGCTGGGTCCTGGCCGCCGGGGCAGGCGGTGCCGCCCTGGTCCTCCTTCTGTTTTTAAAGGGTCACCATCGAAAAAAAGTCAACGCATAGGCGAATATCCCATACCGCCAGACATCGCTTTCGCCGTCTGCGGATCATGCACTCTGCCAAGCGCTTGGGCAACATCCAAGGCGTGCGCATGTTCCCTGGTATACCCCATGTCCGGCGAGCACTGCCCGACAGGTGATTTTTCCTGCCGCGCTCGGGCGTGCTTCGCCGGCTTCTCTTTTGATTATAAAATGTAATTATCTGTAATTTATCCTTGTATTTAGGTTTACTCCCTTAGTTTTGCTCCAAGTTCTTAACAATTTGTTCTTAATTTTTTTATATTCCTGTCGAGAGATAAATACGGTAAGCTTCCGTTTGGCCTGCGCTACAGACAGGCCAGACCTTTGGGGATGGCATCCGCCGTTCACACATTGTCCGCATCCCCTTCCCCGCGCCTTTCATAGGGCAGTGCCCCTGCGTAAGGTCCGATACATGGACGCCCCCCTGGATTGCCGTCATTTGCGAACGCTCTACGGCCTTCACACCGCCGCCCGGCCCAGCATGATGATCCGACAAGCCCGAGACGTCCAGAGAAAAGGAGATTTCGTATATGGGAAAAAAAGGATCAAAGAAACGCTCTTATCGTTCTGTGCGGACAGCGCTTTTGTCGATGGTGATCCCAGCGGTATTTCTCTCCATGGCCATTCTATCCCTGATGGGCTATCTCAGCGCCAAGGGCGTCATCGAGAGCAGCGTTACGAACGAGATGTCCCAGTGTCTCTCCGTGGCGTCGGAGTCCATTGAGAACTCCCTCTCCAACAACCGTATGGTGGCTGAAACCATGGCCAGGAGTGTGGAGGCCATCCACGAACAGGCTATGGGCGCCCTCACCCAGACCGTCAATCCCGATGGCACCCTGGGCGCCGCAGCAGGCGCCAACTGGGAAGCCGCCGCCTATGAAGACATCCTGACCGGCTTTATCGGCAGCAATGATGAGACGTTTGGCGGCGGCATCTGGTTTGAGCCCTACGCCTACCGCTCCAATCAGCAGTACTACTCTCCCTACTGCATGCGGGAAAATGGTCAGCCGGTCTATGTAGATAACTACTCCCTGGGGGATGGGGTCTACTATACCGACCAGGACTGGTACACCAGCGTCACCAACACCTCCCAGTCCTCTGTCTGGTCCGCGCCCTACTATGACGCCTTTGCCCAGATCTCCATGGTGACCTCCTCCGCCCCCATCTACGACGCCTCCGGCCGCTTCATCGGCGTGGCCACGGCGGACATTGACCTTACCCAGATGCAGCAGATGATCCTCTCCCTGGACGTGGTCGCGGGGGGGCGTGCCTTCCTGGTAGACGACTCGGGCGTGTATATCGCGGACGAGGACAGCGCCAAACTGCTCAACGCCAACATTCTCTCAGATGAGAACACCTCGCTGGCCCAGCTGGGCAGTCAGATCCTTGCCCAAAAGGAGGGCACGGGCAGCTACATAGAAAACGGTGAGACTTATCTTGCCTGGTACCGCCAGATTCCGGAAAGCGGCTGGTACATCGTCATCGTCGCCTCCGAGCAGGCCATGATGTCCAGCGCCCAGACGCTCGGCATCACCCTGGCGGTGCTGTGCATCGCCTTTGCCGTCATTCTCTTCCTGATCATCTTCTTCTTCCTCCAGAAGGGCGTTGTCCGGCCCCTCAACCGCCTGGCCGCCACCGCTCAGCAGATTGCCGAGGGAGATCTGTCCGTTTCCATTGATTCCCATGCCAGACATGAGTTCGGGGTGGTCAACGCCGCCTTGGAGGAGATGGTGGCACGGCTGAGCCTGTACGTCGACTATATCTCCGAGGTTACCCACGCGCTGCAGGAGATGTCCACAGGCAACTTTGCCTTCCACCTGCTGCGCGACTATTCCGGTGAATTTGCTGCTCTGAAGGATGGCCTGCTCTCCACCAGAAATCACCTTTCTGAGACCATGAGCACGATCTCCAGCGCCGCTGAGCAGGTAGACACCGGCTCCAATCAGGTGGCCGTGGGCGCCCAGTCTCAGGCCCAGGGCGCCACGGAGCAGACCTCCAGCATCCAGGAGCTGGCCTCCATGATGTCTGACATCGAGCGGGACGTGGATAACAACACCCAGAATACCAACGAGGCCAATTCCCAGCTCAACGAGGTCATCCAGGAAGTGGAGAACGGTGACCGCAAGATGGAGGAAATGCTCACCGCCATGGATGAGATCACCGCCACCTCCCAGGAGATCGGTCAGATCGTGAAGAATATCGAGGACATCGCCTTCCAGACCAATATCCTGGCCCTCAACGCCGCCGTGGAGGCCGCCAGGGCCGGCAACGCCGGAAAGGGCTTCGCGGTGGTGGCCGACGAGGTGCGCAGCCTGGCCAGCAAGACCTCTGAGGCCTCCGGCGAAACCGCTCAGCTCATCTCCAAGGCGCTGACCGCCGTACAAAACGGCAAGAAGATCGTGGACGAGACGGCGGAATCCTTCCGCCTGGTGACGGAGGGTATCTCCCAGGTGGCCGTCCGTACCCAGGGCATCGCCGAATATTCCGCCCGCCAGAAGGACTCCATCCTCCAGGCCACAGAGGGCGTGCATGAGATCTCCAGTGTGGTACAGAACAACGCCGCGACCGCTGAGGAGAGTGCCGCCGCCAGTGAGCAGCTTTCCAGCCAGGCCCATCTGCTCAAGGAGCTGGTGAGCAAGTTCCAGCTCTACACAGAGCAAGAAAACTAAACGAAAAAGGACCCGCTGCGGAACACATCGTTCTGCAGCGGGTCCTTTCCATATTGATATATCTATTTCTGCGCAGGCAGAGCCCCTCCGCCTCAGTCCAGCACCTGGACGCCGGCGCCCAGGATGCCGTCGCCGATGTAGACGCTCAGGGTGCCGTCAATCTGTCCGTCCCAAATGTGATCATAGTTGGGCAGCGCCGCCTTCAGCTTTTCCCGCAGCTCCTCCATCTCCGTCGGGGCGCCGCCATTGGCCACCGCCAGATTGTACTTTTTGTGACTGCCGCAGGCCTTTACCGTCAGCTCCACCAGCTTGTCCATGACCTGCTTTCTCCCCCGCACCTTGGCGATGGACTGGAGCTGTCCGTCGGCGGCAAAGGTGAGGATGGGCTTGATCTGGAGCATGGTGCCCGCCATGGCAGCCACCTTGCCGATGCGCCCGCCCTTTTGCAGATACTCCAGGGTGTCCACCGAGAAGAAGGGTGTGGTCCCCTTGATGAGCTGGGGTACCCGCTTGTGGGTAAGCTCCCGCCAGGAGGCCCCTCGCCGCAGATCCTCCGCCAGCTGCAGCATGGTAATGCCGATGCCCAAGGACCCGCTCACCGAATCGTAGACCCTGATCTCCAGATCCTTCCGCTCCTCTGCCATGAGGCGCACCATATTATAGGTGCCCGAGAGCCCTCCTGAGAGCATCACCGCGATGACACCGTCATACCCCTGCTCGGCGATGCGGTCAAAGACCGCCGCAATGTCCTCACCCGTGGGCAGCGAGGTCTTTGGCAGCTCCCCCCGCTTCAGCCGGGCATAGACATCGGTCGCGTGAATATCCACACCGTCCCGGTACTCCCCGTCAGCACAGCGGATACGCAGCGGCACCACATGGATGCGGTTCTCCTCCGCTGTCCGGGCGGACAAATCGGCACAGGAGTCGGTGAGCAGGGCGATCTTACGAGGTGCCATTCGGACATCATCTCCATCTGTTGACAGGGCTCGTGCCCCAGATATATAATCAGTTGTAACCATCCTCACATAACGCTGTTATGCTACCTTGTATTATAGGTGATTATACCCGCCTTGTCAACGAAAAGAAGGGGGGCCCAGACTTTGGATTATGCCCAGCGCAGGAAGCTCCAGAGCCAGGAGACGGAGCGGAAGATCCTATATGCCGCCCTGGACCTCATGCGGGAGCGGGGCTTTGAAAAGGTGTCCGTCCGGGACATCTGCAAGGCTGCCGGCATCACCACCGGCGCCTTCTACCACCACTTTTCCTCCAAGGAGGCCCTGCTGGAGCACGGCTTCACCCCCCTGGATGACTACATACGCGGTGTGCTGGAGGGCGTGGGGGGCGAGAGTCCCGATCAGCGCCTGTGGAGGCTCCTTGCGGCCTACGGCCAGTTCATGGAGCACAGCGGCGAGCTCATCGGACGCTACTATCAGCAGCGCATCGCTGAGCCGGGCACCAAGAGCATGGACCCCAGCCGCTACACCTACCGGGCCATGGTGGAGTGCTTCCGCCAGGCAGAGCAGGAGGGTATCCTGGCCCCGGGCCACTCCCCCGAGTGGATCGCCGGCTTCTGCTTCCGCCACTTCCGGGGCGTTGTGGTGGATTGGGTCCTGGACGGCTACTCGTACCCCCTCCTGCCCAAGATGGAAGAGGACTTCCGCCTCTTTGTCACCCTGTTTCACGCTTGAATATGCCGTTACTTTCTGGGCCTGGAGGCCTGGGAAAGTAACGGCATTTTAGCGCCGGAGCCCGTCAGAGCCCCCTTTTCTCTAAAACTATTCGTAATTTATCTTTTTTATTATCCTCTGGGTATTTGGAGATGTGGTCTTTCAAGACAGCTAACGCCGCTCGGATCTCCGTCCCTCTCAGACCCATTGCATGAAGCTCTCCGCCGGTGAGGGCGGGCACCGGCTCCGGTCTTGCCAGCACCGCCCGGCGGAGCCTTCGTTCCACCGGCAGGGCAGTAATATCCAGCCCGGTAGCCTGGCAGAATCCCCGCCACCGGTCCTCCGGCGTGGCGGGCAGGGCGGCAAGGCCAGTGAGATCCACCCGCCGGGCTGGAGCTCCGAAACGGGCGAGCATCCCTAACTCCACCGGCAGGGCACACAGCTCCGGCCGTGGGGAGAGAAGCGCCTTCTCCAGCTCCGCTCGGACCCGCTCCCCCGACACCTGGTCCAGTCTCTCCGCCTCCCCGGCCAGGGCATCGGCGGTCTGTTCCTCCAGGGTGAAGCCCAGCTGGGCAGCAAAGCGCACCGCCCGGAGCATCCGCAGAGCGTCCTCCCGAAACCGCGCCTCCGCCTCCCCCACGCAGCGGATTTGTTCTGCGGTCAGATCGGCCTGACCGCCAAAGGGGTCGGCGATGGTGCCGTCAGGCAAGAGCGCCATGGCATTGATGGTAAAGTCCCGCCGGGACAGGTCTTCCCGGAGCCCCACCCCGAAGACCACCCGGTCGGGCCGTCGGCCATCGGAGTAGCCCTCCTCCCGGCGAAAGGTGGTGACCTCCAAGGACATGCCGCCCAGGAGTACCGTCACAGTGCCGTGGCGGAGGCCGGTGGGTAGCGTATGGAGAAAGAGCGTCTGGACGGTCTCGGGCCGGGCCGAGGTGGCCACGTCCCAGTCCCCCGGCGTCCGGCCCAGCAGACTGTCCCGGACACAGCCCCCCACAGGGCAGGCCTCCTCCCCCGCCATCCACAGAGTCGCGCAACAGGCCCTGACCCCCTCCGGCACCTGTTCCCACTCCATTTTATCCCCTCCCAGGTATCTTTTCCTTGCCTAGTGCCTATAATGGCTGTATAATGAAGGACACGAAATAAGGGCCCCCGAGACCTGGCCCGCCGCGGTGGGGACCGGAGGGGCTGTTTTTCTGCCCGCCTTCCGCTCCCCGGACCGGTCCGGTTGGCCACATTATTATAATCTTCCAAAAAGGGTGTGTAAACCCATGACTGAGATGGATATTCGTCCCTATATCGCTCCTGGCCGCCGCGCCCACCTCATCGGTATCGGCGGCGTCTCCATGGCCCCCCTGGCCGAGGTTCTCCACGGCGCGGGTATGGTGATCACTGGCTCTGATATGCGGGAGAGCCCCGTGGTGGAACACCTGCGGAGCCTGGGCATCACCATCCGCATCGGTCATCGGGCCGAGAACCTGGGACAGGCCGAGCTGGTCATCCGCACCGCCGCTGTCCATGACGACAACCCTGAGATCGCCGCCGCCCATGCCGGCCACATCCCTGTCTTTGAGCGGGCCCAGGCCTGGGGCGCCATCATGCGAAACTACAAGCACGCCCTGTGCATCTCCGGCACCCACGGCAAAACCACCACCACATCCATGTGCACCCATATCATCATGGCCGCCGGCCTGGACCCCACCGTGATGATCGGAGGCACCCTTCCCCTGCTGGGAGCCGGGCACCGGGTGGGCAAGGGTGACACCATCATCCTGGAGAGCTGCGAGTACTGCAACTCCTTCCTCTCCTTTTATCCCACCATCGCCGTCATTCTGAACATTGAGGCCGACCACTTGGATTTCTTCAAGGATCTGGCCGATGTGGAGCACTCCTTCCGCCGCTTTGCCGACCTGGTGCCCGAGGGCGGGCATATCATCGCCAATCGGGATGATGAGAACACCATGAAGACACTGGCCGGCGAGGAGCGCCCTGTCACCACCTTCGGCCTGACCGAGGGTGACATCCACGCCGCCGATCTCACCTGGTTCAAGGGCCTGCCCACCTTCGACATTGTCTGCCAGGGTGCGGTCTACGCCCATGTATCCCTGTCGGTTCCGGGGCTCCACAATGTGAAAAATGCCCTGGCAGCGGCGGCCTCCGCCATCGCCCTGGGGGTGCCCGGCCAGGCGGTGGAACGGGGCCTGGCCCAGTTTCGCGGGGCCGGACGCCGCTTTGAGCACAAGGGCACCTACCATGGCGCCGAGATCTATGACGACTACGCCCACCACCCCGGCGAGCTCAAGGCCCTGTTGGATACCGCCCGTACTTTGGGCTATGAACGGGTCATCTGCGCCTTCCAGCCCCACACCTATTCCCGAACCAAGGCCCTCTTCCACGACTTTGTAGAGGTGCTGAAAGAACCCGACATCACCCTTCTGGCCGAGATCTTCGCCGCCCGGGAGAGCAACGACATCGGCATCTCCTCCAGGGACCTGGCCGAACAGATCCCCGGCGCCCGGTACTGTGCCACCCTGCCCGAGGTCACCGCCGCCCTCCGGGAGCTGGCCCGGCCCGGCGACCTCATCCTCACCGTGGGCGCCGGCGATATTTACACCGCCGGTGAGGCTCTGGTGAAGGGCGAATAAACGCTATGGAACGTCCAACGCGCACCCTCGGCTGGGGGTGCGCGTTTGTGCTGCTATAGGCCGGTCCGGCCCATGCGTCGGGTATCCCGCAGCATGAGGGCGGCCACCGGCAGGGCCACCACCAGCTCGGTGATGGGCATGGCCAGCCACAGGGCGTCCCCTCCCAACAGAGCAGGCAGGATCTGGATGAGGAACCCGCTGATCAGCGCGCCGCGGGCCACCGACACCGCCATGGCGGGCAGAGGGCGCAGCAGGGATTGAAAGTAATAGGTGGAGAAGATATTGAAGGGCAGCAGCAGGAAGGAGAGACCATAACAGCGGATGATGGCGGGGGCGATGGCCAGCACCTTGTCTGTGGGCGACATAAAGATATAGACGAAGGCCAGGGGCGCCCCCAGGGCCGCCGCCGTCCAGAGGATGCTGAAGACCGCGGCAGCCAGTAGAGCCCAGCGCAAGGTGGCCCGGATGCGGTCCCACCGGCCGGCGCCGAAGTTGATGGAGAGAATGGGCTGGGCAGCCTGTCCCACGCTGTAGGCGCAGCATTGGACAAAGGTACTGATGTTCACCAGGATGCCGTACACCGCCAGGGCGTCGGCGCCGGCATAGGCCATGATCTGCCGGTTGAAGAGGATGGTGAGGATACCCATGGCGGCATCTACGAAGCAGGCGGAAAATCCGGCGGTGCCGATCTTCCCCAGCCGGACCGCCAGACGGGTGGGGCGGACCATCCGCAGGGTATTTTTGGGGGAAAAAAGGTGGCTGAGAAGCACGCAAAAGGTGATAAGTGCCCCCAGCACCGTGGCAAGGCCGGCGCCAAAGATGCCCATATCCAATCCGAAGACGAAAAAATAGTCCCCAAATACATTGAAGATGCCTCCAGCCAGCACTGCCCCCGTGGCCAGCCCGGGGGCGCCGTCGTTCCGCAGGAAGCAGGAGAGCATCTGGTTGAGGAGGAAGAGGGGGACGCCGAACTTCACCGGCAGCAGATACTGCCGCGCCAGAGGCAGCAGTGTGTCCTCCGCCCCGAAGAACCGGAGGAGGGGCGCGTCAAAGAATCCCACCACGCCCCAGCACAGGGCGGCCAGGACCAGAGAGCCCAGAAGAGCGGCGGTAAAATACTGCGCCTCGCCTTCCGCTCCCCGGGCGCCGCTTCCTCTGGCTGTGGAAAAGAGCACCGAGCCGCCGATGCCTGTGAGGAGGCCCATGCTGTAAATGAGATTCCAGATAGGCGCCACCACCGCCAGGGCGGCCGTGCCCTCCGGGCCTTGGTACTGCCCCACCATGGCCATGTCCACCATGCCGTAGATGGAGCTGATGAGGGCGCTGCCGAATGCGGCGGCCAGATACCGCGTATACAGCCGCCCCACCTTTTCCCGCAGCAGGTCCATACTCTCTCCACACCCCTTTCGCAAAACAAAGAGCCGGATAAGAACACAGGCGTCTCAGCCTGTCCTCTTATCCGGCTCATCATTTCTAAGGCAACACCGCAGAACACGCAAAAGGAAAGGCCCTGCGGGAAGATTCCACTCGGCAGGGCATATATACGCCATTCCATCAGCGCTGCAGCCGCACTGATTTAAGCCGTCAGGCAGGATCGCCTGTCA
>DXCX01000048.1 GCA_019115785.1 Candidatus Intestinimonas merdavium | reverse complement strand
TGATGATGCTGAATCCATTTTAGTGGCCATCCTGTCAATGCACCATGGCTGCGGTGACCATGCACCATTTCAGCGGTCTGGGTGCACCATTCGTGCGGTCTAAAGGCACCGTTTCAGGCGGCGTATTCATTCCTTTCGCCTTTCGCCTGAGGGTGACGTCACCCGGCACCGGCTTAAAAGGAGAGGTCTTGTCCAGCGGACAGCCTTTCGGCCTGTCCAAGTCTAGTATGTCCCATCCTCCCATGAAGATGCACCCATTTTCTGGTATAGGACTTGTCATATTTGTCCAAACTGAGCATAGAGTCCATTGAGAACAGGAATTGCCAGAAAGGAGGCGCTGCCATGGTGGAGGCCGCCCACAAAAAAATTTTTTTCTTCCGCCATCGGGGGGAGAGCGTGCGTGAAGGGGAGCTCCAGGCCCTGAAGGAGGGACTGGACCGGACCCGCGTCCTCATCAATCAGGCCTACGCCGGTTTCAATGGTACCGACGATCCTGATCTTATTGAATCCTATGTCTTTGAGATCAACGCCCTACAGGCCCGGTACGCCTACCTGCTGCGCCGGGTCAAGGGCCTGGAAGGGCAGGTGAACTGAGCATGGTCATGCTGGGTGACACCCTGCCCTGGCTTCTGGTGGGCCTGACGGCGGTGGGCGCCCTGCTCCTCCTCCGGGAACCCATTCGCTGCCTGGGAGGACTGTGCCTGCGCACTGTGGTCTCTCTGGGCGCTCTGGCCGCCTTCAGTCCTTTGGGGGGCCTGTTGGGCTGTTCCCTTGGGGTCAACCTGGCCAACGCTCTGGTTCTGGCCCTCCTGGGCGCCCCGGGCTTTGGCCTGCTCCTCCTGCTCAACTGGGCTCTGGCCATGTAACCGGGGCCCAGTTGAAGTTTTTCTCGGTTGTTCACAGATTAGAAACAAAAGTAGGATAGAATGTAGCCTGCTGAAATACCATGCCCGTCGGTTTCCCCGGCTGGCAGAGAAAAGCAGGTGACTCCAAACATGAAACGAACGGTCTGCGCGTGGCTTCTGGCTCTGGGACTGGCGGTTGGCACCGCCCTGCCCGCATCCGCCGCCGCCTTTTCTGACGTGGCCTCCAACGCCTGGTATGCCCAGGCGGTGGGCGAGGTCTCCGACGCCGGCATTATGAACGGCACCTCCTCCACCACCTTTTCCCCGGAGGAGCAGGTGACCCGGGGCATGGTGATGGCCGTACTCTGGCGGCTCTCCGGCAGCCCCGCCCCCGCCGCTTCCAGCACCTTCCCCGACGTGGAGGACTGGTACTACTATGCCGACGCCGTGGCCTGGGCTCAGGAGATGGGCATTGCCTCCGGTCTGGGAGACGGCAACTTCGGAGGCGGCAGCATCGTCACCCGGGAGCAGCTGTCTGTCTTCCTCTACCGCTATAGCCAGTATGCCGGGCAGGAACTGGCCAGCGGCGTGTTGGATCTATACAATGATGTGGATAGTGTCCAGTCCTGGGCAAGGGAGGGCATGGCCCATGCCGTGGGCGCCGGACTCATTACCGGTACCGACGAGGGCAATCTGGAGCCTGCCGGGCCCGCCACCAGGGCCCAGCTGGCGGTGATCCTCCAGCGCCTTATGATCCCCGCCGTGGGCTGACCCCGACTTTTTGCACCACACTCCCGCCCTCCGGTGATTGCCGGCGGGCAGGGAGTGTCCTTTTGTGGTGACATTTTGGGCGGAGATATGGAAGAGATTTGCTCCTATATTACAGAATTGTTACGGCAAAATCACGAAATTTTCCTTCTCACCCTGGAGGACAAGCCCCGCTTTCAAAGAGTAATTTGGGTAAAAAGATATAAAATAACTCAGTAAACCTCTTATATCTTCACTTTTTTCTTTTCAAAAAGTGCTGTATTGTTCGACTTTCTCCGACCAAAAAAGGCTTGACGGCAGGGGGGAAAGCGTGTATGATTCTTTTGTAACCTTTTGTAATCATTTATTATCGCTCTGTCACTTTCATCTGACCATTCTGGTCGGAATTTCTGATAATCGTGCAAGGGAGGCATCACCTGCATGGATGAAATCCTGCATTCACCCCAGCGAGAACTACCGCGCCGTCGGCAGCGCAAAGGCTCCGCCCCGATCGGGGGAGAGAGGGCCGAGCGCCTGAAGGAGCAGTTTTCCAATTTTATGGACATTGCCGGCGCCCAAAGCAAGGTGCTTCGCCGGCAGGGGACCCGGGTCTACCACCGGGCCTGGTCGGCCATCGCCGGCAAGCCCAAGCTGGCGCCGCTGCCCTTTCTGGCCATCAGCGCCGTGGTCGGCCTGGCAGCTGTGGTAGGTACCATGTACACCCCGGCCTATGTGGTCACCGTGGATGGTGTGGACGTGGGCGTGGTCCGGGACCAGGCCGTTTTTGAGCAGGCTGAGGCCCGCGTGGAGGCACGTGCCGCCGCCATTCTGGGCCATGACTACGCTCTGGATCACACCGTGACCTATTCCGCGGCCCTGGTGGATCAGGATGAACTCACCCCCTCCGCCGAGCTGGAGACCTATCTCTTTGATCAGATTGGCGAGGTCATGAAGAGCTATGTCCTCACTGTGGACGGCCAGTTTGTGGGCGCCGCCTCCGACCGGGCCGCGCTGGATCAGCTGCTGGAGGATCTGGCGGCTCCCTACGTCAATGAGAACACCATCTCGGTGGACTACACCAAAAATGTCCACATCACCCGGGAGTATGTCCCCTCCGACGTGGAGCAGGACGTGACCAACATGATGTCCGCTCTCACCGCCAACACCAACGGCCAGACCACCTATGAGGTCCAGAAGGGCGATACCTTCATGGCCCTGGCCTTTGACAACGACATGACCATGGCTGAGATGGAGGCCCTGAACCCCGACGTGGACGTAGACCGGCTCTATATCGGCCAGATCCTCAATATCAAGGAAGAGATCCCCTTCCTGGGTGTGGAAACGGTGGATTCCCTCACCTACACTGAGGCCATTGAGTGCCCCGTCCGCGAGGTGGAGGATGACAGCATGTACCAGGGCGAGTCCAAGGTCCTGGATGCCGGCGTCCCCGGTGAGGCCCTCATCACCGCCGATGTGACCTATGTCAACGGTGTGGAGCGGGAGCGCAACGTCACCTCGTCCACCACGGTCCGTGAGGCCACCGAGAAGGTCATCGCTGTGGGCACCAAGGAGCGTCCCACCTGGTATCCCACCGGCAACTATATCTGGCCGGTGTACGGCTCCATCACCTCCCGGTTTGGCTATCGGTATATCTTCGGCTCCTACAGCTACCACTCCGGGTTGGACATCGCCGTTCCCTACGGCACCAGCGTGAAGGCCTCTGACGGCGGCACCGTCACCTTTGCCGGCTACAAGGGCAGCTACGGCTATCTGGTCATTATCGACCATGGCAACGGAGAGCAGACCTATTACGGCCACAACTCCAGCCTGCTGGTCTCCGCCGGCGACAAGGTCTACCAGGGCCAGGTCATCGCCAAGGCGGGTTCTACCGGCCGCTCCACCGGCAGCCACTGCCATTTTGAAATCCGCATCAACGGCACTTCTGTGAACCCCTCTGCCTACCTCAACTGACCGTGCCGCAGGCATCTGACAAAAACACAAAAAATCGGGAGACTCGTGTGAACCACGAGTCTCCCGATTTTTATCGCTCCTCACAAAAGCCGGAGCAATGTCAGCGGCGCGCTTTCCCTCACATGCGGCTTCTGCGCTGAAGGCGGATATCCTCTCCGAAAAAGGGGAGCACCCGGTACTCCCCCTCCAGCCGGGAGGCGATCTGAGGGCTGTACCGCCCCCGCACATCATCCATGGTCAGGTTGGAGCTGATCACTGTCCGTTTTTCTGCCGTGAGCCGGCTGTTCACCAGCTGGTACAGGGCGGACTGGACAAAGGGGGTGGTCATCTCGCTGCCCAGGTCGTCCAAGATCAGCAGGTCACACTTCAAATACCGCCGAGTATCATCTCTGGCCTCCCTGGCGTCCTCCTCATCCCGGGAAAACTTCTGGGTCTCGAACCGGGCAAAAACCTCTCCCGCTGTGTCGTATACCACCGAAAACCCGTTTTCTGACACGGTCCGGGCAATGCAGGCGGAGAGGAAGGTCTTACCCAAGCCGGTACTGCCGCTGAGGAACAGGTTGTCAAAGTAGTAACGGCCGAAATTCTGGGCATAATCCCGACAGATCTTCAATACCTTCTCCATATTCTCCCGTGGAGACCGCCCCCAGGCCGGCCACACCTCCGAGGAGTAGTAGCTCAGGTCAAAGCGGTCAAAGGACTGCTCGCCCAGGTCCAGGAGCTGAGAGAGCTCCTGGATCTGTTCCTGGGCGCAGAGGATCTTCAGACAGTCGCACATATCCGAGCCCACCCAGCCGGAATCTCCGCACCGGGCGCACAGGGGCTTGTCGTCCAGGGCGTCGGCGGGAAAGCCGTGACCGGTCAGCAGCTCGGTACGCTCTCGCTGAAGGGCCTGGTTCTTCTGCCGGATGTGCGCCACCTCGGCGGCGGGATCTCCGCCCTCCCGCAGGGCAGCGGCGATGACCTGTGCCATGGTCCGGCGCAGGAGCCGGTCGATCTCGGCTACCCGGGGCAGCTGGTCGTACACCTGCCGTCGCAGGGCCTCCTGCCGGACCTGCCGCTCTTCCCGCTGGGTAGAGAGACGGAGCTGGGCCCGGCGCAGTACGTTGGGGCTGTATGACATGGCTTACTCCTTTCCTTCGGTCTGCTCCAGGAAACGGTCCATCCAGTCCATGTCCTCCTTGAGCCGCTCCACCGCCTTGCCGGTGGGCTGCGCACCAGGGCCCTGGGCCAGTGGGGTCCTGACCGGCCGATCCTTGGGCCAGGCCGAGTCCCCCGCCTCCACCTGCTCTCGGGTGTGGAGCCCCTTCTGATGCCAGCTTCTCAGAATGGAGTTCATGTACGCCCAGTTGAGGGCTCCCTTTTTGAGGATGGTCTTCTCATAGGCCAGGGCAATACTCTCGTCGTCAAATCCCATCTCAATCCAGGCGTTGATGTACTTGCGCTCCCCCTCCACCGGCACACGGCCGGAGATGCCCAGCAGAGGTAACAGCTTGGCCTCCCGGCCCCGCAGGGCGGAGAGGGCCCGGACATGGGCGTCGGCGGCCTCGGGGGTGTCCACCCCCAGCCGCCGCCACACAAAGGCCTCTTTCTTAAGCTGGGACATCCGGGGCTTCCTGCCGGGGCCGTACTTCCGCTCCGTCTCCTCGATACACCAGGTGGTCAACAGTAAAATGACCTCCGCCGGCAGGGCCAGGTAGTCAAACATGGTGTAGAGCATCTTTAGGTCAGCGGTAGAGAGGACCTTCCCCAGCCGCCGCTCCAGCTCCCGGACCAGGTGGGGGAAGGCGCCGGGGCCCTCCATTTCCCGGGCGATGTCAGCGGCCGTGTAGTCCGGCGGGCTGTCCGGCTCCGGCGGCGCCGGGGCGGGGGAGAGGTCGGCGTCCTTTCGGGCCAGACCCAGATCGGCCAGCTGGGTGTAGACGCCGGAGATCCGGTCCACCGACCAGCCCAGGGCCTTCCGCACCCGCTCGGCGTCGAACTGCCCCCCCTGGCGGAGGAGCTGGAGATACAGCAGCGCGGCGTCTCCGCTGCCGGAGCGGATAAGACGCTCCGCCGCCGACGAGGTCATGGAGAGCACGCCTCCGGGAAGCAGCACCCCCGCAGCCATATCTATCCCCTCCTTCCGCTTTTTTTCGTAAGGATTATTGTATCTCAAAACGCTTCAGAAGGAAAGACAAATTTCTGCCATTCCCACACCCCGCGCCGCGCCCGGAAAAGCGCCCCGCCCCTTGTCCGGATAGGGGAAGTTATGGTATAATATTTGCTGAGCATTTTTCTCCGGCCCAGGACAAGCTCCCCGCCGGAGCAAACCACACAAGAGATAGGGAGGGCCCGTCGTGAGAAACAAGATTACAGTCAATATCGCCGGTCAGAGCTATACTCTGGTGGCCGCCGAGGACGCGGCCTATATGGAAAAGGTGGCTTCCCATGTGGACGCCAAGATTCAGGAGGTCCTGGAGACATCCAAGGTTTCTCTGATGGACGGCGCCATGCTGGGCGCTCTGAATATCGCCGACGAGTATTTTAAGGAGGTAGAGGCCTCCGAGAACCTGCGCCGGCAGCTCAAGGAATACCTGGAGGAGGCCACCAAGCTGAAGATGGAGCTTTCCGAGGCCAAACGGGAGATTTTTAAGCTTCAAAACAAAAAATGATAGGGCAGGGGACCATCTCCCCCTCATCTGGCGGCCCCCGCTCCGAGCCATCCGCGGGGACGGCACACAACATCCCGCCCACCATTTGGGTCCCGCACTCCTGTTTGCGGGGTCTGCCGTCCCACCGCCCACAACCTTTATCTTACCCTGGGAGGGATCCCCATGCTGGAACTGCTCGCCCCCGCCGGGTCGCCGGAAGCCGTCACCGCCGCCATCCAGGCCGGCGCTGACGCTGTCTACCTGGGCTATGGGGACTTCAACGCCCGCCGCAATGCCAAGAACTTCTCTCTGGAGGAGCTGGCCTCGGCGGTTTCTTACTGTCACGTCCGGGGCGCCCGGGTCTATCTGACCCTCAACACCCTGGTCACCGACCGGGAGCTTCCCGCCGCCGCTCGGGTGGCCGCCCAGGTCGCCCAGGTGGGGGTGGACGCCGTCCTCATCCAGGACCTGGGCGTCCTGCGGATGCTCCGGCAGGCCGCCCCCGGTCTGGCCGTCCACGGCTCCACCCAGCTCACCGTCCACTCTCTGGATGGGGTGCGCCGCTGCGCCGAGCTGGGCATGTCCCGGGTGGTCCTCTCCCGGGAGCTCTCCAGAGACGCCATCGAGCATATCTGTCTGAATGCCCCCATTGAGATCGAGGTCTTTGTCCACGGCGCTCTGTGCATGTGCTATTCCGGCCAGTGCTATTTTTCCTCCGTTATTGGGGGCCGCTCAGGAAACCGGGGCCTGTGTGCCCAGCCCTGCCGCCTTAAGTACGGCTGGGGCAGGAGGGCCGACGGAAATCCCCTCTCCCTGAAGGACATGTCCCTGGCCGGCTATATCCAGGACCTCAAGAAGCTGGGGGTCAAGTGTCTGAAGATCGAAGGCCGCATGAAGCGTCCGGAGTATGTCTCTGTGGTCACCGGGGTGTATGCCAGGGCCATCCGGGAGGACCGAGAACCCACGGAGCAGGAGCTTTGTGACCTGGAGGCCGCCTTCTCCCGTCAGGGCTTCACCGACGGCTACTACCAGGACAAAAAGGGGAGCGCCATGTTCGGCGTCCGGGAGGAGGCTCCCGAACCCCGGGAGCTCTTCGCCCAGGCCCGGAGCCAGTACCAGAGCGGCGAATTCCAGCGGGTAGATGTGATCCTCTACGCCATGGTCCGCCCCGGGGAGCCCATCCAGGTGGGGGTCCAGGATGTGGACGGACGGGTGGTCACCGCCTCCGGCCCCGTTCCGGAGCCCGCCCGCACCAAGCCCCTCACCGCTGAAGCGGTGGAAAAGCAGCTCGCCCGCACCGGAGGTACCCCCTACCGCTGTGCCAGGGTCCGGGCCCTGGTGGAGCCCGATCTCTCGGTGCCGGTGGCCACCCTCAACGCCCTGCGGCGGCAGGTGCTGGAGGAGCTCTCCCGCCAGCGGGGCGCCGTGCCGGAGTCCCCCAAGGTGGGCCCTTTTCATGCCGGCGTCCGGTATGAAAACCGGAAGGATCCCCCTGTCTTTACCCTGTCCCTCCGCTCCGCCGCACAGCTCACCCGTGAGCTGTGCGCACTGAAGCCCGCCCTTCTCTACCTTCCTGCGGAGGAGATCGCTCAGCATCCCAAGGCTGTCGAGACCGCTCTGGACACTGCGGGCCATGTGGGGGTCATCCTGCCTCGGATCTGCTGGGACAGGGAGCGGGAAGAGCTGGACAAGCAGTTGACGGCAGCCCGGAGCCTGGGCGTCACCGACGCCCTGGTGGGTACTCTGGACCTGATCGCCCCCGCCCGGGAGCACGGCTTTACCCTCCGGGGAGACTTTGGGCTCCCTATCTTTAACTCACAGGCCATCAAGGAGCTCAAGCGCCTGGGTTTTGTCTCCTGCACCGCCTCCTTCGAGCTCAAGCTGGCCCAAATCCGGGATCTTTCCAAGCTCATCGACCTGGAGATCATGGTCTACGGCCGGCTGCCTCTGATGATCACCGAAAACTGTATCCTCAAAAATCGGGATGGCGGCTGTAAGCGATCCTGTGAAGGCGAAAACCGCCTGCTGGTAGACCGGAAGGGGGAGCGCTTCCCGGTGCTTCGCGCCCCGGGCTGCCGCAGCGAGATCTTCAATGCCAAGCGCCTCTACCTTGCCGACAAGGCCGCCGACTATCGCCGCGTGGGCGCCTGGGGCGCCCGCCTGAGCTTTACCACCGAGTCGGCCTCGGAGTGCCTCCATGCGGCCCGTCAGTACCTGGGCCAGGAGCGCTTTGACCTGGACCAGATCACCCGGGGACTCTACTACCGGGATGTGGAGTGACCTGATTCCCTTTGGAGGTATCCTATGGATCTAAACATCAAAGCGGTCTCCCCTAAAATCGGCAGGGAGATCCCCTATCCCTATTATGCAAGCGCCGGCGCGGCGGCCATGGATCTGCACGCCTGCCTGGATGCGCCGCTTACCATCCACCCCGGCGACCTGGTGAGCGTCCCCACCGGCATCGCCATCGCCCTGCCCTCGGCGGAGTATATGGCCCTGGTCTTCGCCCGGTCTGGACTGGGGGTCAAGCACGGCATCGCCCTCTCCAACGGAGTGGGCGTCATCGACAGTGACTACCGTGGGGAGCTCCGGGTAGGACTCACCAATTTCTCCCGCACCCCCTATACCATTGCCCCCGGTGACCGCATCGCTCAGCTGGCTGTGGTCCCTGTGGTCCAGGTCCGCCCGGTCCCTGTCCTCGATCTGGACGAAACGGCACGGGGGAGCGGCGGCTTCGGCTCCACCGGTGTGTGAGCCGCCGCCATCGAAAGGAGCGCATCCCTATGGAATTCATCCTGGCCTCCGGGTCTCCCCGGCGGCGTCAGCTTTTGGAACAGATCGGCATCCGGTCCTTTGCCGTTCGGCCCACCGACGCGGATGAGAGTCTGCCCGCCGGCATTGCGCCCGGCGCGGCGGTGGAGCTTCTCTCCGTCCGGAAGGGAGAGGCGGCCAGGGCCACGGCTGATCCGGACGCCCTTATCCTCGCCGCCGACACGGTAGTTGCCCTGGACGGCGCCATCCTGGGCAAGCCCCACAGCAGGGAGGAGGCAGTGAGCATGCTCACCATTCTCTCTGGCCGTACCCATCAGGTCTACACCGGGGTCACCCTGCTCAGGGGAGAGGCGGAGCACACCGAGCATGAGGTCACCTCCGTTACCTTTCGCCCCCTGACCGCCGCTGAGATTGACGCCTACGTCTCAAGCGGCGAGCCCATGGATAAGGCCGGCGCCTATGGCATCCAGGGTCTGGGCGCTTTGCTGGTGGAGCGTCTGGAGGGGGACTACTTCAACGTCATGGGCCTGCCCTTGTGCCGGCTGGGCAGGATGCTCATCCGTTTCGGCCTGGACCCCCTGGCCGGCGGGACCGGGGAGGAAATGCCTTGAAGGACTTTTTCCGCAACAATGGACTGCTTATTCTCATCATCGCCGTGCTGCTGGCCGCCATCACGGCAGTGGCCTCCTATGCCTTTCAGGGGATGCCCAGTCCCCTGGGCAACGTGCTGGGGGTGGTGACCACCCCCGTCCGGAACGGCATCTCCTCTCTGGCCGGCTGGGTGGAGGGGGTATACAACTACTCCTTCCGATACGATGAGCTTCAGGCCGAAAATGAGCGTCTGAAGGCTGAGATCGCCGAGCTGGAGGCCGCCGCCCGGGAGGGAGAGGCCGACAGCCAGGAGAACGAACGCCTCCGGGAGCTGCTGGGCCTGCGGCAGAAACGCCGTGAGCTGGAGTATGAATCGGCCAAGGTGACCGCCCGGAGCAGTACCAACTGGTCCTCTACACTGACCCTGAGTAAGGGCAGCGATCAGGGGGTGGCGGCGGGCAACTGTGTGGTGGACGCCGCCGGCAACCTGGTGGGCATCATTGATGCGGTTGGGGTCAACTGGTCCACCATGATTACCGTGGTGGACGCCAACCTGGAGATGGGCGCCTTCCTCTCCCGGACTGAATCCATCGCCATTCTGGAGGGAGATTTCACCCTCATGGCGGAGGGAAAGCTCAAGCTTACCTATTTGCCGGAGAATACCGAGCTCATCACCGGTGATCTGGTGCTCACCTCCAGTATGGGGGGCAATTACCCCTCCGACCTGGTGGTGGGCTCCATCGAGTCTATCCACACAGACGCATCCGGTATCTCCCGGTATGCCATCGTACAGCCCACCGCCGATCTGGACAGTCTGGTCCAGGTCTTCATCATCAAGTCCTTTGATATTGTGGAGTGACCTGAGACACAAGGAGTGGACCCTTTGACCCGACAGGATTTTATCTTAAAATGGCTCTTCTACGCCCTGGCCCTGCTGCCGGTGTGGTGGCTGGACCTCTATGTGTTCAACCGCCTCCCGGTCTTTGGGGTGAGCCCCCGGCTGCTGCCTGTGGCGGCCATCACCGTGGCGGTGCTGGAGGGTACTGTAGGGGGAGCCGGCTTTGGGCTGGCGGTAGGCATCCTGTGTGACGCTGTGTATTACGGCACCTGGGGGGGCATGACCCTGGGCCTGTGTCTGCTGGGCTGGGGCGCCGGGGCTGCCGCCAAGTATGTGCTGCGCCGGAATTTCGGCGGCTGTCTCCTCTGCGCCGCCGCCGGGTTGAGCCTTCTGGCGCTCTTCCACGTGGTGTCCGGGCTCTTTACCGGCCTGGCGCCCCTCTATCCTCTGCTGCGGGTGGCCGTTCCGGAGCTGCTCTATTCTCTGTGTACCCTCTGCCTGCTCTATCCCTGGTTTTCTTGGATCTACCGCCGGGTTCCCAAGCCCGTCGGTCTTTGACCCCTCCACCTCGACAGAAAGGAGCTTTCATGGACGGAAAACAATTTCACTGGCGGGTCCGCAGCATCGTGGGCGTACTATTTGTCATTCTTATACTCTTTGCCTGGGTCCTCTACGACCTCCAGTACGTCCACGGCGCCGACTATCTGGCCCAGTCACGGCGAAAGATCGCCAAGACTGAGACGGTGGAGGCGGCCCGGGGAAAGATTCTGGACCGTTACGGACGGGTGCTGGTCACCAACCGTGAGAGCTACAATGTGAGCCTGGATACCTCCTTTATGGAGGATACCAATGCCACCCTTCTCAAGCTCCTGGACATCTGTCGGCAGGAGGGCGTCACCTGGACCGATACACTCCCTGTATCCGCCGAGGCCCCCTTTGTTTTTACCTTTGACACCGCTGGCTCCGGCGCCATCAGCAACCTCTACGCCCTTTCCAGCAGCCTGAAATGGACCAGCACCCTGCCAGAGCGGGAGGAGGCCGACGGCATCCGGGCCGCTGCGCAGGAGGGCCAGGGGGTCAGCTATCCCAGCGCCGACGCCTTTCTGGACAAGCTGCGGGCTTACTATGAGGTAGACCCGCTTCTGCCCGACAACGAGGCCCGGGCTCTGGTGGGCGTGCGCTATGAGCTCTCTCTCCGCTCCCGGGAGGTGACCTACAACGCCTATGTCTTTGCCCAGGATGTGGAGATGTCCTTCATTGTGCAGGTAAAGGAGGCCGATCTCCCCGGGGTCAATATTGACACCACCACCGTCCGGGAATACAACACCGCCTACGCCGCCCACCTGCTGGGCCGGGTGGGGCTGATGAGCCGGGCCGAGTGGGACAATGTCTATCAGGCCCTGGACTACCCCTACAACGCCTCTGTAGGTAAGGAGGGCGCGGAGCTGGCCTTTGAGTCCTACCTTCACGGCACCCCTGGGAAGCGGAACCTGGAGATCAACGACCAGGGCAAGGTGGTGAGCGGGGACGACAACTGGGTGGTGGATCCGATCTCCGGCGAAGTACTGGCCCCCGATCCCGGGGACAACGTCATCATCACCCTGGACATCAAGCTCCAGGAGGCGGTGGAGCGGATCTTAGCCAACGGTATTGAGAGCTTGAAGTCGGAAGATACTGAGGGCGGGGCTGCCGTGGTTATCGACGTCAGGGACGGCGGCGTGCTGGCCATGGCCTCCTATCCCACCTTTGATCTCACCACCTATACCCAAAACTATAACGAGCTGCTCTCCGACCCCCTCAACCCCCTCCTCAACCGGGCCACCCGGGAGGTCTATCCCCCCGGCTCCACCTTCAAGATGGTCACCGCCATCGGCGCTCTGGAGGAGGGCATCATCGAGCCGGACACCGAGATTTTGGACACCGGCCGCTACCGCTACTACGACGACTACCAGCCCCAGTGCTGGATCTACCGCGACAGTGGCGGCGCCCGCACCCATAACCTGGAGAACGTCTCCGACGCTATCATGGACTCCTGCAATGTCTTTTTCTTCGACGCGGGACGGCGTCTGGGGATCAGCCTGCTGGAGCAGTATACCGCCGCCTTCGGTCTGGGAGAGCCCACCGGCATTGAGCTCTCCGAGGAGACAGGCTGGATGGACGGCCCCGAATACACGGAGAGCCAGGGCCAGACCTGGTATGAGGGTAATACCCTCCCCGCTGCCATCGGCCAGGGCAACAGCCGCTTTACCCCCCTTCAGCTGGCCAACTATGTGGCCACCCTGGCAAACGGCGGCACCCACTACGCCGCCCACCTGCTCAAGGAGGTCAAATCCAACGACTTCTCCCAGGTGGTGGAACGGTATGAGCCTATTGTCCTCAACCAGCTGGACATTGACCCGGAAAATCTCTCCGCCGTCACCGAGGGCATGCTCCGGGTGACCACCGATGGCTCCGCCAAGGCCTACTTTGCCGATCTGGGGGTCCAGGTGGCCGCCAAGACCGGCTCCGCCCAGGTGAGCAGCGCCACCGAGTCCAACGCCCTGTTTGTCTGCTTTGCCCCCTATGAGGACCCCGAGATCGCTCTGGCCATTGTGGTGGAAAAGGGCGGCTCCGGCTCCCTGCTGGCCAGCATCGCCGCTGAGATCCTGGAGTACTACTTCTCCAGCGGCAGCGGCATGGAAACCGTGACAACGGAAAACACCCTCCTGCGATAACAAATATGAGGTGACACACTATGGATCTTCCCATCCGCCCTCTGGGCGACTACTGGCAGCTTCTTCAGCGAGAGGGCCTTCTGGCCCCTGGGCAGGCCTTTTCCCCCGCCCTCCTCTCCACCCCGGTGGAGCTGGTCTCCTGTGACTCCCAGAATGTCCGTCCAGGCACCCTCTTCATCGTCAAGGGGGCCCATTTCAAGGGTCAGTATCTCTCCGATGCCCTGGGGAAGGGCGCCTTTGTCTACCTCTCCGACCACGTTTGGACCGAGGCCGGGGCTTCCCCCTGCCTTCAGGCCACCGATGTGCGCCGGGCCATGGCCTTGCTGGCCGACTTCTATTACGACCACCCCAGCGCCAAACTCCATGTGGTGGGTATTACCGGTACAAAAGGGAAAAGCTCCACCACATATTACCTTAAGTATATTTTCGACGAGTACCTGGCCGCCCGGAAGCGGCCGGAGAGCGGCGTCATCTCCTCCATCGACACCTACGACGGGGTGGAGCGCTTTGAGTCCCACCTTACCACCCCAGAACCTCTGGACCTCCAACGCCACTTTGCCAATGCCGCCGGAAGCGGCGTGGAGTACCTCACCATGGAGGTCTCCTCTCAGGCTCTGAAGTATGACCGCATGGACGCTGTGGCCCTCTCGGCCGCCGTCTTCCTCAACATCGGCTATGACCACATCTCTCCCATTGAGCATCCGGATTTTGAGGACTACTTTTCCTCCAAGCTGAAGATTTTTCGTCATGCTCCGCTGGCGGTGGTCAACCTGGACACCGAACGGGTGGAGGATGTACTGAACGCCGCCGGGGAGAGCGGCGCCCGGCTCATCACCTTTTCTGAGCGTGACCCGGCGGCCACCGTCCTGGCCACCGACGTACGCAAGCAGGGGAGGGACATTCTCTTTCGAGTCAGGACCCCCCGATTCAGCCGGGAGTTCCGCCTCACTATGCCGGGACTGTTCAACGTTCAGAACGCCCTGGCCGCCATTGCCGTGTGTGAGGGCCTGGGCATCCCCGAGCAGCACATCTATGTGGGCCTCATGAAGGCCCGGGTGCCTGGGCGGATGGAGGTCTACCAGAACGCGGACAGTCACATCACCGCCATCGTGGACTACGCCCATAACCGTCTGAGCTTTGAAAAGCTCTTCCTCTCCGTAAAGGCGGAATACCCAGGTCAGAGGGTGGTCATTGTCTTTGGCTGCCCCGGCAAGAAGGCCCTGGACCGCCGGAAGGACCTCTCCGAGATCTCGGCCAAATACGCCGACAAGGTCATCATCACCGAGGAGGACCCGGGGGAGGAGGACGTACTGGACATATCCCGGGAGATGGCAGCCCACATCGAGGGCAAGTGCGACTACTCCATTGAGCCCGACAGGGGGGAGGCCATCCGTATGGCGGTGATGGAGGCCAACGCCCCCACGGTCATCCTCATCACCGGTAAAGGGGCCGAGACCCGCCAGAAGCGGGGCACCGCCTATATCGACTGTATTTCCGATGTGGATTACACCAAGCAGTGGCTCCATGAGTACGACGTGGCGCACCACCTGGACGGCATGGAGAAGGTGCTGGGCCTGTTGGACACCCTGCCCCGGCTGGCCCAGAGCGCCGGCAGGACGGTGGTCCTCAAGTACGGCGGCTCCGCTCTGGGAGAGAACGGGGCAGTGGACTCCATCCTCCGGGATGTAGCCGCTCTTCAGATGGCCGGCGTCCGGGTGGTACTGGTCCACGGCGGCGGCAAAACCATCTCCGGTTGGCTGGAGCGGCTGGGGGAGGTCCCCCGGTTCCAGGATGGCTACCGGATCACCGACAACACCGCCATGGCGGTAGCCGAGATGGTCCTCTCCGCCCAGATGAACAAGCAGGTGGTCATGGCCCTTCGGGGCCTGGGGGTCAAGGCCGCCGGGATCTCCGGCAAGGACGGCGGTATCCTCACCGCCCGTCAGAAGGACCCCGCCCTGGGCCACGTGGGAGAGCTCACCGCCGCCGATGGAGCCCTCATCCGTCTCCTCCTCTCCGGGGGATATGTGCCCGTCATCTCTCCGGTTTGCGCGGGAGAAAATGGGGAAAGCTATAACTGTAACGCCGACGACGCCGCCTGCGCCGTGGCCGAGGCACTGAAAGCGGACAAGCTGGTCTTTCTCACCGATGTGGACGGCATCCTCATGGACAGCCGCAACGCCAAGACCGCCATTCCCTCCCTCACCGCCTCCGAGGCCAGGGACCTGCTGGAGAGCGGCCTGATCCAGGGTGGCATGGTGCCCAAGCTCAGAAGCTGCGTGCGCGCCCTGGATAACGGGGTATCGGAGGTGGTGGTCCTGGACGGACGCATCGATCATGTCATGCTCCTGGATGCCGTCTCCGGCCAGACCATGGGCACCACCATCCGGCGGGACTCCTGAGGCGTTCCCATTTTCACAGGGGAGAGGTCACCATGGAAGAAGAACACTACAACATCGAAACCCTGCCCAACGGGGCACGCATCATTACTGAATCTGTCCCTGCCGTCCGCTCAGTCTCCCTGGGTCTGTGGGTAGCCACCGGCTCCCGACACGAGAAGACGGGGGAGAGCGGCGCAGCCCACTTTATTGAGCACATGGTCTTCAAGGGCACCCAACGCCGCTCCGCCCGAGATCTGGCCCAGGAGATGGACGCCATCGGCGGACAGATCAACGCCTACACCACCAAGGAGTGTACTTGTTTTTACGCCCGGTGCCTGGACGAGCACCTGCCTCGGGCGCTGGACCTCCTCTGTGACATGGTCTTTGACTCCAGGTTTGACCAGGCCGACGTGGACACCGAGCGGGGGGTCATCCTGGAGGAGATCGGCATGTACCAGGATAACCCGGAGGACCTGTGCTCCGAGCGTCTTATGGCCGCCGTCTACAAGGGGAGCCCGCTGGCCCGGCCCATCCTGGGACGGAAATCCACCTTAGACAAGATGACGGGGGAGTGGCTGAAACACTATCAAAACACCCACTACCGGCCCGGCGCCATCGTGGCGGCTATGGCGGGGAGCTTTACCCCCCTCATGGCGGACGCCCTGAAGGCTCGTCTCCTCCCCCTGGAGGCTGGTCCGGTCCCAACGGCGGTGCCGGCGGTCTACACTCCTGCCGTCACCCTCAAGCGGAAGGCCACCGAACAGAACCATCTGACCCTGGCCTTCCCCGGGCTGCCTTACGGTGACAAGGAGCGATTCGTCCTTCAGCTCTTGTCCACCATGCTGGGCTCCGGCATGTCCTCCCGGCTGTGGCAGGAGGTGCGGGAGAAGCGGGGGCTCTGCTACTCCATCTACACCTACGGCGCCGGCCACGCCGAGACCGGCGTTTTCGCCATCTATACCGCCCTGAGCAAGGACACTGAGGGGAAAGCTCTGGAAACAATCCTCCATGTGGTGGCCGATTTTGCCGAGCACGGCCCCACTCAGGAGGAGCTGGAGCGGGCCAGGGAACTTTCCAAGGCCAATGTGCTCATGGGACTGGAGTCCACCCAGTCCCGGATGAGCGCCCTGGGCCGGGGGCTCCTGCTCCAGGGACGGACCCTCACCACCCAAGAGGTCATCGACGCCTACAACGCTGTCACCGCTGAGAATATTCGGGAACTGGCCCAACGGCTCTTCCAGTCTGCGCAAGCCTCGCTCTCGGTGGTTGGCCGCACCGCTCCGGAAGAGCATTACCGGAACCTGCTGAGTCAGCTCTGAGCTCACCATATCCAGCAGAAAACGCCCGCCGATGGCGGGCGTTTTTGCGTTTTCCCAGCTGGCGTGGAATCTCCTCTCAAAACGCCCACAGGCCCCGGACGCGCGGCAGAGCGTCCGGGGCCTGTGGGCTGTTGGTATGGAGGGAACGATCCCAGAAAAAGAGGAATTCAGTTCTTCGGCGGCATGACAGTGGCCATGCCCTTGATGACTACATCGCCGTTCTGGTTGGTGCAGATGGTCTCCAGCTTGACGATGTTCTTCTCGGCAATGATCTCACTGACCGTAGCGGTAGCAGTGACGGTATCGCCGAAGCGAACGGGCTTGGTGAACTTGAGCTCCTGGCCCAGATAAATGGTTCCGGGACCGGGCAGCTTCATGGCCAGGACCGCAGAGATCAGGCCGGCGGAGAGGATGCCGTGCGCAATACGTCCGCCAAAGGAAGTCTGGCTGGAGGCCTGCTCGTTGACATGGGCGGGGTTGAGATCACCGGTGATGCCGGCGAAGAGATAGACATCGGCTTCCGAAATGGTCTTTGCGGTGCTGGCGGAATCTCCGATCTTCATTTCCTGAATGGTCATGACTTTTGCTCCTTCCTAATTGACCTGTGCCAAAGCCCCATACAGGGCCTGGCGTGTCAGGCGACGGAATTTAGATGAAGCCCCACACCAGGGCCAGCAGCAGGGAGGCCACCAGGGGGATAATGCAGGTGGTGACACAGATGTCTATATAGGACTCCTTGTGGGTGCAGTTGGAAATCGCCAGCAGGGTGAGGACGGCGCCGTTGTGGGGCAGGGTGTCCAGACCGCCGGAGGAGATGGAGGCGATACGGTGCAGGACCTCGGGGTTCATGCCGATCTGATTGGCCATCTCCAGGTACTTGGGACCCAGGGCCTCCAGAGCGATGGACATACCGCCGGAAGCGGAACCGGTGGCGCCGGCCAGCAGGTTGACGGCCACGGCCTCAGAGAAGAGGATGGAGCCGGGCATGTTCAGAGCCAGGTTGGTGAGCACGGCAAAGCCGGGGACCACCTTGACCACGGAGCCAAAGCCCACGGCGCAGGCGGTGTTCATGATGGCGCCCATGGAACCGTTAGCACCCTCATTGATGGCGGGCAGCAGGGTCTTGGCCTGGTTCAGGTTGAGCAGGCAGGCGACCAGAATACCGCAGACCAGAGCGATAACAATGGCCTGGGTGGAGCTGAGCGCTACGCCAGTGGAGCTCTCGAGGATACCAGGGAACACGTTAAGCATCAGAACCACCACAACGAGGGGCACGATGCCGGTGATCCAGTGCCAGGAGGGCAGAGCGCTGCTGTCAAAGGTGGATTCCTTGTGCTTGGGGTCGGCCACAAAGTGCAGGCCCTTCTTCCGGGCCTGGGCCACACGCCACTCCAGATAGATGTAGGCGGGAACAAACATAACGATGCAGGCCACCACAGACAGCAGAGGAGCGGCCATGGCGGTGGTGCCATAGTACTGGGTGGGGATGATGTTCTGGATCTGGGGGGTGCCGGGGATTGCCGTCATGGTGATGCCGAAAGCGCCGAGTGCAATGGCGCCGGGCAGCAGGGTACGGGGCAGATCAGCGGCACGATAGATGGAGTAGCCCATGGGATAGATAACGAAAGTAACCACGAACAGGGAAATACCGCCATAGGTCATCAGCAGGCAGGGGATGACCACGGCCAGCACGGCGAACCGGGAGCCGATCAGCTTCACCAGGGCGTCGGCCAGGCTCCGGGCGGAACCGGTCATGTCCATGACCTTGCCGTAGACGGCGCCCAGGAAGAAGACGGGGAACCAAGAGAGCACATAGTTGGCAGCTCCGCTCATGTAATCAACCAGATAGGCGTCCAGCAGGTTATAGCCGCCCAAAATGGCTACCACTATGGCACACACAGGAGCCACCCAGATGATGGAGTAGCCCTTATAGGCCAGTAACATCAAGAGCACCAGACCCAATACGATGCCCAACAAACTCATGAATTGTACCTCCTCAACACATTCTCTCTCCCGGAGGAGCAGGGGACCTTATTTGCCCAGACCCATGGGGCCTTCCTGGAAGATGCGGCTGTCCATGGTCTTCACATCCTTGACGATGGGGGCGAAGTCCATAAGGTCCAGCACGTCCTTCTGCATATCGATGCCGGGAGCAATTTCCTTGAGCTCCACGCCCTCGGGGGTGAGCTCAAAAACGGCGCGCTCGGTGATGTAGAGCACCGGCTGTCCCTTCTCTACGGCATACTCGCCAGAGAAGGTGACCTGCTCCACTTCCTTGAGGAACTTCTTGTCACGGCCCTCCTGGATGATCTGCAGCTTGTCGTCGGCCACACCGATCTTCAGGCCGCCGGCGGTGAAGGTGCCGCAGTAGACCACCTTCTTGGCGTTCTGAGTGATGTTGATGAAGCCGCCGCAGCCGGCGATCTTGGGACCGAACTTGGAGACGTTGATGTTGCCCTTCTCGTCGGCCTGAGCCAGACCCAGGAACGCAACATCCAGACCGCCGCCATCATAGAAGTCGAACTGATAGGGCTGGTCCAGGATACAGTCGGGATTGATGGTGACGCCGAAGTCCTTGCCGCCGGCGGGAATACCGCCGATGGTACCGGCCTCGGTGGTGAGCACCATGCCCTCCAGACCCTCTTCGGCAGCCACAGCGGCCACGCCCTCGGGCATACCGATGCCCAGGTTGGTGATGGCGTTGGGCACCAGCTCCATGGCGGCCCGGCGGGCCACGATCTTACGCTGATCCAGCTTCAGGGGCTTCACGGAGCTCACAGGTACCCGGACTTCGCCGCAATAGGCGGGATTGTAGCCAGTACCAAAGGTCTGCATGTGATTCTCCGGAGCGGCCACCACGATGGCGTCCACATAGATGCCGGGGAGCCGGACCAGACGGGTATCCAGAGCGCCGTATTCCACCAGCTGCTCCACCTGGACAATGACCTTACCGCCGGAGTTCTTGGCGGCCTGAGCGATGGCCAGGGTCTCGGCGGTGACACCCTCGCGCTGGAAGGTGCAGTTTCCGTGGGTGTCGGCATAGGTGGCGCGGATCACGCCCACATCGATGGGGAGCGCCTTGTAAAGCAGCCGGGTCTCACCATTGATGGTGATGCGCTCCACCAGAGGTCCGGCCTCCCGGGCCTTCTCGTTGAGCATGCCGCCCTCCAGCTCCGGGTCCACGAAGGTCTTCAGGCCCACATGGGTGATGAGGCCGGGCTTGCCGGCGGCAATATCACGGAAGAGCTGAGAAATAACGCCCTGAGGATAGTTATAAGCAGCAAGCTTGTTTTCCAGCGCCAGCTTCTGAAGCCGGGGGACCAGGCCCCAGTGACCACCGATGACCCGGCTGACCAGGCCCGCCTCGCCCAGGTGGTTGAGGCCGCGCTGGTCGGAGTCGCCCTGACCGGCGGCATAGATGGCGGTAAGTTCCTTGGGAGAGCCGGTGCTCAGATAGAGCTCCTGGATGGTCTTGTTAACCTCCTCCGGCACCATAGCGCCTACAAAGCCACCAAAGGCGACGGTAGCGCCATCTTGAATATAGGTGCGGACTGCCTCCTCTGCTGACATGACTTTGGGCATGGAACACCACTTCCTTTCCAAAATGCGTCTTGTGTTTTCCTGCGCCGTTCCCTGGCAGACGAATAAGCAGTTTATGGGAAAAATGGCTGTTGGCCGCCTGCAGATTACCCGGCGTAACAAAATTATATCTGGATTGCCCCATCGGTGTAAAATGCCGTTTGCAGCGGCAAGTATGCAAAAAAATAATACTTTACATATTTTCAAAGAATTTTTTTGTAAAACTTTGTGCAGACTAGCTACAACTATACTTTTTTTGCATTATTATATGCGCATAAAGTATTTGTTTGTATATTTACACCAAAAATTACCACAATTATTTAGATAAGTTTTATTGGAAAAACGATTGGTTTTCCGGTATCATAAGGAGCACAGTATTTTGGAACGAGAGGGGGCAAGGCATTTTTACCGCGCGTCATTCATATATGGAGGGAAGGGATCGGTTTGGAGATTCAACAGCTGAAATATTTTATGGAGGTGGTCCGCCAGCAGAGCTTTACCAAGGCGGCCGCGCAGCTTTTTGTCACTCAGCCCATGCTCACCCGCTCCATCAAACATCTGGAGGAGGAGCTCAACGTTCGCCTGATTGAGCGTACCAGCAAGAGCTTTTACCTCACCGATGCCGGGCGCATCCTCTATGACCGCTCTCTGGACTTTCTCCAGCAATATGACGACCTTGTTCAGAGCATGGCCGATGTGCGCTCGGTGCGGGTGGGTGAGGTCCATCTGAGCACACCCGGCGTGCTGCTGGACGTCTATTTTCCCCCTTTGCTTGCCCGGTTCCACCGGCGTTTCCCGGGTATTGACATCTCGGTGGTGGAGGAGGGCTCTAAGCTCACCGCCGCCTCGGTAGGCTCCGGGCGGGCCGATCTGGGCTTGGTGATGCTGCCGGTGGACGAGCCTTACCGCTTCGAGAGCAAGACCCTCCTCAGCAACGTGTGCTCCCTGGTGGTGAGCCGCCATCACCCCTTTGCCCAAATGAGCAGTGTTCATATCAAGGATTTAAAGGACGAAACGATTCTTACATATAGTGAGACGGCCACCCTTCACGACACCTTTATCCGCATGTGCGGGGAGTGGGGCTTTGCCCCCCGCATTGCCTATAAAAGCCTCATGACCCGGTTTTGTCTCAGAATGGTGGTCATGCAGCAATGCGTCGCCGTTCTTCCCCTGTCCATCCTCCAGCATGACCTGTGTGAAGAGCTGGTCACCGTCCCCCTGGAGCCGGTGATCCCCTGGGAGATCGCCATTATCCGCCGCCGGGAGGGCTATCGCTCCTTTGCGGCCAATCAGCTTTTCAGTCACATCTGTGACCACTTCTCCTCCCTGGAGCAGCAGAATATAGATGTCAATTTCCAGGCCGTCACCAATTCCATACAAGATAGTTTCCCCGTCCCCCTTTGAACACGCAAAAATCCCGTGGACATCGCCATGTCCACGGGATTTCTCTCTCTTTGGCCCGGTCACACGGCGCCGTTGTCCAGCGCTCCGGCCAGATCGGCCAGGGGGTTGGGCTGATAGTCCTCCACGCCGCCATGGTCACAGACAGCGGCCAGGTCCGGGTCAATGGGCAGTTTGGCCAGAACCTTCAGGCCCAGGCCGGCAGCCACCTGCTCGATGTGGCTCTCGCCGAAGATGGCGTGCTCCTTGCCGCAATCGGGACACTTAAAGTAGCTGTAGTTCTCCACGATGCCCAGGATGGGGATGTTCATCATCTCGGCCATTTTCACCGCCTTCGTGACGATCATGCTCACCAGATCCTGAGGGGAGGTGACCACAATGACCCCATCCACGGGGAGTGACTGGAAGACGGTAAGGGGCACGTCACCGGTACCCGGAGGCATATCCACAAACATATAGTCCACATCGCCCCAGATGACATCGGTCCAGAACTGCTTCACCGTGCCGGCGATGATGGGGCCTCTCCAGACCACCGGGTCAGTCTCGTGCTCGGTGAGGAGATTGAGGCTCATGAGCTCCACGCCCCCCTTGCTGACGGCGGGGTAGATGCCCAGCTCGCTGCCGGTAGCGTGCTCATGGATGCCAAAGGCGGTGGGGACGCTGGGGCCGGTGATGTCGGCGTCCAGCACCGCCACCTTTCTGCCCCGCTTGGCCATGGCGGCGGCCAGGGAGCAGGTGACGGTGGACTTGCCCACGCCCCCCTTGCCGCTGACGATGGCGATGACCTTGCCCACACTGGAAAGCCCGTTGACGGGCTCCCGCAGATCCATGGGGGCGGTGCGCTCCCCGCAGCTCTCGCCGCAGGTCGAGCAGTTATGGGTACATTCTGACATGGTCGGTTTTCCTTCTTTCCTGTGTTGTACCCCCGAAGGGGAGGGTCAGTAGTGATAGCTGCCGCCGCCGATGAACTCCCGAATGAGGGAATCGGCGGGGACCAGAGCGGGGTCCAGTGGCTGGAAGTAGCGGAAGGCCTCCACCATGGACTCCAGCTCAGCCCGGCGCTCATTGTCCGCCGGTACCCGCTCCACCGCCGCCCGAAGGGGGTCGGCATAGTTGGCGAAGACGGGGACCTCATAACGCAGAGAGGAGTCGATGATGACGTTGGCCCGGCCCTTGAAGGGAGAGATGTACGCCTTTTCTCCCCGGCGCACATTATACCACATGGAAAGGGTCTCCACCAGGTCGGTACCCCGGAAATTGTAGTCCCGGACCGCCCGGCGGGAGATGCGCATCCAGGTACCCTTGAACCGCAGCGCCTCCCCCTCCAGGATGTTGGAGCGGGCAGAGATGTAGAGGGTGGTGGCCTCGGGATGGCGGCCGGAGATGTCGTCATTGAGGGCGTGGATGCCCTCAAAAATGGCAATCTCGTTTTTGTCCAGCTTCAGGGGCGTACCCCGGCTGTCATTGCGCATCTGCCTGGCAAACTCAAACTTGGGCACAATGACCCACTCTCCCCGGGAGAGCTTGGTAAAGGTCTCATCCAACAGGTCCATATCCAGAAGCTTGGGGGACTCATAGTCGATGTCCCCCTCGGCGTTCCGGGGCGCTGTCCGCCGGTTAAGGGTCTTGAAATAGTTGTCCATAGAGATGGTGTGGGTCTGCACCCCCCGGCGCTCCAGCTCCTGCTCCAGCTTCAGAGCGGTGGTGGTCTTACCGGAGCCAGAGGGCCCGGACAGGAGGACAATGGGGCTCACCTTCATCCGCTCCAGGATGCGGTCGGCAGCCGTCTCCAACCGCTTCTTGTATACCCCGTCGCACTCGGCCACAAACCCTGCCGGGTCCTCTTTCAGGCGGCGGTTGATCTCCTCTAACTGATAGGCCACACGATCTCCTCCTTTTGGGTGATGATTTCTTCGATATGCTGGATATATTCCTTTGGGAATTTGGGATTGGAAAGCCGTTTGAGGCTCCCCGCCCCAGTATCGATAAGCTTGGTAACGCCGCCGGAGCCCAGGGACAAAATAGAGTGGAGCTCCTCCATCATACAGATGTTATAAAGGCTCTCCGTGCCCCGACGGCACCAGCCCACGTTTTCAAAGCCGCCGGACATGTACTTTTGCCGGTAGAGGTAATAGGGCACATAGCCCGCGGTTCGGAGGGCGCTCCAGGCATAGTCCAGCATAGCGGCCACCGCGGCCGGGCTGGGAAGGCCCTGGCCCTCCATCATGAGCCGGGAGCCCTTCTTCAGAGCCAGGGTGTGGACGGTGATATTCTCCGGTCCCAGGGCGATGACCTCATCCAGGGAAGCACGAAACCCCTCTTCACTGTCGGCGGGAAGCCCGGCGATGAGGTCCATGTTCCGCACCGGAAAGCCCGCCTCCGCCACCAGGGCCCAGGCTTGGAGAATATCCTCCGGGGTATGGGCCCGGCCAATGGCCCGCAAAACGGCCTCTGACATGCTTTGTGGATTTACCGAGACCCTGTCGCAGCCGTGGCTCCGGAGAACGGAGAGCTTCTCCGCCGTGATGGTGTCGGGCCGTCCCGCCTCCACGGTATACTCAGTGCAGGCGGAAAGATCCACATGATCCTCCAGGGCAGTCATGACCTGGTGGAGCTGTCCGGCGGACAGGGTGGTGTGGGTGCCGCCCCCAAAGTAGACCGACCGCACCTTCCGTCCGGCTCGGGCCAGCATGGCCCCGGCGGCGGCAATCTCCCGGCAAAGGGCCTGGGCGTAGGGCTCCAGCAGGTTCAGGGTCTTCCCCACATCGGCGGAGACAAAGGAGCAGTAGGCGCACCGGGTGGGACAGAAGGGGACCCCCACATAGAGGGAGAGCTCCTCCGGCTTCAGGCTCTCCCGGACAGCAATGGCGGCCTGGGCGCAGTCCAGGGCCAGACGCCGCCGGTCTGGGGAGACCCGGTAGAGGTCCCGGAGCTGGGCGTCGGCCTGCCGGAGGGTCAGCCCCCTGGTGAGGGCCTTGGTGGGGATCTTCACCGGACGCACACCGGTGAGGGCTCCCCAAGGAGGCTCCCGGCCCAGGGCCTCCGTCCCCGCCCGGTAGAAGGCGTTTTTGAGCACCCGCTGGAGCACCCGGTCCCGCTCCAGCCGGTCCTTCTCCCCTGGGTCAGCCGCCCAGGCAAAGCGGCTGTACCGCCGCCCCGCCCAGGTGAGCACAGCGTGGCCGGTGGCCCGGCCTTTCGTCCGGGAGAGGGTGAGCGCCAGACTGTCCTCTCCGGCTTCCGGGGGCGTATCCGGATACTCCGGACGCTGGCCGGGAAACAGCATCAGGAGCATTTGCTCTGTGGCATACTTATAATCGTGTCCTTTGAGATATAGCTTCATGGTATGATCCGATCTCTTCCCGCATGACGGCCGGAGACTCAGCCCTCTACCGCCGCACGCATATAGTAATTCTGACGCCGTTCGTTCTCCAGGGTGGAGAGGCCCTCGTGGCCGGGGCAGACCCGATAGTCCCCGGGCAGGGCGGCCAATCTTGCCAGAGAGGCCATGATCTGCTCATAGCTGCCACCGGGCAGATCGGTGCGGCCGCAGGAGCCCCGGAAGAGGGTGTCCCCAGTGAAGAGGACATCCCCGGCCTTGAGCACCACCGAGCCCTTGGAGTGGCCCGGGGTGTGGAGCACGTCCACGGGGATGCTCCCCACCATAACCTGGTCCCCCTCATCATAATAGCGGACCTGGTCCTTGGGCAGAGGGGGGAACATGGCGGGATTGACCCCCTCCACATCCCCCTTGTGAACATAGACAGGGGTGTTGGGGAAGGCTGCCTCCAGCCCCGCCACACCGCCGGTGTGGTCATAATGGGCATGGGTGAGGAGAATGGCGGACAGGGCAAGGCCGTCCTCCTTCAGCATCTCCAGGATGGCGCCGGCGTCTCCGCCGGGATCGACGACGGCACAGAGCTTCTGGCTCTCATCAGCCAGAACATAGCAGTTGGTGCCGATGGGGCCCACCGGCATGGTCTTGACGAGCATGGCAAACACCTCACATATGATCCGTATCCAGCAGGATGGTAACGGGGCCGTCGTTCACCGAGGCCACCGCCATATCAGCGCCGAACTCCCCGTGCTGGGGCGGGAAGCCCAGAGCAGCGCACTGACGCAGGAATTCCTCATAGAGGGGAATGGCAAGATCCGGCTTGGCGGCACCGGTAAAACCGGGGCGTCGGGACTTTGTGTCGGCGTAGAGCGTGAACTGGCTCACCACCAGCAGCTCTCCCTTCACGGCGGAGAGATTGAGGTTCATCTTCTCGTTCTCATCCTCAAAGACCCGCAGACCCACCACCTTGTCGGCCAGCCTGGCAGCCTGGGCGGGGGTGTCGTTGGGCCCAATGCCCAGCAGGACCAGAAAGCCCCGGCCAATGGCCCCGTTGACCTTCCCGTCGATGGTCACCGAGGCGGAGGTCACTCTTGTCACAACTGCTCTCATAGCGTAAAAGCTCCTTTATCCTTATCTGTATACCCGTTTGAGGCCCTTGGCGTACAGCGGGTCCACCCGGAAGACCGCCAGGTCCCCCGGGGCGCACCTGAGGTTGGTCACATCCACCAGGGTCTCAATGGCGCCCACCTGGCCAATGACCCTGGCCTTCTGCTCTCCGATGCGCACCCACCGCCGGCGGCCCCGCCGCCAGGCCCGCAGAAAGGCGAACAAGCCGGTCTCCCGGGGGCGCTCCACCCCCAGTCCATTCTGATAGCCCACCGGCACCACCGCCACCCGGGTTGGCTTTTTCAGCCGCACCAGGTCGCTGCTGCCCACAGTATGTCCCTTGGGGAGCCAGCGGACCTCCTCGATGGCGGCCTCCCCGGTCCCCACGGTGGTGAGTCCGTCCCCCCGGCTGCGGCGGCACCGGCCCAGGAAGGCGGAGCCCACCCGCACCGCGTCCAGCCGGGCAAACTCGTAGTTCATCAGCGTGCTGGAGCCGGCGGCGTGGACGGTGCCCGTCTCAAACCCGGCGGCGTGGACGGCCTCCACCACCTGCTGGAAGAGAGCCAGCTGCTCTGCCGCCTCCCGTCCCTTCTTTCCGGCGGCGTGGATCTGGGTGTAGATCCCTGAGAGGGCCACATTGGGGAGGTAGCGGTACATGGAGAGGACCTTCTCCGGCTCGGTGACCAGAAAGCCGCCATAGCCCATGCCGGTGTCCACCTGAATGTGGGCCTCCACCACGGTGGACCGGGCCTCGGCCAGACCGTTGAGGGCCACCCCCGTGTCGTAGGAGCCAATGGTGCACACCACATTGAGGTCGATGAGCTCCTCCAGCTCCTCCCGGTCGGTGGTGGAGCGAAGCATGAGGATCTCCTCGTCCACAAGGCCCGCCTTCCGAAGGGCGGCGGCCTCCTCCGGCTCAGACACCGCAAAGCGGCCGATCCCCTCCTCCCGCAGGAGCTTGGCCAGGTCCACCAGCCCAGCGCCGCAGGCATCCCCGGTAAGGACGGCATAGATGGCGGCACTTCCCGCCTTCTCCTTGATGACCGCCGCGTTGCGGCGGACGGCTTCCCTCTCAATCACCAGTGTCTTCATGGCGCACGCCTCTCTTTAATCCAGGGGCCCCGCCCCACAAAAAGGGGCAAACAGGGGCTTTGCAGTCATTATATCAGCCCCCGGCAGAGGCGTCAACGAAAACGGTCCCCCCCTCGTCCTCTATCGCCCAGCCATATAGAATGGGTCCCGGCGCCGGGGCCCACGGCGCCGCAAGCATACGGATCAGGGCCTCCCCTTCCGCGGCAAAATTATTCTAATTTTTGTAAAATTTTCAAATTTCAATTAAGAATGGAAGCTGTGAAACTCCGGCTGCCGACCTTGTATTTCCGGGGAAAAGCTGTTAAAATGAAAGGAAAACGCAACCCATTGGAGGAACCGCTGTGAATCAGAACACCACCCGGATCTCCCCGGAGGAGATCGCCCGGCAGAAGGATTTCTGCGCCCAGATCCACGCCATGAACGCCGCCCTGCCCACCCAGCCTCTGGCCTATGTGGACACCTACGGCTGCCAGCAGAATGAGGCCGACTCAGAGCGCCTCCGTGGCTATCTCAGCGAGATGGGCTACGGCTTTACCGCCGATGAAAATGCCGCCGACGTCATTATCCTCAACACCTGCGCCATCCGGGAGCACGCCGAGCAGCGGGTCTTCGGAAACCTGGGGGCCCTGGTCCACGCCAAGCGCCAGCACCCCGGCCAGATCATCTGCGTGTGCGGCTGCATGGCCCAGGAAAAGCACGTATCCGAAAAGATCAAGCAATCCTTCCGCCATGTGGACCTAGTTTTCGGCCCCCACGCCCTGTGGCGGTTCCCCGAGCTCCTTTGGCGTATCCACACCAGGAGAGGCCGTATCTTCGACACCCCCGATGAGCCGGGCTCCATCGCCGAGGGCATCCCCGTGCGCCGTGAGGGGAAGGTGAAGGCCTGGGTCTCCATCATGTACGGCTGCAACAACTTCTGCTCCTACTGTATCGTCCCCTATGTCCGGGGCCGGGAGCGCTCCCGCAAGCCGGAGGACATTCTCTCAGAGGTGCGTCAGCTGGCCGCCGAGGGCTACAAGGACATCACCCTTCTGGGGCAGAATGTCAACTCCTACGGCAAGGACCTGGGGCTGCCCGGGGTGGACTTCGCCTGGCTGCTGGAGCAGGTCAACGCTGTGGAGGGCGACTTCCTCATCCGCTTTATGACCAGCCACCCCAAGGACGCCTCCGAGCGGCTCTTTGATGTGATGGCCCAATGCGAAAAGGTTGCCCCCCACCTCCACCTGCCCTTCCAGGCGGGGAATGACCGGGTGCTGAAGGCCATGAACCGGGGCTACACCCGGGAGCACTACCTGGACCTCATCCAGGCCCTCCGGCAGCGGATTCCCGACATCGTCCTCACCAGCGACATCATCGTGGGCTTCCCCGGGGAGACCACCGAGGAGTTTGAGGACACCCTGAGGGTGCTGGAGGAGGTCCGCTTTGACGCCCTCTTCACCTTCATTTACTCCCCCCGGGAGGGCACCCCGGCGGCCAGGCTCCCCGACCCCATGTCCAAGGAGGAGAAGGCGGCCAACTTTCAGCGCCTGGTGGACCTTCAGAACGCCATCTCCGCCGAGAAGCAGGCGGCCTATGTGGGGAAGACCATGCGCTGCCTGGTGGACGTTCTCAGTGATGATCCCCGGCACAATTTAAACGCCCGCACCGCCGGGGGACGGCTGGTCCACTTCTTGGGGGACGAGTCCCTGTTGGGCCGGTATGTGGACCTGAAGATCACTGACGCCTCCACCTGGGCCCTCTTTGGGGAGCTGGCCTGACCCCGTATTCTTAGAGAGAAGGAATGATCCAAATGCCCGCCGAGCTCACCCCCATGATGAAACAATACCACCAGATGAAGGCGGAGCACCCGGACTGCATCCTCATGTTCCGGCTGGGTGACTTCTATGAGATGTTCAACGAGGACGCCAAGCTGGTGTCCCAGGAGCTGGACCTCACCCTCACCACCCGGGACCGGAACAAGCCCCCTGAGCAGCGCACCCCCATGTGCGGCGTGCCCTATCACTCGGTGGAGGCCTATCTCTCCCGACTCATCGCCAAAGGCTACAAGGTGGCCATCTGTGAGCAGATGGAGGACCCTGCCACCGCCAAGGGTCTGGTGGACCGGGACATCATCCGCATCGTCACCCCGGGCACCCTCATGGAGAGCTCCATGCTGGAGGAGGGGAGGAACAACTTCATCTCCGCCGTCTGTCTGGACGCCGGTGGCGCCGGCGTCTGCTTCTGCGACATCTCCACCGGCGAGGTTTCCGCCGCCGCCTTTACCGGGGCGGGCTGGTGGGAGCACCTCATGAACGAGCTGGGCCGCTTCTCCCCCCGGGAGGCCGTCCTCAATACCGATGCCTGGGACCACCAGGACCTGCGGGACTTTCTCAAGGCCCGGCTGGAGTGCCGGTGTGAGCGGGGGAGGGAGGCCGACTTCACCCCCGACCAGGCCTGGGCGCTGGCCCGGAAGCAGTTCCGCTCGGGGCTGGACGAGCTGCCCTCTGAGGCGGAATTATCCATCCGTGCCTGCGGCGGCATGCTCACCTATCTCTATGAGACTCAGAAGACCGACCTCTCCCACCTCACCGCTTTCCGCTACTGTGTCAGCGGGGCCTTTATGGAGCTGGACCTCACCGCCCGGCGGAACCTGGAGCTCACCGAGACCCTCCGGGGCAAGGAGAAGAAGGGGTCCCTCCTATGGGTGCTGGACAAGACCCGCACCGCCATGGGGGGGCGGCTCATCCGCTCGTGGATGGAGCGGCCCCTTCTCTCCCCGGTCCAGATCAACAAGCGGCTGGACGCTGTAGAGGAACTGGCGGGAGACGCCATCGCCCGCCAGGAACTCTCCGCCTGTCTCCGGGAGGTCACCGACCTGGAGCGGCTCATTGGCCGCATCGTCTACGGTACCGCCGGAGCCCGGGACCTCGCCGCCCTCTCCGCCGGGCTGGGGAAACTGCCCCGCCTCCGCACCCTCCTGGCCCCCTTTTCCTCCTCACTGCTGGGCGTCCTCCGGGAGGCCATGGACGACCTGCCCACCCTCCGGGACACCCTGGACCGGGCCCTGGTAGAGGAGCCACCCTTCTCCGTCCGGGAGGGCGGCTTTATCCGGGCCGGGTGGAACGCCGACGTGGACTACCTTCGGGACATTCAGGCCAACGGCAAGGGCATGGTGGCCCAGGTGGAGGCCCGGGAGAAGGAGCGCACCGGTATCAAAAGCCTGAAGGTGGGCTACAACAAGGTTTTTGGCTATTACATCGAGGTCTCCAAGTCCTATTATGACCAGGTCCCTGAGGATTACATCCGCAAGCAGACCCTGGTCAACTGTGAGCGGTTTATCACCCAGGAGCTCAAGGACATGGAGCACACCATCCTCTCCGCCCAGGACAAGCTCACCGCCCTGGAGTACGAGCTCTTCTGCCAGCTCCGGGAGGAGGCCGCCGGACAGGTGGACGCCGTCCAGCGCACCGCCGCCGCCGTGGCCCAGGTGGATGTCCTCCTCTCCTTCGCCACCGTGGCCGCCGAGGGGCGCTACTGCAAGCCGGAGGTGGACCTCTCCGACCGACTGGACATTGTGGAGGGGCGCCATCCGGTGGTGGAAAAGGTGCTCAAGGATGCCCTCTTTGTCCCCAACGACGCCCATCTGGACGGCGGGGACAACCTGGTGGCCATCATCACCGGCCCCAACATGGCGGGCAAATCCACCTACATGCGCCAGACCGCCCTTATGGTGCTCATGGCCCAGATGGGCTCCTTTGTCCCCGCCAAGAGCGCCCGCATTGGGGTGGTGGACCGGGTCTTCACCCGCATTGGCGCCAGCGACGACCTCTCCGCCGGACAGTCCACCTTCATGGTGGAGATGACCGAGGTGGCCGAGCTCTTGAAAAACGCCACGGCCAAGAGCCTCCTCATTTTGGACGAGATCGGCCGGGGTACCTCCACCTATGACGGCATGGCCATCGCCCGGGCGGTGCTGGAGTACTGCGCCGACAGGCGGCGCCTGGGCTGCAAGACCCTCTTTGCCACCCACTACCACGAGCTCACCTGTCTGGAGGGGGAGATCCCCGGGGTGAAGAACTTCAACGTGGCCGCCAAGAAGCGGAAGGACGACGTCATCTTTCTGCGGAAGATCGTCCCCGGCCCCGCCGACCAGAGCTACGGCATCGAGGTGGCCTCCCTGGCCGGGGTGCCCGACCGGGTCATCCGACGCTCCCGTGAGATCCTCTCCGAGCTGGAGCAGCAGGGCTGTCCCGCCCCAGCCCCGGTCCAGTCCCCCAGTGACGGCCAGGTCTCCTTCCTGGACATGGGGGCCTCCCAGGTCTCTCAGCGCCTGCGCCAGGTCAATATCGACACCCTGACCCCCATCGAGGCGCTCAATCTGGTCTATGAGCTCAAGAAGCTGCTGTAATGCTACAACACCCAAAAGGAGGCCCTTCCCATGTATCCCAAACGACAGTGGAAAGCCCGTTTTACTCGGTCGGAATTCTATCGGGGCTGGGTGTTTTTTGTCCTCTACCTGTTGGTTTTTCCCCTGTTTACAGGCTGGCTCCAGATGATCTTGAGCCAGCGCTTCGATTTTTTCCTCCAGGCGCCGGAGTTCAGCCTCATCTATTATTTTCTCCTTCTGTGCGCCGCCCTGCTGCTCTTCTGGAGCTTTCTGCGGCAGAGCTTTGACATTCTTCTGGACGACCTGCCCGAAAACCTCACCGCCTTTCTGGTGGGTCTGGTGGGGGGCGGCGCCCTCCATGTCCTCTTCTCCTGTATCCCCCTGCCGGTGGAGGACCCCAACCCCGCCTCCTATTCCTACTCCTTTTATCTCTCCCCCGCCGCCACAGTGGTGGTGCTGGTCCTCCTCATGCCCATTCTGGAGGAGATTTTCTTCCGGGGCCTCCTCTTCGGGAGTCTGCGGTCGTACAGCCGGGGATTGGCCTTCGCCGTATCCATCCTGGGCTACGGCCTCTTCTGCGTTCTCCCCTTTGTATGGACCCCCACGGGGCCAAATCCCGCCTATCTGCTCCTCCTGCTCCGCTACCTCCCTATGAGTGCCGCCCTCACCTGGTGTTATGACCGGGGCGGCTCCGTCTGGTCGGCCATCGCCCTCCATATGGCCCTCAACGGCCTTGTCCTGGGCCTGTCCCTCCTCTGATCCCTTCATCTCCCCACGGAAAGCAGGTGACACCATGCCCCACATCCAAGTTCTGGACAGCCATGTGGCCGACCTCATTGCCGCCGGCGAGGTGGTGGAGCGCCCCGCCTCGGTGGTAAAGGAGCTGCTGGAAAATGCCATCGACGCCGGTGCCACAGCGGTCACTGTAGAGATCCAGCACGGCGGCATGACCTACATCCGGGTGGCCGACAACGGCTGCGGCATCCCCCCCGCCGATGTGGAGACCGCCTTCCTCCGCCATGCCACCAGCAAGGTGCGCACGGAGCACGACCTGGCGGCCATCGGCACCCTGGGCTTCCGGGGGGAGGCTCTGGACGCCATTGCCGCCGTGTCCCGGGTGGAGGTCCTGACCCGCTCCGGCGGGAACGACCTGGGGGTTGCCCTCACTCTGGAGGGGGGCGCCGTGGTCAGCAGGGAGGAGGCAGGCTGTCCCCAGGGCACCACCATGGTGGTCCGGGATCTCTTCTACAACACCCCCGCCCGACTCAAGTTCATGAAAAAGGACACCGCCGAGGGGGCCGCCGTCTTCGCCGCCGTCCAGCGGGAGGCCCTGGCCCGGCCCGGAGTATCCTTCAAATTCCTCCGGGACGGCAGACAGGAGCTCCTCACTCCAGGGGACGGCCAGCTCAAGTCGGCCCTCTACGCCGTGCTGGGCCGGGAGCTGGCCCTGGGCATGCTCCCGGTGAAGGGCTCTGGAGAGGATGCCGTCACTGTGGAGGGCTTTGTCTCCCTGCCCGCCTGCTGTCGGGGCTCCCGGAACTACCAGTACTTCTTTGTCAATGGCCGCTTCATCAAGTCCCGGCTCCTCATGGCCGCTCTGGAGCAGGCCTATCAGAACCAGCGCATGGTGGGCAAGTTCCCCGGCTGCGTCCTCCACCTCACCACCCGGCTCAACAGCGTGGATGTGAATGTCCACCCCGCCAAGACCGAGGTAAAATTCGTCAGCGAGCGGAAGATCTTCGACGCCCTCTATCACGCCGTGCTGGGGGCCCTGGACGGGGAGCGCCGTCCCCCTCAGGCCGACCTCGCCGCCCCCGCCAGGCCTGCCGCCCACGACACCGTCACCCCCAACCAGACCTTTCTCACCATGTCGGCAGCCGACTACCGCCGTGCGGTCCCCCCCAGGCCCCGGGAGAGAACCTGGACCGGGACGGGGGCCGAAGCGGCCTCTCGGCGGACGGAGGTCCGCCAGTCCGGCGGCCTTCCCCTCCATGACTTTGCAAGGCCGGTTTTTTCCTCCCCGGTCCGCACCGCGCCGGAGCCGAATCCCGCCCCGGTCCGCGCCGCCGTCTCCCAGCCGCCCCCCGTCCGCGAAGTGCCCCCGGAGGAGGCCCCGGTCTCCCGTACCCAGGCCCCATCGGCGGCGCAGGCCCCCTCCCGGGTGCCGGAACCCGCGGCTCAACCTGCACCGGAGCCGGAGCCCTGGACGGTCCGGGGGGAGCTCTTCCAGACCTATATCCTGGTGGAGCAGGGGGAGCGGGCCTTTTTTATCGACAAGCACGCCGCCCACGAGCGGATAAACTTTGACAGGCTCAAGGCGGCGGGGTACCAGCCTATGGTCCAGCTGCTGCTGGCCCCGGTGGTCTTTACCCCGGCGCCAGAGGAGGGGGCCGCCCTCCTGGAGCACCTGGAGGAGCTGGAGCGGTTTGGCTTCTCCTGTGAAGACTTCGGCGGCGGGGCCATCCTGGTCCGCCAGTGCCCCGACTATGTGGACGCCGACGAGGTGGAAACCACACTCCTGGAGCTGGCTGGAGACCTCCTCTCCGCCCGGCGTACCGACCCCGATGGGGTACGGGACCATCTGTTGGCCACCATGGCCTGTAAGGCTGCCATCAAAGGGGGGCAGAAGAACGGCCCCGCCGAGCTGGAGCGGGTGGCCCGGGCCGTCATGGCTGGGGAGGTCAAGTACTGCCCCCACGGCCGGCCCGTGGCGGTGGAGCTCACCAAAGCCCAGCTGGAAAAGCTCTTTAAGCGGGCCTGAGCCCGGCTCAGCGCCCTGTGTTGCGGCAGGGAGGTCTTTCATGGAAAACCGAAACAAGCTACTGGTCCTCTGCGGACCCACGGCCTCGGGCAAGACAGCCCTGGGGGTGGCCCTGGCCCACATCCTGGATGGCGAGGTGGTGTCGGCCGACTCCATGCAGATCTACCGAGGC
>DXCX01000047.1 GCA_019115785.1 Candidatus Intestinimonas merdavium | reverse complement strand
CACGGTGATCCTGTTTCATGCCGAAGCCCTGCCCCAGGCCCTTTCGGCCATCTTCACCGGAGCTTTTACTCCAAAAGCCGCCGCCGGAGGCGGGTTGGGCTATGGCATGGCGGCGGCCATGCGGTATGGGGTGGCCCGAGGTGTGTTCACCAATGAGGCCGGACTGGGCTCCTCCGCCATGGCCCACGCCGCCGCAGAGGTGGACCACCCGGCTGAGGAGGGTATGTGGGGTATATTTGAGGTCTTTGTGTCCACCGGGGTGGTCTGTACCGTTACCGCTCTGGCCATCCTGACCTCCGGAGTCTACGATGTCCGAAACGCCTTAGCCGCCCTTCAAGCGGGGACGGTAGAGGACACCATGGTGGGAGCATCCCTGTCGGTAGCCGCCTTTTCCACGGTGATGGGGCGGTGGGGAGGTCCCTTTGTGGCGGTATGTCTCCTTCTCTTCGCCTTTTCTTCCCTGCTGGGGTGGAGCTACTACGGAGAGCGGGGCCTCAGCTTCCTCACCGGCACCCGCCGGTGGACAGGGCTTTACCGGCTTTGCTTCCTCGGCTTTATCGTGGTGGGTAGTGTCAGTGACGTGGGGGCGGTGTGGCAGGTGGCAGACATCTGTAATGGGATGATGGCCCTGCCCAATCTGGCGGCGCTGCTCCTGCTGTCTCCGGAGGCATTCCGCCTGCTGAAGATGTGGGCTCAAAGAGGGGAACGGGGCAGCACAGCTGTACCGAGGACCTCTTTCCTATGAATAGACAGCGTCTCCACCCCCGAATGGGAGAGGAGACGCTGTTTGTTTGCCATTAACCGTAGATGGGCATGGTGGCGGTGCCATCCGAACCGGTGGGATCATTGGGTTCCGGCTCCTCCTGACCAGACGTGGGGGTAACAAAGGGCTCTGCGGGCGCCGCCTTTCCGTTGATTGTGAGGGTGTAGGCGGTGAGGATGGATGCGGTCTCATCCCCAGCCTGGACAGCATGGTCGATGGTGACCTGATCGCCCAGGTCCAGGAGTACGGATACCGGGTTTTCGGCAGCGGAGATGGCGTAATAGACCGCGCCGCCCTCCAGGCGGACAAAGTAGTAGGTGCTGCCATCCATGACGGCGGTGCGGATGTCGTCTACCACGCCGGAGATCTGGGTCTCGGGCCGCTCCTCCTCGGCAACAATGCCTCGCTCCGAGAGCATTTCAATATAGGCCTGCTCACATTGGGATACGGAGCCGGCTACCACCACGATCTGATATTGTGCCACATTCACCATGGCATAGCTCTTTACCAGCTCGGTGGCGTCTTTGAGGGGGATGAAATAGGTGGGCTCCCCCGCGATGTTGAGAAGAAGGGGGAAGGTAGCGGTGTACTTGAGGTCCTGCACCTCACCCTGGGCGGAGGCCATGGCGGCGTATTCGGTGGCGCCGGGGGCCTCGTAGAAGCGGGTCTCCTTGGTGCGCTGGTTGGAGAGGAGGAAACCCAGGTTGGACTGGTCGGCGTTGGCTGAGGTGACGCCGGTGTAGACGTATACATCGTCGTTGAGCGCGATGTAGTTGTAGCCCTCCGTGGTCATGGTCACGCCCTTTTGACCTAAAATGGAGTTGAGGAAGCCATTGATGAGGGTGCCATGGTAGTCATACTGCTCCATGATGAGGGTGGGGGTGTAGATGTTGTCCACCCAGGTGGGTACGTCAGCAATATCGTAGTACTGACATTCGCCTGTGATGGCATTGCACAGCACGGCGCCCTGGATGTCGGTTCCCCCGAAGAGGCCGATGGTCTTGACCACTCGGGGGGCGATCCAGTAGGGCGTGCCCGCCTCATCGATCTCGAACTGAGGGGTGTCAAAGAGATAGGTGGGGTAGTGGAAGCGCAGGTGGCGCAGGATATTCCGATTCAGGGGCTCGGAGAAGGAGTACTTCATGCCCTGGCCCTCAGGGAGACGGACCACCTGGGCCTCCTGGGTCACCATGTCCACCAGTACATAGGCGGGCAGGCCGTCTCCCCGGTTGGTAAACCACTTGATGAGGTCGGCGTAGGCGATGGGAGCCACCCGGACAGGACGGCCCTGATAGTTGATCTGGGTGGAGTCGTTGGAGTATTCAAACTGACTCACCATGTCGCTGAGGGTGCCCATCTGGCGGTCCCCCAGGTATTCGGCGGAGGAGCGGTCCAAGGTGGGGATCTTGTCAAAGGAGATCTGGGCAATGTCCTCATTAAAGCTGCCGTCCTCCACAGTGAGCAGATCCCGATAGGCGGCGGCCCGGAAAATCGGCATAGAGATCAAGGCGCCGATGAGGCCCACCGCAATGAGCAGCACCATGAGGACTCCTGCGGGGAGACACTGCGTTTTCACAAAGCGGATATACTCACGGATACCGGAGCCAGGCGCCATGCGGAAGCCGGAGGTGAAGAGAGAGGCTACCACAAAGACAAGGCAGAGAGCAAAGGCAAAGGTATAGAAATTCCCGTCCTGAAGATTCAGCGCGGGCAGGGAGAGGTAGAAGTAGACGAGGCCGAAGACCAGCGTAACGGCCAAACTGATGAGGATGCGGGCGGCTTTGCCCATGGGCTTTCGGGGTTGCTTTGCGTTCATAAACGACTCCTTTTCGGTAATGGGTAGAGGCTCAGGCCATCTGGGCCTCGATGTCGGCCTCGGTGGCCTGCATAGCTCGGAGGGTCATGTCCAGTAGCTTGTCCAAATCCCAGCCCAGCAACTCGGCGCCCTTGGAAATGACCTCCCGGGAGCAGCCGGCGGCAAATTTCTTGTCCTTGAACTTTTTCTTTAGGGACTTGAGCTCCATATCGGCACAGCTTCTGGAGGGGCGCATGAGGGCGGCGGCGCCAATGAGGCCGGTGAGCTCATCGCAGGCGAAGAGGACCTTCTCCATCTCGTGCTCGGGTTTGATGTCGCACACCTCGCCCCAGCCGTGGCTGGCGGTGGCGTGGATGAGAGCCTCGTCCAGTCCGGCCTCGCGCATAAGCTCCTGGGACTTGATGCAGTGCTCCTCAGGCCACTGCTCGAAGTCCAGGTCGTGGAGAAGTCCCACGATGGACCAGAATTCAGCGTCATCGCCATAGCCCAGCTCCCTTGCGAACCACTCCATGACGGCGGAAACGGTGAGGCCGTGGCGGATGTGGAAGGGCTCCTGATTATACCTTTTGAGCAGGTCCAGGGCCTGGGTATGGGTGAGTTCCATAGTCATACACTCCTTATTTAAATAGCAGTTTTTAGGATGCTACTGTTATAGCATAGTTACAGGCGGTTTGCAACGACGGCAAAATTTTTCAAAGATTTGCATTTTACCTCTTGACGAGTAGAGAGAAAGTGGTTATAATAAGCAACGTTGTCCAGGCCATGGAGAGATGGCTGAGCTGGTCGAAGGCGCACGATTGGAAATCGTGTAGGCGTTAATAGCGTCTCGAGGGTTCGAATCCCTCTCTCTCCGCCACGTCGGAGCAAGCGTCATATCGCTTGCTCCGACTTTTTTTCAAAAGTCAGAGCGCGCTCATTGTGCTGCTCCTCCTTGCCAAATCGAACCTGAATACGCTGGGCTTCGATTTGGTTTTGGGTGCGGGCCTGCCGGCTGCGCATCTTTTTCGGCAACGAACGGCTCAGTCCGTGAAATCGTGAGGTTTCACGGACTTTTTGTATGTTGCGCCCGGAGGAAACAAGCGGCGCGGGCTGCAAAAGAAGGAGGCATCGTCCGGACTGCCATTTCCCGTTCGGTGTGGACCGGGGGAAAGAAATATGGTAAGATGGAGCGAGAGACAACGTGTGGCGAGGAGGAGCGGTATGGCCAGCCAGAAGAAGAAGAGCGTCCCGCCCAAGCCGGGAAACGTCTTCGGGGGCGTGAACGGCCCCTGGAGCGCAGCCGTCTTGATTCCGGTTTATTTCCTGATCCTCTGCCTGAGCAGCGCGTCCACCTCCAAGGGGGTCGCTGCGGCGGCGGCGCTGTGCGCCGCGGCCGCGCTGGCCTTCGGGCGGAAGCGGGTCGCCGGACGGCTGTCGGCGCCCTTTCTGGCCATGGCGCTGTGGGTGGCGATGAACGGCATCTCCACCCTGTACGCCATCTCGGGGAAGTTCGCCCTGCAGGCTTTTGTGGCGGTGCTCACCTCCTTTTCCTGCGTGATCGTGCTGCTGGCGCTGGCCAACGGCAGGCGGGACCGGCTGGGAAGGGGCTTCGCCACGGTGCTGGAGGGGACGGCGGCCCTCGCCGGCCTGGTGAGCATCGACCTGTTCTCCACCCGCCTGCTGAGCACGCCGGTGCTCAGCCTTCTGGGGCTGTTCACCCAGGACTATGCCGTCCTCAACCCGGTGGAGGCCGGGGTTCGGATGAATTCCTTGTTCACCAATCCCAATGTGTTTTCCGGCTGTATGGGCATCGGCGTGTTCCTCTCCCTGGGGCTGGCCCTCACCTCACGGCGGAAGGGGGGCCGCCGGTTCCACCTGGCCTGCCTCTATCTCAATGCGCTCTCCTTTTTCCTGGCCTTCAGCATGGGGGCGAGCGCTGCCATCGCGGCGGGCTTTTTGGCCTACCTGCTGCTGGAGCGGAGGAGGAGCAGGGGGGCCGTTCTGGTATTGATGTCGGAGACGCTGGTCCTGGTGGCCGCGGCGGGCTTTTTGGTGTCCGCAACCTCTCTGACGGAGTGGTCCGGCTTCCAGCCCATCCCCCTGGCCTGCGCCGCCATCGGCGCGGCTCTGCTGTGCGCGGCGGATCAGCACCTGGGTCAGCGCCTCGGCAGAGCGCTGGAGGCGCATGATCGGGTGGTGCCCGTCCTCATGGCTGCCGCCCTGCTCTCCCTGACGGCCCTGGGTGCGGCGGCCATGACGCTGACCGGACCGGCGGCCCTGGAGGGCGGGGAGACCCTGCGCCGGGCCGCCAGGCCGCAGCCGGGGACCTACGTCCTGTCCGTGGCGGCAGACGGGGCGGTCAACGTCACCCTGGAGAGCCAAAACATGGAGGACGCCATGATGCACACCGGCGCCATCATTTATTCCGGTCCGGCGGACGGGGCGGTGGTGGAGGTGCCGGAGGACAGCGTCGCGGTGTACGCCAGCATCTCCTCCGACGCCCCGGTGACCCTGGAGAGCATGGCGCTGGAGGGGGAGGGGGGCGCCACGGCCTTTCCCCTGGGCTATATCCTTCTGCCCGAGTTCATGGCCAACCGCCTGCAGGGGCTGTGGGCCAATGAGAACGCCATCCAGCGCCTGGTGTTTTTTCAGGACGGCCTGAAGCTGTTCCGGCGCAGCCCCGTCTTCGGCCTGGGCATGGGCGCCTTTGAAAACGGCGTCTGCAGCGTCCAGTCCTTCTACTATGAGACCAAGTATGCCCACAACCATTACATTGAATCCCTGGTGGAGACCGGCGTGGTGGGCCTCCTCCTCTTTGTGGGGATGCTGGCCGCCGCTCTGGCCGCCGTGGTCAGGACCCGCCGCGGACCGGAGGAGGAGGCCGCCCCCCTGACGGCGGCGCTGGGCGGGGCGCTGATCTTCATGGCGGGACACGGAGCGGTAGAGGTGGTGTTTTCCTCTCATGTGTACCTGCCGATGGCCCTCGGCGTGCTCGGCCTGACCGCCCTGTGCTGCGGCCGGACCATGCCTCTGCCCGCCGCGAAGGAGGGGGTCCGGAAGGGGATCGTCTGGTCTATGGCGGCGCTTCTGCTCGGCTATACCGTGCTTCTGGGCGGCAATATGGTCGCCGGCTCCATGGCCCGCAGGGAACGGACCTTCCCCTCCATGGAGCGCGCCATCGCCCTGGACCGGTTCGAATGGGCCGATTACGCCCTGTCGTATGTGATTGGCAGCATGCAGATGGACCCGGCCACGGAAGAGATCTCCTCCAAAGCGGCCGCGTATGCCGAGAGGCTGCAGGAGGTGGACTCCAACACCATCCCCCTCTATCTGGCCCAGTACTATTTTGAGACGGGAGACCCCGGGCGGGCCTTTGAGATGCTGGACAAGTATACCGACTATGTGGCCTCCGACCCGGAGGCCTGGCGGCAGTCCTTTCAACTTGTCATGCAGTATGGGCAGTACGACCCGGCCTGCCGGGAGCCCGCGGCGGCGCTGTATCAGAAGATGCTGGCCTGGAACGAGAGCCACATGGGCGCGCTGACGCTGCCGGAGTCCACCATGAGCTGGCTGGCACGGCTGGGAGCCCTGTGACGCAATGCCCTCCGCCTCCGGACCCGGAGTCCCCGGGCCTGGAGGCGGGGATCTTTTTTTTGCCCCGCGAACGCTGCGGACGGCCCCCGCGCCCGGGCGGATTTTGCCGGGACCTCCAGCGCCGCCCCGGCGCTTTTTTTGCCCGCCGAAACGCCGGACAGGCGGGGGGAGATTTGCCGGTTTCAGAAGAAATCCGTGGGACATCCAAAAATATCCATACGCATGAAACCGTTGCGCCCCAATGGGTTTGTTGAAATCGACGGGAAGTGTCAAAAAATAATTCTTGCAATTCGTCTTCAAATCAGTTACAATCTGGTTACAAAAGAAGACGACAAGATTACAATGACAGCAAGGAGGAAGCACACGACATGCGTATGCGTATCCTGTGCCTTATGCTCTGCCTGGCGACGATTCTTCCTATGGGAAGCTGGGCACTGGCGGCGGAGGACGCCGCTGTGGACCAGGCGGTAGAAGGGACCTATTTTCTGGTGGATGGCAACGTCTGTGAGGACCCTGGCATCACTGTGTACAATGGGATCACCTATGTCTCGCTGGTGAATGCGGTATTGGCCCTTCGACCGGAGGCCGTCATCGCCTGGGAGGGCGAGTATGTGGTGGTCACCGACGAAGGATTGGACATCCGAGTCCGGGTGGGTGATCAGTATATTCAGGCCAATGGCCGGTGCCTGTACGTGCTCAATGGCATCATCGCCCAGAACGGTCGGGTATTGGTACCCGTTCGTACCATCGCCCAGGCTATGGGCGGCTGGGTCAGCTGGAGCCAGGAGAGCGGCGTAGTGGAGGTATACAGCGGTGAGAGCGCCATCATCTCCGGCGAGAGTTACTACAACAGTGATTCCCTTTACTGGCTCTCTCGCATCATCAGCGCCGAGAGCGGTAACCAGTCTCTGGATGGCAAGCTGGCTGTGGGCACCGTCATCATGAATCGGGTGGAGAGCCCTCTTTTCCCCAACACGATCTATGATGTGATCTTTGCCCCCAATCAGTTCAGTCCCGCCAGCAACGGCAGCATCAATCGGGAGCCCAACGCCGAGAGCGTGGTGGCGGCCAAGCTGATCCTGGAGGGTGTGCGAGTGGGCGGCAGCAGCCTCTACTTTGTCAATCCCTCCACGACGCCCAACAGCTGGGCTGAGCGCAACCGGACCTATGTGACCACCATCGGCGCCCACGCCTTTTTCAGCTGACATGGGACCGGGGCCTTCTGGCCCCGGTTTTTTCTTCAAAGGTGTTGACAAGCTGGGGACGTTGTGGTATGATAACACCTGCGTTTGATGTGATGGTGGCGCTCGGGTCGTGGAGAGATGTCCGAGTGGTTTAAGGAGCCGGTCTTGAAAACCGGTGACTCGCAAGAGCCGTGGGTTCGAATCCCACTCTCTCCGCCATATTTATTCCCCGCGGCGGGGCCAACAAGTGAATCTGGATAGATGGATTCGGCATGCAGAAGTACCCAAGTGGCCGAAGGGGCTCCCCTGCTAAGGGAGTAGACGGGTTAAACCGTGCGAGGGTTCAAATCCCTCCTTCTGCGCCAGCTCGCCGCAAGCGTTTTAGGCTTGCGGCGAGTTTTTTTGTTTTTTTGGTCAAGCTAAGTAGAAATAGCCGCAAAGGTGGAAAAGAGCGGTTGCACGCGGAAAGGAAGTCCATGTCGAAAGTCAGAGTGTTGACAAATCTGTTGTGTGGAAGCTGCCTGGCGCTGCTTCTTTTGCCCAGAGAAGCGCAGGCGGCGGGGCGGCTCCAGATTGGGATGCCGGACGCTCTGCCCCTGGGGGCGGAGCAGGCGCTGGAGTTGGACAGCGGTACCCGCAGCTGGAATGGGCGGGGGACGGTGACGATCTCCGGGTACCTGGACAGCGCGGGTCAGGTCCCCGCCCTTATCGTAGGGGGACAGGCCCTGGAGTCTGACGGCGAGACGGAGATCACGCTGGAATTTAAGCGGGGAGAGGCAAAGCTTCCTGTCTTGGGCGAGGCAGTGGGCAGCTACGCATTGGAACTGGAGACCAACGGACGGAACGGGGCGGTCAGCCTGGAGGTGGTCTCAGCCCTGGAGTGGGCCCAGTCCCTGGCACCTGACCGCATGACGGTGACGGTGCCCAAGAGTGACACGGCCTTTGCCGTCCGCACGGCGGTAGCGGAACAAATCGAGAAGGAAATTGCTCCCTCGGGTTTTACCGCCGCCGGTGGAAAGGTGCGCGTCACAGGAAATGAGCGGCAGGGCTTTACCGTCACCCTCACCGGAGAGGGGAAGACGGTGGTCCTGCCCACCCAGGTGAAGGTATATCGACAAAACGCCACCGGACAGGCTCTTTTGGCGGAGCAGCTGGAAGCTATTTTGACAGGGGACTTCTCCTTCTCCGCGGCAGAGGAGATCACGGCGGAGTCCATTGCCGAACAGGCCGCTGCCATGGTGGGGGATGAGAAAACAGAGGTGTCCGTCCGCTGGAGTGAGGAGGAATACTGCTGGTATATCGGACTTCATCGGCAGGGTCAGGAGCTTGAGGCTCCTCTCTATCTTAACAGCCGGGTGGATTTGAGCTTTGACAGCCCTGCCCTGCTGGACCAATGCGGCATCCGTCTGGCCACCTCCGATGACGTATATGTGGCCGGAGGCGTCCTCAATACGGTGGGGATGGCGGGGAATGGCTATGACGCGGTGGTTTTCCCCATCTGGAACTATGGCAGGGACTTCTGCATCCAGGCCCAGGTCCATATCATCGGCGCGGTGAGTGACAGTCGATGGTGTGGCCTGGCTTTCGGCGCCCGCTCTGCCGGAGGGAGTGGGACGGCATCCAAATATGCCTTCTGGCAGATGGGGCTGCGGCGGGACCCTACTGCCTCGAATGGGGTGGAGTGTGCCCGCATGCTGCCCGGCGGGGCCTGGAGCACCCAGTGTGCCGCCCCTCTGGGCGCGTCTATGGAGGAGGGACAGGTCTACACCCTTACGATCCTCTATCAGGACGGGAGGATCTTCCAATATGTGGATGGAACCCTGGTGCTGCGTGCCGACGTGGCCGACAGAGCCACGGCGGATGGCCGGGTGGCCTTTACCTTTGACGGTGCCACGGCGGAGCTCCTCTCCCTTCGGGTCACGGACGAGCTGCCCGACCTCCCCACGGCGGAATCCCTCACCCAGAACGGCTATGACACCCAGGTGTATGAGGCAAAAACCGGGCTGGTGATGTCTCCCACAGTGGTGACCGAGGGGGACGAGCTGTCTGCCGCCGGAACTGCTGAGGGGGAGCGGCGCCCGGCCACGCTGGTGAAGGAGGTCTATCCCGACCTCACTGTGGTGGACCGGGGCACCCACATCTCTGTTAGAAACTACGTGGACCGGCTGGACAAGCGGGTGCTTGCCGGATTCCGCATCGAGGACCTGTCCACCGCGGCCGCCTTCGCACAGTATGCCTCTGTCAACGGCATCGTGGACGTGAATATCTTCTCCAGCCAGCTCCAGGTGCTCCAGACGGCCTGTGCCGGCAGGCCGGGCATTCGGGCCATTCTGGACTGCTCCGGCATGGTGCTGCCGGACCCTGTGGAGGCCACCAGCCTGGCGGGCCGGGCCGGCGCCCGGGTGGTGGTCCTGGATCTGGACGACGCGCAGCCGGAGACAGTGCGGGCCATCCAGGCCAGAGGGGTGGCGGTCTGGGTCCGCGCCGGGAGCGGAACTGAGGTGTATACTGCCATTCTCTCCGGGGCGGACGGTCTGGTCACCGGCGATTGGGAGGGGGCCATGGACGCCATTGAGTCCTTTCCGGTGGGGCAGCGGGTGCTCAGCCGCTCTACTGTGATCACCGCCCACCGGGGCCTCCACGAGGACGCGCCAGAGAACACGGAGCGCGCTGCCGCGCTGGCGGCGGAGGCCGGGGCCGACGCCATTGAATGTGATGTCCATCTCTCCGCTGACGGGGTGGTGATGGTGAACCACGATTCCACCACCGGTGCCCTGATGAACCAGGATGTCTTTCTCTCCGCCGCAACCCAGCTCCAGCTCCAGAGCCTGACTTTCCGAAACAAGGCCCTGGCCGGTGAGCGCATGCCTACCCTGGCACAGCTCTTCCAGGCGGTCGGGGACAGCGATACCATCTTTTTGGTGGAGATCAAGAGTGAGGACCCGGCCCTCATTCCGGCACTGGTCCGGACTGTGTATGCCTGCGGCATGGAGGACCGGGTGGTCTTCCTCTCCTATAGTGGGGAGCAGCTGAGTCGAGTCCGGGGGCAGATGCCTGAGGCGGCGGTGGGCTATCTGGCCGCCTGCACCCAGAGCGGCGCCGATATTGCCGCCAATCTGAAGGCCATGGCGGAGCAGCTGGACCCGCTGTGCGCCTTTTATAGCTGTCCCCAGGAGGCCCAGACCACAGCTCTGACCCGGGCGGCCCGACACCGGGGCATTCTGATCCACCCATGGACCGTGGATGAATACGAGCTCTTTGAGCAGAAGTACTACGACGGCTATCACGGTATCACCACCGATCGGGCGGACTATGCCTCTTATTATCTGACTGGGGTGGAGGCTCTCCAGACTGAGATTACCTTTCAGGCGGGGGAGGAGGGGGGCGGCTCCCTCCAGGTGGTCCAACAAGCCAGATGCGGCGCCGAGACGGTCAATGCCTCCTGCTTCCTCCAGATCAGCGGGGACGCTGTGGTGGAGATGGATGAGAACGGCCGGCTCTTTTCCAGAACACCGGGCACCGCTGTGGTCCTGTTGGGAAGCACAGCCACTCTGCCGGCTACCCAGGTGCCCTATCGGATGTACAGTGCTCCAGTCACCCTCTTCTGTACGGAATGAACGAAATGTCGTCCATGGGAATCCATGGGCGGCGTTTTCGTTTTCTTGGGTGAGTACCTGCATGAAGCCTGAGCACGGACGGATTGCAAAAAGAAGACTGCGGGGCTGCCGGCGGGCAGGGGAGGCGGCCTCTGAAACGGAAGACCGCCCTCCCCTTGACAAAAGCAGGATTCTCCTGTAAAGTTACAGATAGAAGTATTCTTTGTTTCGATAGAAAGTCCGAGACGGAAAGAAAGTGAGGCGCCGTTTCCATGAATGTTTTGCTGGAAAAATTCACATTTACGCCTGAATTGACCGATATTATCAACAATAGCCCCAGTGTGATCGTGCCTGACAGCAAGGAGACCCTCTATGAGCTCATCTTCGGCAACGAGCACACGGACAAGATCGAGGTCCTCTACGATGTGAACGGAAAGCCTGTGAAGGAGGCTACCGTGGTCCGATGCAAAAACGGCGCAGTGGTCAACTATGTGGAGGACTACATGCGCCGTCGGGACCCCGACTGTATGCGCATCGCTGATGACCAACCCACCGACAAGCCCCGGTTTGAGGATGTGTACGGCTATGACTTTGACCAGCTCCGGGAGGAAACCTACCGCTGGCTGGCCAAGCAGGAACTGATTATTGTGCCCTTCAAGGCCGGCGGCTACCAGTACGGCTACGACTCCATTCTGGTCTGCCCCCGAAACGCGGCCTTTTTCGCCTTCGCCCTGGCGGAGCTCCAGGCCTTTGTGAACGCCCGGGAGGTGGAGCACTTCAAGCCCCGCTCCATTGTCTATGTGGCGCCCTCCTTCCGCCACACCCACTTCAATGGCAAGCAGGTGGTGGTCCACAGCCGCCACAGCGATCTCCACGAGGTCTTCTCCTACAACCTCTATCCGGGCCCTTCCGCCAAGAAGGGCATTTACAGCGTACTGCTGGACATCGGCGAGCGGGAGGGCTGGGTCACCGCCCACGCCTCCGCCGCCCGGGTTATCACCCCCTATGAGAATGAGATGGTCATGATGCATGAGGGGGCCTCCGGCGGCGGCAAGAGCGAGCTGCTCCAGGACGTGCCACGGGTGGCCGACGGCCGGGTGCTTCTGGGCGTCAATATCGAGACCAACGAAAAGACCTATATCAGCATGAGCGACACCTGTACCATTCAGCCGGTTACCGACGACATGGCCATGTGCCAGCCTGGCTACCAGCCCCGGAATGGGAAGCTGGCCCTCACCGACGGCGAGGACGGCTGGTTCATCCGGGTGGACGGCATCACGGAGTACGGCTCCGATCCCCTCTATGAGCGCATCTCCATCCACACCAAAGAGCCTCTCATGTTCTTTAACATCGAAGGGGTCCCTCGGTCCACCTGCCTGCTGTGGGAGCATACCCTGGACTCTGACGGCAAGCCCTGCCCCAACCCCCGAGTCATCATCCCACGCCGCCTCATCCCCCATATCGCCGACAAGCCGGTGGAGGTGGACGTGCGCAGCTTCGGCGTCCGCATGCCCCCCGCCACCAACGAAAACCCCAGCTACGGTATCCTGGGCCTCATGGGCATCATTCCCCCCGCCCTGGCCTGGCTGTGGCGGCTGGTGGCCCCTCGGGGCTTCAATAACCCCAGCATCAACGGCAGCGCCAAGCTGGCCAGCGAGGGCGTGGGCTCCTACTGGCCCTTTGCCACCGGTTTGCGGGTGAAGCAGGCCAATCTGCTGCTGGAGCAGATCCTGCGGTGCAAAAACACCAAATACGTCCTCATCCCCAACCAGCACATCGGCGCCTATAAGATCGGCTTCGCCGCGGAGTGGATTTCCCGGGAATACCTGGCCCGCCGGGGCGGAGTCAACATGAAGATGGACCGGCTGATTCCCGCCCGCTGTCCCCTCCTGGGCTATGCCCTCAAGGAGATGAAGGTGGACGGCCAGCAGATCAGCTCCCGGTTCCTCCGCCCCGAGCGCCAGGAGACTCTGGGTGTGGAGGGGTATGACAAGGGCGCCAAGATCCTCTATGACTTCTTCGCCCAGGAGCTCTCCGCCTTTGACGTGCCGGAGCTCCATCCCATCGGTAAGGAGATTCTCAAGTGCTTCCAGGAGAACGGCTCCATCGAGGACTACTGCGCCATCATACCCCTGGGACTGGAGTAAATTCGGATATAAACAAGCAATATCATAAACGGCGTCCCCTTCGCAAGAAGGGGGCGCCGTCTCTGTTTCGGGTCCCGTGTGGCCTTGTGGCTCAATATCCGTTTACCAGTAGGTCCAGCACTGCGGCGGCGATGCTGCCAGCGGTCTGGGCGCCGCTGCCGCCCTCCTCCACCACCACCGCGAAGGCGTAGGGGGCGTCCTCGTTGCGGAGAAAGCCGGTGAACCAGGAATTGGGGGCCTTGCCGCCGCCCACCTCGGCCGTGCCCGACTTGGCGCAGATGTCCATGTTGGGGAACCGCCCGGCGCCATAGGTTTCGGTGACGTTCCGGGCCATCATGTCGGCCAGGGTGGCCGCTGTGTCGGCCTCAATGAGCTTACCTGTCCTGTGGCTGAAACAAAAAGAAGAGGGAAAGCCCAGAGGGGTGACAGTCTTGAGGACCAGCTGGGGAACGGCGGCCTTGCCGCCTTCCGCAATGGCTCCCATATAGATCATCAGGGACATAGGGTTTACCAGGTCGTTGAACTGTCCCACTCCGGCCCAGCCCAGCTGGTTATCCGAGGCCCCGGAAAATTGAAAGCTGCCTGCGGCGGTTGTGAGGCCGTTGACGCTGTACCGGTGGGTAAGCCCAGCCTTTTCGGTATAGGCGGCCATGATCTCCGGCCCCAGCTCTACGGCAAGCTGGGCGAAAACGCCGTTGCAGGATTTGGAGAAGGCGCCGTAGATGTCCATCTCCCCGTGAGCGGAGGGGCAGGTTACCACGTCGTCCCCCACCTGGCAGGAGCCGGTGCAGGTGAAGGTGCGGCTGAAGAGGTCGGGAATGTTCTCAATGGCGGCGGCCAGGGTGACCGTTTTGAAGACCGAGCCGGGGACAAAGGTGGAGGAGAGGGCACGGTTGAGGTAGACGCCGTCATAGGTAGTGTCGCCCTCCTGGATGTCCGGGGGGGCCTTTGGATCAAAGGTAGGGGAGGAAAAGAGACAGAGGACCTCGCCGGTCCTGTAGTTATAGACGGCCACCGCCCCCTTTTTCCCATTCATAGCGGTGTAGGCCTCATAGTTGAGCCGGGCGTCAACGGTGAGGTAGAGGTCATTGCCCGCCCCCATGGGGCTGTAGGCCCCGGTGAGGAGATGATAGCCCGAGAGCTTGTCGGCGAAGGCCACCAGGGCGCCGGAGCCGATCCTGCCCTGGGCGTCCCCCACCACGTGGAGGGTGGCCTTTCGGACGGTGGCGTTATCGTAATAGGCCCGGTCCCCATTCTCGTCCACCCAGGAGAGCAGGTCGCCGTCCCGGTCCAGCACCCGGCCCACCGAGAGCTGGCCCTGGCTGTTGTAGAGGTGCCGGTTGGCGGCAAAGGAAACCCACTTCCCACCGTAGAGGAAGAAGCGAAAGGCGAAGACCACCAGCCCCAGCGACAGGGCGGCGGCCAGAAGAAGGCAGAGCATGGCCCGCCGTTCAATTTTACGCATCGCCGCTCACCTCCTTGTGGTCCTTCGGGGAGAGGTAGATGGAGTCCTTCTCCCGCCGGGCGGGAAGCCGGATGGCAAAGCTGGCGTTCTGCCGGGTGTCGGTGGCCTTCAAAAAGGCCAGAAGGCCCCAGGAGGAGAGCATGGCGGAGCCGCCGTTGGAGACGAAGGGAAAGGTGACGCCTGTGAGGGGAAGGAGATCTACGGCGCCGAAGACGTTGAGGCAGGTCTGGAAGACCAGCAGGGAGGTGGCGGCACAGGCGGCGATGGTATAGAAGCTGGACCGGCCCGACCGGCAGGACCGGACGGCGAAGACGGCCAGGGTGACGATGCTCAGCACCGCCAGGGCGGCGATGATGAGCCCCCACTCCTCGCACAGCATACCGAAGACCAGGTCGGTATCGCCAGCGGCCACATTGTGGAGCCAGCCCTCCCCGGCCCCCACCCCCACCAGGCCGCCGGAGGCGGCGGCCGACATGGTGCGCACCTGCTGAAAGCCGCCGGAGGAGGCCTGCTCCCATGCGTGCCCCCAGGTGGAAAAGCGGCTGAGGATATAGGGTTTGAAGGTAAGGAGGATGACCACACCGAAGACGGCGCCGCCGCAGATGAGGGCCAGGGTGGCCCAGTCGCCGGAGCGGAGGTAGGCGATGACCAGGAAGGTGATGAAGAAAATGGCGGCGGTGCCGAAGTCGCTCATGAGGGCCAGGCAGCCCAGACATACGGCGGTGAGTACCATGAAAAGGCCCAGGTTCCGCTTTCGGAAGAGCCGCTCCAGGGTGGCCGAGCCGGCGAAAATGTAACAGATCTTGGCCAGCTCGGAGGGCTGGAAGGAAAGGGGGCCCAGGGTGACCCAGTTGAGGGCGCCGTACTTGGCCTGACTCAGGCCCAGAGCACCCAGCACCAGGGTGAGGCCCAGCAGTCCGATGGCGCCGCCGGCCATGAGCCATCGGATGGATTTGACCCGGTCCAGATCCCGAAGAAAGACGCCCAGGACCACAAAGAGGAAGAGCCCCAGGAGCAGCGCCAGGAGCTGCTTGAAAAGGGCGGAGGGAGCGGAGGAGGCGGTGACGGCCAGGGAAAGCGTGGAGAGAAAGAAGGCGATGGTCTCCATCTCAAAGCCCACCCGGTGAATGGCTCGCATGGCCAGGAAATACCCCCACATGACGGGGATGAGGCAGAAAAAGGCGCCGGGTACGTCGGCGGGGAGGTCGTCCCCGGCGGCGGCCATGAGCTGTATGGCGGTGAGGACCTGGAAGATGGTGAGGAAGAAGAGTCCCACCCAGGGAGAGTGAGGGCGCTCTTCGGCCTGCCGCTTCTGGCGGCGCTTTTCCTGCTCCTCCGGGGGGACGGGCAGGAGGACGGTCTCCACGCCGCCCAGGGCCACCACATCCCCATAGGCCACCGGCGCGGCTTCGGCCACAGGTCTTCCATTGATGGTGATTCCACCCTTGGAGGCCAGATCGTATACGGTCCAGCTGTCATTCTCCGCCCGAATGAGGGCGGCGTGCTGCCGGGAGACGGTGGGATAGCCCAGGATCACATCGCAGGCGTTGGAGCGGCCCAAGAAGTTTTCCCAGTGGGTGAGGGGCTCAGAGAGCCCGTTGGGAAGGGTGAGATAGGCCCATACCTCCGGCGTATGGGGCACCGTAAGGAGCGACCGGATGCTGCGGGCCAGAATGAGTAGGGCCAGAACGGGGAAGAGAAACCGCACCACAGCGGTATACCACGCCATAACGGCGGCGTGGTCCCCCAAGAAGACGGCCAGACCATGAACCAGGTCTTGAAGTCCGGCTGGAAGCTGGGGCAAGGGATACCCCCTCCTTTCTGAACAGAGGCTTGAGAGCAGTATATCACAGTTTGATCCGCTGTGAATACAGAAAATCAGCGATGGCGTTTCCGCAGGAGGGAGCGCCGGCCTTGGGAATACGGGTGTAGTCCCGGACAGCGCCCAGGATGGCGCCCATACAGGAGAGCTCGTCCTCTGGCCGGACCAGGATGTCCTTGTAGGACACGTTGATGGCCACCAGCTTGGTCCGGCCGGAAGAGCGGGAGAGCTTGCGGGGGAAGAGTTCCCGGTTATGGAGGAACAGCCCCAGCTGATTGACCGCCACTGTGCCCCGCTTCACGGCCAGCATGGTGCCGGGGGCGTATACCGGCGCCATGGAGCCGTCGGTGAGGAGAACAGCGAAGTCAGCCCCCCCGGTGACGCAGTCGGAGGATGCATCCAGAATGGAGAAGTCAAAGCCGTCCATCAGGGCGCCCCGCTGCCCCTGGGCAATGGGCTGGATGCACAGGAGGAGCCTCCGGCGGCCGGTGGGCAGAGGGAGGGGAGAGAGGGCCAGCAGCATCTCCAGCAGGGCGTCCACCATCTGACGGCCCTGGACGGTGAGCACGCCGTAATCCCGCACCAGCTCCCACTCCTGCTGGGAAAGGTAGTGGAGACTGCTGCCCTCACACTGAGCGCTCAGATAGTACTCGTCCGGGATGGTGTCGTCCAGCAGATAGCCCATGGAGATGTCCAGCGCCTGGCAAAGGCGCTCCAGGGATTGGGGGGAGGGGTGGACGGTCTGACCGGAGAGAATCTTGTTCACCGTGCTCAGCGGCACGCCGGAGCGGCGGGAGAGAGCAGCGCTGGTCAATCCGCTGCGGCGCTTGGCCAGCGACAGCTTGTTGGTCATGGACATGGAAAAGGACCTCCCTTCAAAATTCGACACAAGTAATCCAAATTTGGAAAATTTATAGCTGTCTAAGGACAAGTTCGGCGACGTGGCATTGACAAAAATCGGGAAATACACCATATTGTTAAGGACGACCCGGACAGTACAAGATGATGCGTATCCGGGCCGGATGTCAAGGGGCGATCACGGGACCCACGGCTCATCGGGTTCTTTCTTCATTATAACATAGGCGGCCTGCGGGATGGTAGGCCGGAGAGGGAACGCGGGACCAGCGCATCTCTTTGAGAGAGGGAGACGCGGGGCCGGAACGGTGAGAGGAGGCCGGACCGCCCGGAACGTGAGAGAAAACTGTGTTTGAAAGAAGAAGAGGAGAGCGAGCAGAATGAAAGAGACCCGGCTGCATTTTGAGGTTTGTGCAGAGGAGGGAGAGGTACCTGTCATGTTTGGCGTGGTCTGCCGGGACGGCACACGGGCGCCGCGCCTGTCCAGTGATTACACCGAGGTGGAGCGGCTGGTTCGCGCACTCAACCGGAACCGACTTTCCCCGGTTCATTTCTGGGATGTCATCGAAGATTTTCGCCATTCATGGGGAGAAATACAATAAATTCGCGAATTTGTACTTGCCATTCCTACGCTCAGAGGGTAAAATAATGATTTGCCATTATAGCATGTAATGAAGCGCGCGAGCGGAGGTTTGGAATGGACCGGACGATGGAAACGATCCTCTCCAGGGTGCAGAAACCTGCCCGGTATACCGGTGGAGAGTACAATGCAGTGGTGAAGGACCTCAAACAGGTGGATACGCGGATCGCCATGTGCTTTCCCGATACCTATGAGATTGGCATGTCCAATCTGGGGGTGCGGATCCTCTATGGGCTGATGAATGAGCTGCCCGGGGTGTGGTGTGAGCGTGTGTTCGCCCCCTGGGGGGATATGGAGGAGGAGATGCGCCGGGAGGGGCTGCCCCTCTATGGACTGGAGAGTGGGGACCCCATCTCCGACTTTGACATCATCGGCTTCTCCCTGGGCTATGAGATGGCATATACCAATGTGCTCAATATGCTGGACCTGGCCGGACTTCCCCTGCGCTCTGCCGACCGGGACGAGGACGCCCCGCTCATCATCGCCGGCGGAACCTGTGCTTACAACCCGGAGCCCCTGGCACCCTTTGTGGACATTTTCTCCCTGGGCGAGGGGGAGGAAGTGACGGTGGAGCTGATTCGGCTTTACCAGCGCGCACGCCGGGAGGGCTGGTCCCGCCAGGACCTGCTGGCGGCGGCGGCCAGAGTACCGGGGCTGTATGTGCCCTCCCTCTATGACGTCAGCTACCATGCCGACGGGACTGTGGAGGCCGTCACCCCTCGGGAGGGGGCGCCCGCCCTGGTGACAAAGCGTATCGTCCAGGACCTGGATAAGTCCTACTTTCCGGTAAAGACCATCGTTCCCTCCACCGAGATTGTCCACGACCGGGTCATGCTGGAGGTCTTCCGGGGCTGCATCCGGGGCTGCCGGTTCTGCCAGGCGGGGTATGCCTACCGGCCCGTCCGCACCCGGAATCCCAGGCTCCTGATGGAGCAGGGCATTGCCGCCTGCAAGGACTCCGGCTACCAGGAGATGACCCTCTCCAGCCTGTCCACCAGCGATTACCGGCCCCTGGAGGGCCTGTGCGACGGCCTGCTGGAGTGGTGTGAGCCCAACAAGGTCTCCCTATCCCTGCCCTCCCTGCGCGCGGACAACTTTTCCATGGGTCTCATGCAGCGGCTCCAGCACGTCCGCAAGAGCGGACTCACCTTTGCCCCCGAGGCGGGGACCCAGCGACTTCGGGACGCCATCAACAAAAACGTCACCGAAGAAGATCTGATGAACTCCTGTCGCACCGCCTTCCTGGGTGGGTGGAACACGGTGAAGCTCTACTTCATGCTGGGCCTTCCCACCGAGACCGACGAGGATGTGCTGGGCATTGCCGACCTGGCCAGAAAGGTGCTCCAGCTCTGGCGGGAGACGGCTCCCGACAAGCGCCGGGGCTGCCGGATCACGGTATCCACGGCCTGCTTCGTGCCCAAGCCCCACACCGCCTTCCAGTGGGAGCCCCAGGTCACCCGGGAGGAGTATCTCCGCCGGGTGAAGCTGCTGCGGGACAATATGCGGGAGAAGGCCATCGTCTACCACTGGCACGACCCGGATACCTCCTTCCTGGAGGCCGTCTTCGCCCGGGGCGACCGCCGGCTGGCCGACGCCATCGAGCTGGCCTGGCGGGACGGCGCCAAGTTTGACTCCTGGAGTGAGTACTTCGATCTGGACCGCTGGCTGCGGGCCTTTGACGCCTGCGGACTGGACCCGGCCTTTTATGCCAACCGGGAGCGGAGCCGGGAGGAGGTTCTGCCCTGGTGCCGGATCTCCACCGGCGTGACCGCCGACTTTTTGTGGCGGGAGCGGGAGCGGGCCTATGAGGCGGTCATCACCCCTGACTGCCGGAAACAGTGCACCGGCTGTGGAGCCAACCATCTGCTGGAAAAGGGGAGGGCATGTGATGAGTGACCAGCGCATCCAGTTCATCAAGACGGGCCGGGCCCGGTACATCTCCCACCTGGACCTGATGAGGACCTTCCAGCGGGCCTTTCTGCGCTCCGGGCTCCACGTCCGGCATACGGAGGGCTTTAACCCCCACGCCTATGTGTCCATCGCCCTGCCCCTGTCGGTGGGCTTTTCCAGTCAGTGTGAGATTCTGGAGTTCGGACTTCCAGAGGGGACCGACCTTCGGGAGGTGCCCCGCCGCCTCACCCAGGCCCTGCCCGAGGGGGTCACGGTCACCCGGTGCTATGAGGGGGGACGTCCCATCCGGGAGCTGTGCTGGGTAAACTATATCATCACCCTGGAGTACGACGCCGGCGCTCCGCTGGGGGCGGAAAATGCCATCCGGGCTCTGCTGAGCCGGGATAGCCTGGTGGTGACCAAAAAGTCCAAAAAGGCCAAGAGCGGGCAGGTCCAGGTGGATCTGATCCCTCTCATTCATAAGGTGGATTACGAGGGACGCAGGGATGCCATCGTCCTGGATGTGGTCCTCCGGGCCCAGAACCCCGGTCTCAACCCGGCCCTGCTGGTGGAGACCATTCAAAACCAGTGCCCCGAGGCCGCCCCCGATTATGTGAGCTATCACCGCAAGCAGGTCCTGGACAAGGATTTTCACCCCTTTCTGTGAGCATATGCCCGTCCCGGGCGCAAAGCCCGGGGCGGGCCTTTGTCTGTCCGGCAGGTGTTGGCAGCGAGGTGGAGGAGCGAAAAAATCGTTGACTTTCGCGGACCGACAGCGTATGCTATATTTGCTTTTGTTTTACTCGACGGTGCAGAGCGAGAAGGAGGCGTCCTATTTTGGTGTTTTATCCCCTGCAGGCGCTGCGCAGACGGCTGCGGAGTATGCGCAACCTCAATCCCGCCCGAATTGTGGTGATCTCCTTTGGCGTAATCATCCTCACCGGGACGCTGCTTCTCATGCTGCCCTGGGCCAGCCGGGACGGACAGTCCGCCGATCTGATCACCTGTCTGTTCACCGCTACCTCGGCCTCCTGTGTCACCGGCCTGATTCTGGTGGATACCTGGGCCCACTGGACCCTGTTTGGTCAGGCGGTGATCCTGGCCATGATCCAGCTGGGTGGGCTGGGCTTTATGACGGTCATCACCTCGGTGTCCTTTGCCCTCCGGCGGCGGATCGGACTTTCAGAGCGGCTCATCATGGTGTCCACCCTGAACCTCAATGATATGGACGGTGTGGTCCGCATGGTGCGCCACACCCTCATGGGGACGCTGATAATCGAGGGGCTGGGAGCCGCCGTCCTGACCCTGTGCTTCCTGCCGGAGTTCGGGCTGGCGGGAGGACTGTGGCGGGGGATCTTCCACGCCGTCTCCGCCTTCTGCAACGCCGGCTTTGACCTGCTGGGCAGCAAGGGGGAATTTACCAGCCTCATCACCTACAACGGAAATCCGGTGGTCCTCCTCACCATTTTGTGCCTCATTGTCATCGGCGGCCTTGGCTTTTTTGTGTGGGAGGATCTGATCCGTCACTGGAGGACGCCCCGGCGTCTTTCTCTCTACAGTAAGCTGGTCCTCCTGATGACAGGCGCGCTGATCCTGGGGGGCGCGGCATTCTTTCTGGGAGCGGAATGGGACAACCCCAACACGCTGGGGGAAATGTCCTGGTGGAAAAAGATCCTCAATGCCTGTTTTCAGTCGGTCACCCTCCGCACCGCCGGCTTTGACTCCATCGGTCAGGGCGGGCTGCGGGACAGCTCTCTGGCTATGTCCTGTATCCTCATGCTCATCGGCGGCTCCAGCGGCTCTACCGCCGGCGGCCTTAAGACAGGCACGGTGGGGATTCTGCTGCTCACCATGCGCGCCGGTCTGGCCGGTCGGGAGGAGGTCACCATCCGCAGGCGGACCATCTCCCAGCGCCGGGTCATGACCGCCCTCACTCTGACCCTCATCGTGGTGGTCCTGTTTCTGGGGATCGCCATGACCGTCTCCCTGGTGGACGAGGTCCACTTCCTCTCAGCGGCCTTTGAGGCGGCCTCCGCCCTGGCCACCGTGGGCGTCACCGTGGGCATCACCCCTACCCTGAGCCCCTTCAGCCACGTCATACTCATCATCGCTATGTTCCTGGGCCGGGTGGGCATCATGTCCTTCTCCGTGGCCTTCCTCGCCAGGGGCAGGAACGCGGCCAAGATCCGCTATCCTGTGGTGGATATTATGATCGGGTGAGCCGACCAAACGAAAAAGGAGCTGTGAATCGTGAGGACATATGTAGTGATCGGCCTGGGCCGCTTTGGAACTGCCGTGGCCACCGAGCTGTGCCGCCTGGGCCACGAGGTACTGGCCATTGACGACTCGGAGGACCGGGTGCAGAGCATCTCCAGCCACGTGACCCACGCTGTGGCGGGGGATGCCCGGGACCCCGCCGTGCTCCGTGCTCTGGGTGTGCGCAACTATAACTGCGCCATCGTCGCGGTGGCCGACGACGTGGGCAACAGCGCCCTCATCACCATGAACCTGAAGGAGATCGGGGTTCGACAGGTCATCGCCAAGGCCCAGAGCCATGTCCACCAGAAGGTGCTCCAGAAGATCGGCGCCGACAAGGTGGTCTTCCCGGAGCACGAGATGGGGGTTAAGCTGGCCCAGAACCTGTCCAGCTCCAACATCCTCAACTTTATTGAGCTCTCTGATGACTTCGGCATCGTGGAGCTGGCCACTCCGAAGCCCTGGGTGGGAAAGTCCCTGCGCACTTTGGACGTACGGGCTAAGTACCGGGTTAACATCATTGCCATCCGACGGGGCGGCGACGAGCATGACCTGGAGGTGGCTCCCGGCGCCGACTATGTGCTCTCTGCCGGGGATGTGGTGGTCACGCTGGGCCGGAACGAATATATCGACCAGCTCCACGAGCTGTGAGCGCATTATATTAAGGTAGGGTCCGCGAAGGGAGGGAAGGCCTATGGAACAGATCACCAGCCGCTCTAACCCGCTGGTGGGGCAGATCCGCAAGCTGAACACCGCCCGGTCAGCCCGCCGGGACCAGGGACTTTTCGTCTGTGACGGGCCCAAGCTGCTGGAGGAGGCCCTTCGGTCCGGCGCCGTGCTCACCGCCGTGGTCCACGACGGCAGCCGCCCCTGTCCGGTCCCCGAGGGGGTCCGGGAGGTGCGGGTACCCGCCGATCTGTTGAAGAGTCTCTCCACCACGGAATCCCCCCAGGGGGTCCTTTTTCTGTGCCGCCAGCCCCAGCTCACCCTGCCGAAAACCCTGCCCGGGACCCGGTTTCTGGTGCTGGACGGGGTCCAGGACCCGGGAAATGTGGGCACCATCTGGCGGACTGCCGATGCCTTCGGCGCCGATGGCCTCATCCTCCTGCCCGGCTGTGCCGACCCCTTCTCCCCCAAGACGGTCCGGGCTACCATGGGTGCCTGCTTCCGTCTGCCGGCGTGGGAGACGACCTTGGAGGAGCTGGTCCCGGCCCTGGAGGCATTGGGGCTCCCGCTGTACGCCACCGCCCTGCGGGAGGACACTGACGACGTGCGCAGGACCGATCTGAGCCGCTGTGCCGTGGTCATCGGCAGCGAGGGCCGCGGGGTCTCCCAAATAGTCCTGGACCATTGCGCCGGTACCCTTAAAATCCCCATGCGGCAACGGTGTGAGTCCCTCAACGCGGCGGTGGCCGCCTCCGTTGTGCTGTGGGAGATGGCGCGGACACTGCTTTGAAGCGGTGAAAAGGGAGGGCCCCGATGGCTAGTCTGAAATATTGGCTGTGGCTGAGCACCAGGAGAGGCGTGCGCCCGGAGCAGGCGGGACGCCTGCTGGAGCATTTCGGCACACCGGAGCAGGCCTACTATGCCGATGAGGAGGCATATGGCATGGTGGAGGGCCTGACGCCCGCTGCCCGAACCGCTCTGCTGGATAAGTCTTTGGCCAGGGCCAACGCCATCTGGGGAGAATGTGACCGGCTGGGGGTGCGCATCCTCACCCTTGGGGACGCTGACTATCCGGACCGCCTCAAAAACATCTACGATCCTCCCATTGTCCTCTATGTCCGGGGCAGGCTCCCCGCCTTTGACGAGGAGATCGCCGTTGCGGTGGTGGGCAGCCGAAGACCCTCGGCCTATGGCCGGTGGATGGCGGGCAAGATCGGACTGGAGCTGGCCACCCACGGCGGAATGGTGGTGTCCGGTATTGCCCAGGGCTTGGATACCGAGGCCCTCAAGGGCGCCCTCCGCGGAGGCGGCGCCGTTGTCTCGGTGCTGGGCTGCGGCGTGGACGTCCACTATCCCCGGGAAAACCGCTGGCTCTACGAGGATGTGGCCACTCACGGCGCCCTCATCAGTGAATATCCACCGGGAACCCAGCCGGAGAGCTGGTTCTTTCCCATCCGCAACCGTATCATCAGCGGGCTGAGCCTGGGTGTGGTGGCGGTGGAGTGCGGACTCAAGAGCGGCACGATGTCTACGGTGCGGCAGGCCCTGGACCAGGACCGGGACATTTTCGCTGTGCCTGGCCCGGTGGGCTCCCTTCTCAGCGAGGGCCCCATCCGGCTCCTCCAGCAGGGGGCCAAGGCGGTCACCGGCGGCCTGGACATCATCCGGGAGTACGCCGACCGCTACCCCGGGCGGGTCCGGTTTCCCCATACAGTCCAGGAACAGGAGGAGGGACCGCAGGCGGCAAAAGGCCCCCTTGACGGGCCCGATCCGCAGAAAATGACGGAGACCGTCGGCGAAAAAGTCATTGACAAAGGGCCACAGCAGGCATATATTGACAGGAGCGGCCTGACCGATGACCAAATCGACCTGCTCCTGGCTCTGGAGGATGGAAAGCGCACCGCGGAGGAGCTGGTGGATCTGACCCAGATCCCGGCCCGGCGGGTCCTTTCCGCTCTGACCATGCTCCAGATCCAGGGCCATGTGATCGAGCACCCTGGCAGACACTTTGAAGCCGCCGTCCGGCTCCGGACGGGAGAAGAGATGTGAGGCGCGGCTGAAAAGCCGCGCTCTTTCAAAGGATAGAAACTCCATTGGAGGTATAATGTGGCAAAAACAAATTTAGTGATCGTAGAATCTCCGGCCAAGGCCAAGACCATCGGAAAGTATCTGGGACCCGGCTATGAGATCAAGGCGTCCATGGGCCATGTCCGGGATCTGCCCAAGAGCAAGCTGGGCGTGGATGTGGAACATGGCTTTGTGCCGGACTACCAGCCCATCAAGGGGAAGGAGGACGTGATCTCCGATCTGAAAAAGGCGGCCAAGGGCAGCGATAAGGTCTTCCTGGCCACCGACCCCGACCGGGAGGGGGAGGCCATCTCCTGGCACCTGAAGGAGCTGCTGAAGATTCCCGATGACAAGACCTATCGGGTGACCTTCAACGAGATCACCAAGAAGGTGGTCAGCGAGTCCATCGCCGCCCCCCGGGCCATCGACCAGGATCTGGTGGATGCCCAGCAGGCCCGGCGCATCCTGGACCGCATTGTGGGCTATGAGCTTTCCCCCCTGCTTTGGAAGAAGATACGCCGGGGCCTGTCCGCCGGCCGGGTCCAGTCGGTGGCCACCCGCCTGGTGTGTGAGCGGGAGGAGGAGATCCGGGCCTTCCAGCCCCAGGAATACTGGTCCCTGGACGTGGATCTCGCCCGGGTCGCCCCCAACCAGGGGGCCTTCACCGCCGCCTTTTATGGCCGGGAGAAGAAGCAGGAGCTCCACAGTGAGGCTGAGGTCCAGGCGGTGATGGAGGCGGTGAAGGCCGCTCCCTTTTCGGTCACCGGCGTAAAGCGGCAGGATAAAACCCGCTCTCCGGCCCCCCCCTTCATCACCTCCACCCTTCAGCAGGAGGCCAGCCGAAAGCTGAACATGACCCCACGCCGGACCATGGCGGTGGCCCAGCAGCTCTATGAGGGCGTGGACATCCAGGGTGAGGGCACTGTGGGTCTGATCACCTATATGCGTACCGACTCTCTGCGTCTTTCCGAGGAGGCCCTGGCGGCGGCCAAGGAGATGATCCTCAACCGCTACGGCAAGGACTACTATCCGGAGAAGACCCGGCATTTCAAGGCCAAGTCCGGCGCCCAGGACGCCCACGAGGCCATTCGGCCCTCTGATGTGCGCCTCACACCGGAGGACATCAAAAAGGACCTGACCAGTGAGCAGTACCGGCTCTATAAGCTCATTTGGAGCCGTTTTCTGGCCTGCCAGATGGCCAATGCCGTCTATGACAGCGTATCCATTGAGGTGGAGTCCGCCGGCTACCGGTTCCGGGCCAACCACTCCTCCCTGAAATTTTCCGGCTTTACCGCCGTCTATGTGGAGGGGAAGGATGAGGAGGACGAGGTGAAGCAGTCTCCCCTGCCCGATCTGAAGGAGGGAGAGGGCCTGACCCTCACCGGCACCAAGCCGGAGCAGCACTTCACCCAGCCCCCCAGCCGGTATACCGAGGCCACCCTCATCAAGGCGTTGGAGGAGAAGGGCATTGGCCGTCCCTCCACCTACGCCCCCACCATCTCCACCATTCTGGACCGGGAATATGTGGTGAAGGAGGGCAAATACCTGCGCACCACCCCCCTGGGAGAGGTGGTCACCGGGCTCATGAAGGACAAGTTTCCCGACATCGTGGATACCACCTTCACCGCCAAAATGGAGGAGCGGCTGGACCAGGTGGAGGAGGGAAAGGAGAACTGGAAGAGCCTCCTGAGCAGCTTTTATGGCGGATTTGAGCAGGAGCTTCACCAGGCCGAGCAGGACCTGGACGGGGAGCGCATCAAGATTCCCGACGAGGTGAGCGACGAGATCTGCCCCGTGTGCGGACGGCAGCTGGTGGTGAAGTCGGGCCGGTTCGGCCGGTTCCTGGCCTGCCCCGGCTACCCGGAGTGTACCTTTACCCAGCCCATCGTGGTGGAGATGCCGGGCAAGTGCCCCAAGTGCGGCGGGCGTATTTTGAAGAAGACCTCCAAACGGGGCTACACCTATTACGGCTGTGAGTTCAATGTGGTCAAGGAGGGCAGCAAGGCCAAGCAGTGCGATTTCATGACCTGGGATGTGCCGGTGAAGGACAACTGTCCCGAGTGCGGCTGGACCATGTTCAAGAAGTCTGGCCGGGGCTTCAAAAAGCCCTTCTGCATCAACCCTGACTGCGGCAACTTTACCCCCGAGGAGAAGCGGGGGGGCTATAAGAAGAAGCCCGCCTCCGGAGAGAAGGGGGCCGAGGCCGCCCCGGCGGCGGAAGCCGCCGGGAAGACGGTGAAAAAGGCGGTGGCCAAGAAGACCACTGCCAAAAAGACCACGGAGAAAGAGCCCGCCGAGAAGAAGACAGCGGCCAAAAAGCCCGCCGCCAAGAAGGCGGCGGCTGCCAAGACGACGACCAAAAAGGCCGCGGCAAAGAAGTCGGCAGCTGCCGGGCGTGAGAAGGAGGAGCCATGAAGATCCTGATGTTGAATGGAAGTCCCCGCCCAAACGGCAATACCGCTTTGGCGCTGAAGGAAATGGAGGGAGTCTTCGCCGCGGAGGGGATGGAGACTGCGCTCATCCAAGTGGGGAACCGGGACATCCGAAGCTGTGTTGCCTGCGATCGCTGCGGGGAGCTGGGACGGTGCGTGTTTGACGATTTGGTCAATGAGATCGCCCCTAAATTCCAGGCCTGCGACGGCCTGGTGGTGGGCAGTCCGGTATACTATGCCTCTGCCAACGCCACTTTGGTGGCTCTCCTCACCCGGCTTTTTACAGCACGCCCTTTGACAAAACCATGAAGGTGGGGGCCAGTGTGCTGGCTGCCCGTCGGGGTGGTCTGACCGCCGCCTTTGATGAGCTGAACAAGTTCTTCACCATCAGCGGCATGCCGGTGGCCTCCAGCCAGTATTGGAACGGCGTCCACGGCGCGCTGCCCGGCGAGGCCGCCCAGGACGCGGAAGGGCTTCAGACTATGCGCACATTGGCCAGAAATATGGCCTTTTTGGTCAAGAGCATCGCTCTGGGACGGGAAAAATACGGTCTGCCGGCCCAAGAGCCTTTTGCGCGGACCAATTTCATCCGCTGATTGACTTACCAGGAGGAATCCATGGAACCAGTGATCATCATCGGCGCCGGGCTGGCGGGGAGCGAGGCCGCCTGGCAGCTGGCCCAGCGGGGCATCCCCGTGGAGCTCCACGAGATGAAGCCCCAAAAGATGACCCCTGCCCACCACAGCCCGGAGTTCGGGGAGCTGGTGTGCTCCAACTCCCTGCGCTCCGATCAGCTGGAAAACGCCGTAGGGCTGTTGAAGGAGGAGCTGCGGCGGTGCGGCTCCCTCATCCTCTCCTGTGCCGATGGGCACCGGGTGGAGGCGGGGGGCGCCCTGGCGGTGGACCGGCACGGCTTCAGCCGGGCCATTACGGAGCGGGTGAAGGGACACCCCTTCATTACCGTGGTGGAGGGGGAGGTCACGGCCATACCCGACGCCGAGAACGTGATTCTGGCCTCTGGGCCCCTTACCTCCGACGCCCTGACCCAGGCCATCCAGGAGAAGCTACACGCCGACTACCTGAGCTTTTTTGACGCCGCCGCCCCTCTGGTGACCTTTGAAAGCCTGGATATGGACCACGCCTGGTTCGCCTCCCGGTATGACAAGGGCACGGCGGACTACGTAAACTGCGCCCTTGGCGAGGAGGAGTACGCCGCCTTCTGGCAGGCCCTCACCACCGCCCAGGCGGCGGAGGTCCACGGCTTTGAGGACCAGAATGTCTTCGAGGGCTGTATGCCGGTGGAGGTCATGGCCCGGCGGGGGGTGGACACCCTGCGGTACGGTCCCCTCAAGCCCAAGGGCCTGAAGGACCCCAGGACGGGGAAGGAGCCCTACGCCGTGGTCCAGCTCCGAAAGGACAATGCCCAGGGCTCCATCTACAACCTGGTGGGCTTCCAGACCCATCTGAAGTGGCCGGAGCAGAAGCGGGTCTTCTCCATGATTCCGGCTTTGAGGAACGCTGAATTCGTCCGCTACGGGGTCATGCATCGGAATACCTATCTCAACTCCCCCAAGCTGCTGGACCGGTACTACCGGCTGAAGAAGGACCCCCGGGTCTGCTTTGCCGGGCAGATCACCGGGGTGGAGGGCTATGTGGAGTCCACCGCCTCCGGCTTTGTGGCGGCGGTGGAGCTGGCTCACCGGCTCCAGGGCAGGCCCCCCGTGGACTTTCCCCAGGAGACGGCCCTGGGGGCTCTGGCCCTCTATGTCTCCAATGAGACGGTGGAGCAGTTCCAGCCCATGAATGTGAACTTCGGCATCATCCCGCCCCTGGGCTACAAGGTCAAGGGCAAGAGAAACAAGAATGCGGAGCTCTCCCGCCGGGCGCTGGAGATTTTGGCGGGACTGGAGGTCTGAGAGGGCTCAGTCCGTCAGGAGACGCACGGCCAGATGAAAGCCATGGCGGAAGCAGGCCAGACGCTCTTCGTAGCAGATCTCGCCCTCCAGGTCGTTGAGCCGGTCCAGGAAATCCAGGCCCAGCTTGGCGTGGATCTCATCGTGGCAGGCATCCAGGCGGCGCAGGCGTTCCTCCGTGCCGGAAAGGTGGCGAAGATCCAGGCGGTCACCCCGGAGCTCCAGTTCAAAGAGTTCCTGTATGTAGTCAGGCAAGTCCCTCACATCATCTTTTAGATGAATTTATAATATCATCTAAAAGATGAATTGTCAAGGAGATTGTATGTTTGATCGGGATGTATTTCGTACTCGGCTCCGTGAGCTGAGGAAACAAGCTGGCGAGTCACAGGCTCAGTTGGCCAAAGTCATTGGAGTCTCCACCAATCAGGTGAGCGAGATGGAAAAGGGAACAAAAACCACTACATTAGAGCGGTTTTATTCGATATGCGCGCATTACAATGTCTCTGCCGATTATCTCCTTGGCCTCAGGGAGGAAGAAAGCGATACGAAAAGGGGGATCTCATGAAGATCATCGTAGACGCCATGGGCGGCGACAACGCCCCTCAGAGCAACGTCCGGGGGGCTGTGGCGGCCATCCAGGAGTATGGTGTGGAGGTCATTCTGGTGGGTCGGGGGGAGGAGATCCTCCGCTGCCTGAAGAACGACGGCATGGACAACCTGCCCGCCGGGCTGGAGATCGCCCACGCCGACCAGGTGGTGGAGATGTGTGACAACCCCGCCACCGCCTTTAAGGAGAAGAAGGACTCCTCCCTCACGGTGGGTCTCAACCTGCTGAAGGAGGGGAGGGGAGAGGCCTTCGTCTCCGCCGGCAGCACCGGCGCGCTGCTCTCCGCCGCCACCCTGATGGTAAAGCGGATCAAGGGCATCCGCCGGGCGGCTCTGGCCCCCGTGGTGCCCACGGGAAAGGGCGGCGCCATCCTCATTGACGCCGGCGCCACCGCCGAGTGTACCCCGGAGTACCTGCTCCAGTTTGCCTTCATGGGCTCCTATTACGCCGAGCGGGTGCTGGGCCGCCCCGAGCCCAAGGTGGGGCTTTTGAACATCGGCGCGGAGCCCTCCAAGGGCACCGACCTCCAGCGGGAGGCCCATGTCCTCCTCACCAAGGCGGGGCAGGAGGGGCGCATCAACTTCGTGGGCAACATTGAGGCCCGGGAGGCGGTCTACGGAGAGGTGGATGTGATCGTCTCCGACGGCTACTCCGGCAACATCTTTCTCAAGACCATGGAGGGCACCGGCGGCTTCCTGGCCAAGGAGCTCAAGGCCATGTTCAAAAAGAACCTCATCACCAAGCTGGGCGCCCTGTGTGTGAAAGACGGGCTCATGGGCTTCAAAAAGCTCATGGATGCCGGTGAAGTGGGGGGGACCGCCCTGGTGGGCATCTCCAAGCCCGTCATCAAGGCCCATGGCTCCTCCGACGCCTACGCCATCAAGAACGCCATCCGTCAGGCCGCCACCTTTGCCAGCTCCGGCATCATCGAGGATGTGGTGGAGAACATTGACCATATGCGCCTGGAAAAGACCTCTGGCGGCAATACCGAAAGGGAAATTTGAAATAAGCTATTGACAGTACGGGAAAATATCCCTATTATGTGTGTGTGTAATAATCCTGTTTAAGGAGTCGATCGGAAAATGATTTTTGAGAAGCTGTGTGACCTCATTTCTGAGCAGTTCGGTGTGGAGGCCGACACCATCACGATGGATACCACCTTCACGGACGATCTGGGCGCCGATTCTCTGGACATCGTGGAGCTGTCCATGGCCCTGGAGGAGGAGTTTGGCGTGTCTGAGATGAGCGAGGAGGACATTGCCGGCATCGCCACTGTGGGCGACCTGGTGAACTATCTCCAGAACAAGCTGGACGCCTGAGCAGACGTTACTGGGAGGGCCCCGCTGCGGCGGGGCCTCTCTTTGCGTATGAGGAGGTGGAACGGACATGGAAAAACTGGAAGAAAAGCTGGGCTATACCTTTCGGGACCGGGGACTGCTGGAAAACGCTCTGACCCACAGCTCCTACGCCAACGAGAACAAGAGCCGGGGAGAGACCAGCAACGAGCGGCTGGAGTTTTTGGGCGACTCTGTGCTGGGGATGGTGGTAGCAGATCATCTCTACCGCACCCACCCGGATATGCCTGAGGGAGAGCTCACCAGAACCCGGGCGGCACTGGTGTGCGAGGACAGTCTGGTGGAGGTGGCGGCACAGCTGGAGCTGGGTCAGTACCTCAAGCTTGGCAGGGGAGAGGACGCCGGCGGCGGCCGGCGGCGGCCCTCCATCCAGGCCGACGCGGTGGAGGCGGTGATCGCCGCCGTATACCTGGACGGCGGCATTGGTTCCGCCCGAAAACTCATCACCAACTTCATCCTGACCAACAACGAGCGGGAGCAGGAGGGGGCGGTCCGGGACTTCAAGACCGCCCTTCAAGAGCTGGTACAGCGGGAGAGCGGCCGTGTGCTGAGCTACCGTCTCATGGGTGAGAGCGGGCCTGACCACGCCAAGGTCTTCTCTGTGGAGGTGGATCTGAACGGACAGCCCATCGGCGCCGGTGAGGGCCGCAGCAAAAAAGAGGCTGAGCAGAACGCCGCCAAGGCCGCCATGGCCAAGCTCAAGGCGGAGGGCTGAGCCGATCATGTGAGAGCGGGCGGGCCGTCGAGGACGCCGGACGTGGGAGGATACCCTCCCACCTGACCGGCGCTCTCGACGCCCCGTCGTCTCATAGGTGGAAAAACATCCCATTTGTTTGAGAAATTGGAGGAACAACGTTTTGGAGAGAGAAAAGTTTTCGTCCCGGCTGGGATTCATCCTGATTTCGGCCGGCTGTGCCATCGGACTGGGCAATGTCTGGCGCTTTCCCTATATCGTTGGCCAGTACGGCGGCGCGGCCTTTGTGTTGGTGTATCTGTTTTTCCTGGTCATTATGGGTCTTCCCATCATGGTCATGGAGTTTTCTGTGGGCCGGGCCAGCCAGAAGAGCATCCTCTGCTCCTTCCAGGAGCTGGAGCCCAAAGGGACCAAGTGGCACTGGTACGGCTGGTTTGGCATGGCGGGCAACTACCTGCTCATGATGTACTACACCACCATCGCCGGCTGGCTCATTCTGTACTTCATCAAGATGCTCAAGGGGGATTTTGTGGGCCTGGACACCGCCGGTGTGGGGGCTGAGTTCGGTGCCGTCACCGCCGACCCGGTGATCCAGACCATCTTTGTGGCCGTGGTGGTGGTCCTGGGCATGCTGGTGTGCAGCCGGGGACTGAAAAACGGTGTGGAGAAGATCAACAAGGCCATGATGCTCTGCCTGCTGGTTCTGATGGTGGTGTTGGCCATCCGGGCCATCACCCTGCCCGGCGCCGCCGCCGGCCTGGAGTTTTACCTGCGTCCCAACTTCCAGAATCTGCTCTATGACGCCAATGGAAATTTGCGGCTGGGTGAGGCCGTCTACGCTGCCATGGGTCAGGCCTTTTTCACCCTGAGCCTGGGCATCGGCGCCATGGCCATCTTCGGAAGTTACATCGGCCGGGAGCGCAGTCTCATGGGTGAGGTCATCAACATCACAGTGCTGGACACCTGCGTGGCCTTTGTCTCCGGTCTCATCATTTTCCCCTCCGCCTTCGCCTTTGGCGTGCAGCCCGATGCCGGCCCCAACCTCATCTTTGTCACCCTGCCCAACATCTTCAATGAGATGCCCGGCGGCCGGCTGTGGGGGGCCCTCTTCTTTGTATTTATGTCCTTTGCCGCCATGAGCACCGTCACCGCTGTCTTTGAGAACATCATCTCCTGCTGGATGGACAAGTGGCAGGTATCCCGGAAAAGGGCGGTGTGGACCAACCTGGTCCTCATCTTTGTGCTCAGCCTGCCCTGCCTGCTGGGCTTCAATGTCCTCTCCGGCTTCCAGCCCTTTGGCTCGGGTACCGGCGTGCTGGACCTGGAGGACTTCATCGTCTCCCAAAACCTGCTGCCCCTGGGCTCTCTGCTCTATCTGCTCTTCTGCGTGGTCTCCAAAAAGTACGCCTGGGGCTACGAGAACTTCCTGCGGGAGGCCGACCAGGGAGAGGGCATCCGGTTCCCCTCCAAGCTGCGCTTCTACTTCACCTTTATCCTGCCCCTCATCGTCCTGGCCATCTTTGTGCTGGGCTATCGGGAAAAGTTTTTCTTACAGTGAAAAATGCCGTTCCTCGCCGGGCCGGAGGCCCCGGTGAGGAACGGCATTTTTGCCCTCAGCGGCTGCGGATGCGGCGGAGGTAGCGGTAGACGGTGGGTTCGGAGATCTCCAGCTCCCGGGCCACCTGCCCCACCGCCCCCTTGGTGGAGAAGACGCCCTGGCGCTCCAGAGCCTCGATGAGGGCTTCCTTTTCTACACTGGTCATGCGCCCGGCGGGGACCCCCTGCCGGAGGACTGTGTTGTGGATAAGGGTGGTGGAGAGCTCCGGGATAGAGTCATCCAGCTCCTCGGTATAGGGGGGCTGGGCTGGCGCCTGACCGGGGACCGAGAAGGCGGAGAGCAGATTTTGAAGGTGGCTGGCCATGGCGGTGAGGTCGGAGACGTCATGGTTGACACAGATGAGGCCCAGCAGAACCCCCTCTTCCTTAATAAAATAGGTGGAGGAGACGAACCGCTTTCCACTGCGGGTCCGGCCCTCATAATTGGCGATAAAGTCTTGGTGGCGATAAACCTCCTCCCGCACCAGGCTCCGGGCCAATTCTGTCATGGGGTCACCCACCTTCCGACCGCTGAGATGGCCGTTGAAAATGGCTACCACCGACGCCTCCGGGTCGGAGACATCGTGAAGAATGACCTCATAGTGCTTGCCACACACAGCGCTGAGAAAGGCCGCGATGGGGAGATACCGCTCCAGCCTGCTCCGGTTGCTCATGGCGCGCCCTCCTTTCCAGCGGCAATGCCGCGCCATTGATTCAGCAGACACTATTTTATACCGGAAGCGGCAAAAGCACAATGAGAAAACCGGGTTGACAAACCAGATTTAAGAAATTATAATCAAGATGATAAAAATTTATTGGAGGCGATCCATAATGAAAACTCCCGTTGTGACGGATCAGGCGCCCGCCGCCATCGGCCCCTACTCCCAGGGCATTGCCGCCGAGGGCCTGGTCTTTGTGTCCGGCCAGCTGCCCATTGACCCCGCCACCGGCGCCATGCCCGAGGATGTGGCCGCTCAGGCCAAGCAGTCCCTGGCCAACGTGAAGGCCGTGCTGGAGGCCGCCGGCAGCTCCATGGAGAAGGTGGTCAAAACCACCATCTTCCTGGCCGATATTGCCGACTTTGCCGCGGTGAATGAGGTCTACGCCGCCGCCTTCCCCCAGCCCTGCCCCGCCCGCTCCTGCTTCGCCGTGGCCGCCCTGCCCAAGAGCGCCAAGATCGAGATCGAGGCCATCGCGGTCAAAGAATAAGCGCTTGCCAAAAAGCCGTAAGTCCGGGTCCCGGACTTACGGCTTTTTTCTTTGGCTGCCGGGGCTTGCCGGAAGCCTGTATTGTCAGCGCATTTTGGGGAAATAGGCGGAGACCATGGAGGCCACCTCGCCCAGCCAGCCGGTGCGCATCTCCGGTGTGCTCCCCGACACCGGGCGGAAGATGCAGCGGTCGAAGGCGGGGAGGGCCAGCAGGCCGAAAACGCAGTTTTGCCAGATGCGCTGGAGGGGATCTCCGTAGGCGGCGTCCTCCACCGGCGCGGGGGTATTGGAGGTGTTGAAGACCAGAGCGGCCCTGGCCTTCAGGAGGGGAGCCGGCTCCTCACCGGCTTTGGGGAGGGCATAGGCCACTCTCTCCCGCAGGACCCGGTCCAGCCAGCCGGTGAGGATGGCGGGCGGCTGTCCCCACCAGTTGGGGTGGATCACCACGATACCGTCAGCTTTGGCCAGCTCCTGCTGGTATTGGAGGACAAGGGGGTCCTGGGTGGGGGCTCCGGAGGCCTCGGCGGCCGGCATCACCGGATCAAAGCCCTCCGCGCACAGATCGTGGAGCCAGACGCCGTAGCCGTTGGCCCGGAGGGCGTCGGCCGCCGCTTGGGCCATGGCGGCGTTGAGGCTGTCCCTGCCGGGGTGGGCCAGGAGCACCAGCACCTGGCCGGCATCGGTTCGGGGGGCTGGCTGTTCGGGGGAGGGGGCCGGCTGTGAGACAGGCGGCTCCGGTTGGGGCGCGGGCTCCGGCGCAGGTGTCTCGGCCTGGGGGACGGGGGCTTCCGGCTTCTCCGGTTCAGCCGGGGCCTGGGGCGGGATGGTCATGGACTCATGTTCCACCGCTGCCCAGGTGAAGCGGTCGGGGGCGCCCACCAGGATCTTGGCCGAGCAGGGGGGCATGACCAGCCAGGTCCGGCCGCCGTCGTTGTGATAGATCTCATCTCCGTTGAGCACATCCTGAAGCACCGGCTCATTGTGGCGGAACTCCAGGCCAAACTCCTGGTGGGAGAGATTGAAGAGGACGTAGATCCGCTGCTCCGGGGTAGCCCGGCGGAAGATCAGCTGTTCGTTTTTGATGACGATATTCTCATAGTCGCCTATGGCCAGGGCGGGAAAGGCCCGGCGGATGCGGGAGAGGGTGGAGAGGTGGCGGCACAGGCCCTGGTCCCGCTTGGCCATCTCACTCAGCTCCAGGCAGGGCCGCAGCGCCACATCGGAATGGGGGGTGCGCTTGCCCTCGATGGCCCACTCGCCGCCATAGTAGATGGAGGGCACGCCGGGCATGGTGTAGAGGAGGGTGTAGACGTTCTCCAGCAGGGCGGGGTCGGTAAGGGTGCTGGCCAGACGGTCCACGTCGTGGTTTTCAGTGAAGTTATAAAGGCACAGCCCCCGGTAAATGCCGCCGGGGCCAAACTGGCGGTTGAGGGAGTGGGCGATCTCAAAATAGTTTTTGGAGTTGTGGGCCGACCAGTTGCCCTTCCAGCACTCGTAGTTGGTCACCGAGTCCAGCATCTCCGGGTTGGCCCAGCGGGCATAGTCCCCGTGGATGATCTCCCCCATGAGCCAGAACTCCGGGTCCCGTGACTTGGTGTAGTGCTTGAGGGCCCGGAAGAAGTCGAAGTCCACACAGTCGGCGGCGTCCAGCCGGAGGCCGTCGATGTGGAAGCGGTCCATCCACATGCCAACCGCCCCCAGCAGGTGGTCCCGGACCTCCGGGTTGCGGAGGTTGAGCTTTACCAGCTCGTAATGGCCCCCCCAGGACTCATACCAGAAGGGGTCCCCCATGGGGGAGCCGCCGCCGAAGTTCAGGTTCTGGAACCAGCCGCAGTAGGGGGAGGCCTGGCCCTTCTCCTGGACATCGCGGAAGGCCCAGAAGCCGCGGCCTACGTGGTTGAAGACGCCGTCCAGCACCACCCGGATACCGTTTTCATGGAGGGTGTCGCACAGGGCGGCGAAGGAGTCCATATCCCCCAGGCGGCAGTCGATCTGGTAGTAGTCGGTGGTATCGTAGCCGTGCTTGACCGACTGACACACCGGCCCCAGATAGAGGGCGTTCACCCCCAGGTCCTTGAGGTGGGGAATCCAGTCCCGCAGCTTACCCAGAGTGTGCACAGGTTCTCCGCCGGGATTGTACTCCGGGCAGCCGCAGAAGCCCAGAGGATAGATATGATAAAAGACCGCGCTGTTGACCCAGTGCTCCATAGATCCATACGCTCCAATCTGCGCCCTCAAGGGGCTTACTCACGCCGGCGGTGCCGGCACTCTCAGTATAACACAGGAAGGCCCGTTTGGCGAGGGGACAGTTGTGGCCCAGCGGGAAAAAGGGCCCTTGGCTTGACGGGTGTGGTATAATCAAACCATCGAATCGGGAACCACCCAAGGAGGTCGTTTTTATGGTCACGCTGGGACAGCGGATCGAGGAGCTGCGCAATGAGCGGGGAATGAGCCGTCCCGCCCTCTCCGCCGCGCTGGGGCTCCCCAAGGGAGCCGCTGAAAAATTTGAGACGGGACGGCAGACCCCCACCAAGGAGCAGCAGGAGAAGATCGCCGCCTACTTTGGGGTCTCCGTCTTTTATCTCCGGGGAGAGAGCAGCGACCGTACCCGTCAGGAGGACTGGATGGACGCCGCCGCCTTCCGCGATGAGGAGCCGGTCTTTGTACCCAAGCCGGCACCTAAACCCAAGGCGCCCGAGTCCATCCAGGGCGGGATGCTGGACGCTATGCTGGCCAGCAAGTCGGTCCAGGAGCTGCTGCGGGGCATTGTGCTGGACGTACTCAAGTCCCCTGAGGGCCAGGCTGTCATCGCCCAGGCGGTACGGAAAGAGCTGGGTAAGAAGTGAGGCGGAGGGCGTATGCACAATGAACTGACCCAAAAGGACATTCAGATGATGAAGGAGGAGCTGGACTATCGCCGGATCACCCTACGGCCCAAGCTCCTGGAGGCTGTGAAGGAGGCCCGTGGCTTCGGCGATCTAAGCGAGAACTTTGAGTACAAGGCCGCCAAGCAGGAGAAAAACCGCAACGAGGGCCGCATCCGCTTCCTGGAGAATATGATTAAGACGGCGGTGGTGGTGTCGGACACCTCGGCCAGCGACGCGGTGGGCCTCTATGACAAGGTGACGGTCTACCTGGAGGAGGACGATGAGACGGAGACCTATCAGGTGGTCACCACCATGTGTCAGGACGCCCTCCATGGTCTCATCAGCAAGGAGTCCCCGGTGGGGAAGGCCCTGCTGGGCAAAAAGGCCGGCGACCGGGTCCATATCCAGGTCAACGAGGGCTATGGCTATGACGTGGTCATCCGGACCATTGAAAAGGCCCAGGACGATGGCTCCGTCCCCCTCAACAGCTATTAAAGAAAACCGCGGGTCCCCATGGGTGGGGGCCCGCGGTTTTTGCTCATTGCTCCGGTATCTGCCGGGTGAGGAGGCGGCGATAGGTCATATCCACGCCGAAGGCGCCCAGCGGGGCGGTGACCAGGATGGCCAGCACCGCCACTGTCAGCACCAGCTGACCGCAGGGGAGGCCCATGGCAAGGGGCACCGAGCCAATGGCGGCCTGTACGGTGGCCTTTGGCGTGTAGGCGATCATGGCGAAGAGCCGCTCCCGGAGGGGGAGTCCGGTACCCAGGAGGCAGACGAAGACCCCGGCCATACGGAAGACCAGCGCCCCCAGGATGACGGCCAGAGCGGCGGCGCCGGCGGAGCGGGCGTAGGAGATGTCCACGGTGGCGCCTACCAGAACAAAGAGGAGGATCTCAGAGGCCACCCACAGCTTGGAATACTTGTCGGCCAGACGGCGGGCCACCTCCGGGCGGGTCTGCTGGAGGGCGATTCCACAGCTCATCACGGCCAGAAGGCCAGAGAAGGGGATGGTCCCCTTGACGGCACTTTCCAGGGCCACGAAGAGAAAGGACAGGCTGAGGAGCACCACCACTTTGGCGGAGTCCCGGACGTGGAACCGGCGGTAAAAGGCGCCAAAGAGGACGCCGGCCACGGCGCCGAAGAGAAGGCCGGCGACCACTGAGACGGGTACCTGGAGGAAGGTGGCGGGGGAGAGGGTACCCCCCTGGGCCAAACCGGTGAAGGAGGTGAAAAGGACGATGACAAAGACGTCGTCCACTGAGGCGCCGGCCAGAATGAGCTGGGGGATACTATGGTTGGTGCCGTAGCCCTCCTCCATGAGCTTGAGCATCCGGGGTACCACCACGGCGGGGGAAACGGCGGCCACTACAGCGCCCATAATGGCGGCGTCCAGCAGGGAGATCCCCAGCAGCGCGGGGGCCAGCAGCAGCATCCCCGCCACCTCAAAGCAGGCGGGTAGGAAACACATGAGGACGGCGGGACGCCCCACCTTTTTGAGGTCGTCCACCTGGAGGGAGAGGCCGGCCCGGGTGAGGATGATGATGAGGGCCAGCTGCCGGAGGTCGGCGGAGATACCCAAAATAGAGCCGTCCAGCAGATTCAGGACATAGGGTCCCAGCAAAATACCGGTGAGCAGCATTCCCAGAAGGCTGGGCAGCCGGAGCCGACTGAAGACCCAGCCCAAGGTCATCCCGACGAGAAAAATGAGGGCAAGACTGGTGAGCATGTGGTTTCCTCCTTCTTTCTTCCGCGCAGGGGCGAAAAAAAGCTGATGCCCCTGCAAAAAAATTTGCAGAAGTCATCAGCTTTTCAGCGGTTTAGGCCATGGCCAGGGGAGAACTTCATTCCCCGGGGCGGCGATACAAGGCCGCCGCGCATGCCATATCATAGCCCGAACGGGAAGACTTGTCAAGTCTTAACTGCTCACCACAGAGACCAGCCCTGATCTTCACGGCTCTCTAGGACATCAAGGGCGCCGCACAGCAGATCGGCGGCGTCAGCCCGGGTCAGGGGATCGGAGAGGGCGAGGGCGCCGTCGGCATTGGCCTGGAGAACTCCGGCGGTCTCCAGGTTGACCGCTGCCTGGCAGGCCCAGGCGGGGGCCACATCCAGGTCGGTATACATGGTGGTGACGGCGGCGTCCGTGACCTGGAGCATCCGGTCCAGCAGCACCGCGGCCTCCGCCCGGGTGATGGCGCGCTCCGGGTCAAAGACCACGCCATCGGCGCTGACCACGCCTTGGATATAGCCCGACTTCAGGGCGGAGGATACATAGCCCTTGGCCCAGGTGGGGATGGTCTCATCGTCGGCGAAGCCGGTGCGGGTGATTCCCTCCAGGGCCTCCAGGTCCATAGTGTGCATGGCCAGTGTGACAAACTCCTCCCGGCTCACCGGCAGGTCGGGCTGGAAGAAATAGGTGCCGCCCACGCACTCGCCGATGAGGACTCCCTCCTCAGCCAGCCGCAGGGCGGAGCGGTAGGCGCTCACCCCGTCCATGTCGGCGTAAGTCACCTTGGTGTTGGCCTTTTCGATCTTGACCTTCACTGTGGCGGGTTCAGAGGTGTTGCCCACGGCATCCACCGCCACATAGGTGAAGGAGTCTTTGCCGGTTTTGTTCTCATAGGGGGTGTAGGTGAAGGTGGTGGAGCCGTCTTCCGGCAGCGTGACGGCGCCACGGGCGGGCTTGTCCACCAGGCGGAAGGTGAGCAGGTCGCCCTCCGGGTCCACGGCGGAGAACTGTCCGGTGGCGGCCACATTCTTATAGGTGCTCAGTTCCAGATCCTGGGCAATGGGGGCGGCGTTTTCCGCGGTGAGCAGATAGAGATCCACCTTTACGTCGGCTCCGGCGGAGCCGTCAGCGAAGACAGGGGTGAAGGTGAAGCTGGTGGTGGCCACAGTGGGAGAGGCGTTGGGGGTGAAGGCCATGCCAGAGACGGCCTCCATGGCCACAGCCTCCCCGGAGGCCAAATCAATGCCGCCCAAAGTGAGCACGCCGGCGTTGGAGTCGGGCAGTGAGGTGAGCACAATGGAGTCCAAAGGCTCATCGCTGTTTTCCACCAGAAAATCAGCGGGAGAGAAGGTGAAGACCTCCTGCGGGGTACCGTTTTTGGCAAAGGTGGCAACGGCCGGAGGCTCAGGCGAACCGCTGAGCAGTTGGGCGGAGACAGGAAGCGCCATGAGCACCGAGAGGGTGAGCATCAAAAGCAGCAGCACCCCCCGGCGCAGGGAACGGGGACAGTTCAAAACGAAGACCTCCTTCAATGACACAGGGTCAGGGTGTGGTCTTAGTTTGGACGTCCGGCGTGAGATTATACCAATTCCTCCAATTAGTTGAGCTGGCTCCGATCCCGCAGCCAACTGGGCAGGGAGCGCATTTTGATGCCGGAGACGATGCCCATGCAGGCATAGAGGGTGATGATGGAGGAGCCGCCGTAGCTGAAGAAGGGGAGGGTGAGGCCCACCACCGGGAAGACATAGAGGCACATGCCGATGTTGATGCCGGTCTGGATGAAGAGCATGGCGGCGTAGCCCATGGCGATGTAGGCCGACATGGGACTGCTTGCCCGGCGCGCCACCCAGACGCAGCGCAGGATGATGGCGGTCAGCAGGAGCATCACCGCCACGCAGCCGATGAGTCCCAGCTCCTCGCCGCATACGGCGAAGATCTCGTCGGTATATCGGGCGGGGAGGGCTTCAGCGGAGGTGCTCTGGGTCTGGGTACCCTGGAGGTAGCCCTGGCCGAAGAGTCCGCCGCTGCCGATGGCCAGTACGCTGCGGGTCTGCTGCCAGCCGGCGTCTTGGGTCTGTTGATAGAGGGTGTCCGGGTTCCCGATGATGTGGTCGATGACCACGGTAAAGCGGTTTTGGATATAGGCTGGGATACGGGACCAGATCAGGGCCAGTCCCCCGGCGGAGATGGCCAGCCCCAGGGCAAACCAGCGCTTTTTCACCCCGGCGGTCCAGGCCATGATGACGAAAAGACCCAGGTAGACCACCACCATGCCGAAGTCCCCGGAGACGGCGGCAATGATACCCGCCATGAGAAGGGTGTGTCCCGCCAACTGGATCACCGAGGTGAAGCGGCTGATGCCCCAGTCCTGGAGCTTCCGGCACTGGAGGGCCAGGAGGAGGACAAAGAAGACCTTGGCCACCTCGGCGGGCTGTATGTTTACCGGTAGAAAGGGAAAGGCCAGCCAGGAGTTATTGCCGGTGGTCTCGGCGCCTACGCCGAAGGGGGTCTTGAGCAGGAGAATGATAAAGATGTTAAAGCCGAGCATCCATTTCCAGCTCCGCTCAGTAAAGAGCTCCACGTCCACAAAGGACATGACGAAATAGACCACCACGCCTAAGACGATGGAGATCAGCTGAATGGGGACGAAGCGGATACCGGCGTGTCCGAGGTAGCGGGTGGCGCTGTAGATGAGGACCACCCCGAAGAGGGAGGCGGCTACAATGAGCGCAAGGAGAACAACATCCGCCTTGCGGAAAAATTCTTTGATCCAGTCGGAGAGCCACACGGGCTGGACCTCCTTTGATATAGGCTGCGTATGTGTTATTGTATCACTCCGGACAGATTTCGTAAACAGGTTTTACAGCGGTGTTTTTTTGTGCTATAATCAACCGGATGCCATGTACAGGTAGACAGACCCGGAGGAGAGGAGGGGCGTCCATTGGAGCATGTGACCAACAGCCCGGAGGAGACCGAGGCCTTGGGCGAGGCCCTGGCCAGGCGCCTGGAGCCGGGGACGGTCATCGCCTTCACCGGTGACCTGGGAGCTGGAAAGACCGCCTTTGTCCGAGGGCTGGCCCGGGGTCTGGGGGTAAGGGAGCGGGTGACCAGCCCCACATTTACCATTGTCAATGAATATGAGGGGGGGAGACTTCCCCTTTTCCACTTTGACATGTACCGCCTGGGCAGTGCTGACGAGCTCTTTGACATCGGCTGGGAGGACTACTTGGACCGGGGAGGCGTGTGTGCAGTGGAGTGGAGCGAAAATGTCTCCGATGCGCTGGGGGAGGACTGTCTCCGGGTGGACATCCGCCGGGGTGCGGAGGATGAGCAACGGATCATCACCATAGGGGGAGGAATGTTGGATTGAAGATCTTGTCCTTGGAATCCTCCGCTGTTGCGTGCTCTGTGGCGGTGTGTGAGGACGAAAAGCTGCTCGCCCAGTCCTTTCAGCACAGCGGACTCACCCACAGCCGGACCCTTCTTCCCATGTGCGGCGATCTGCTGAAGAACTGCGGCCTTACCCTGGAGGAGATGGACGTTATTGCCGTGGCGGCGGGACCCGGCTCCTTTACCGGACTGCGCATCGGTGTGGCGGCGGCCAAGGGCCTGGCCTGGCCGTGGAACAAGCCCTGTGCCGGAGTCTCCACACTGGAGGCCATGGCCTGGACCCTGGCCCACATGGAGGGCGACATTTGTGCCGTCATGGACGCCCGGCGGCATCAGGTGTACAACGCCCGTTTCCAGGCCGGCGGGGGAGTCCTTGCCCGGCTGAGTCCCGACCGGGCCATCTCCATTGAGGAGCTGGCCGGAGAGCTGGTGGAGCGCAAAAAAACACAAATACTGGTTGGAGACGGCGCGGTACTGTGTTATAATGAATTGACCAAGCGGGGCCTGCCGGTGGAGCTGGCGCCCCCCCACCTGCGCCTTCAGAGCGCGTGGGGTGTGGCCCGGGGTGCGCTGGAGCTGGCTCGGGCGGATGGCCTGGTGACTGCGGCGGCGCTCTCACCTGTCTACCACCGGCTCTCCCAGGCCGAGCGGGAGCGGCTGGCCAAAGAAAAAGAAATGACCGTGAAAAACGACAAAGGGGAAGAACAACATGGATGAAATGGTACACATTTTTGACCACCCGCTGATCCAGCACAAGCTGGCCATCCTTCGGGATGAGCGCACCGGCGTCAAAGAGTTCAGAGAGATCGTCTCCGAGATCGCCACCCTCATGTGCTATGAGGCCACCCGTGATCTGCCCACCGAGGAGGTCACCATCAAGACTCCCGTGGCCACCGGTACCTTCCGAGCCCTGGCCGGGAAGAAGCTGGCCATCGTCCCCGTGCTCCGGGCCGGTCTGGGGATGGTGGACGGTATCCTGACTCTGATCCCCTCCGCCAAGGTGGGCCACATCGGCCTATACCGGGACCCCGATACCCTGGAGCCGGTGGAGTACTACTGTAAGATGCCCACCGACATCGCTGAGCGGGACGTCATTATCCTGGACCCCATGCTGGCCACCGGCGGCTCCGCCTCCGCCGCCATCCAGTTCATCAAGAACTACGACGTCAAGCACATCAAGCTCATGAACATCATCGCCGCCCCCGAGGGTGTGGAGCGGATCCGCAAGGATCACCCTGATGTGGAGATCTACTGCGCCGCTTTGGATGAGAAGCTCAACGAGCACGGCTATATCGTGCCAGGACTGGGCGACGCCGGCGACCGGATCTTCGGCACCAAATGAGCGGATGCAGGCATGTCTATGAGACGGTGCGGCTGGCCCTACGGCTGGCCGCGCCGTCCTTCGCTGTTGCCCTGTCCGAATACTACCGACGGAATCGGGCTTTCTTTTCCGCCTTTGATCCCCAGCGGGAGGACGCTTTCTTTACAGAGGCGGAACAGCGTATTCTGTTGGAGCGGGATGTGGAGCTGGCCCGGGAGGACCGTGGCTACCGGTTTTACCTTTTCCTGCGGGGGAAGCCGGAGCGGCTCATCGGCATGGTCGGGCTCAGCAACCTGGTCCGGGGCGCCTTTCAGTCCTGCCATATGGGCTACAAGCTGGATGGTGAGCTGCTCTGCCAAGGCTATATGACCGAGGCGGTGGAGGCCGCCGCTGGCATTGCCTTCGAGGATCTGGGGCTCCACCGCATCGAGGCCAATATTATGCCCAAGAACAGGGCATCCCTCCGGGTGGCGGAAAAGGCCGGCTTCTACCATGAGGGTCTGGCCGTCAAGTATCTGAAGATCAACGGTGTGTGGGAGGACCACATCCATATGGTTCTCCGCAGTGAGCAGTGGCACAAGGAGACTCCCCTTCCGGAGCAGGCTCCAACGACCTCCCCTGCTGTGCGCGGGCTTTGACAAACCAATGCCTCCGGCTGTGCCGGAGGCATTGGTATATAAGGTATGGATTGGAAACGGCGGTACTGCCAGGCTCTGGGGATTGCAAGGCCCGGTCCGGTTTGCTATACTAGGAAAAAACGCGTCTGCGGGCGCGGCAGGAGCCATGGGGCAAAGGAGTTTTATATGAAGAAGCGAGTACTGGCGGCTACGGGGGCGGCAGGGGTGTTGCTCTGTACCTCGGTGGCCCTGGCCGTGGGCGGTGGGGCGAATGACCCGTTGGTGTCCAAGGGCTATGTGGACGGGACCTATACCACACAGGCGGTGGCCCAGGCGGAGAATCGCATCAACCAGCGGTATGACAACCTGTATGCCGACGCCGAGGATAAGCTGAAGGAGAAGCACGATTCCTATCTGACCCAGCTGGGCAACAACCCGTCTGGCGGCGCCAGTCCGTCTGGAGACAGCTATCAGGCCGCTTTCCAGGACATCCGGGTCAAACAGGGGGATACCATCCGGGTGGAGGCGGGGTCAGGTTTCCTGCTTCTGGCCGGCAGCGGGAATCTCTCCTGCACCGGAAAGAAGGCCATTGATCTCTCCAGCGGCTGGGAACAGGGCTCGGGTGCTCTGACCGGAGGGCGGCGGTATCTGGTGGCGGAGGACACGGTGGCTGCCATCACGGTGACCTCCCCCACAGCGGTACTCTCTCTGGAGGGCTACTACACCCTTATCGAGAGCGACCGGACCGACTACAACGCCCTGGCCGACGCGCTGCGCATTATGGGGCTCTTCCAGGGGAGCGGCACAGGCCATGGCTCTGGCTACGATCTGGAGCAGGCGCCCACCCGCATCCAGGGCCTGATTATGTTTTTGCGCCTCATTGGGGAGGAAAAAGACGCCCTGTCCACTACGGCGGCCTGCCCCTTTACCGATGTGCCGGCCTGGTGCCAGAGCTATGTGGCCTATGCCTATGAGAAGGGATACACCAAGGGGATGGACGAGGTGGCCAAGCGCTTCGGCACCAATGACACGATGACCGCCAAGCAGTATGTGACCTTCCTGCTGCGGGCGCTTGGGTACAGCGAGAGCGGAGAAAACCCCGACTTTACCTGGGACAACGTCTTTCAGCGGAGCGTAGAGCTGGGCATCCTGACCGAGGGGGAGCGGCAGGCTCTGGAGAGCGGAACGTTCCTGAGAGCACACGTGGTCTATCTCTCCTACTTTGCCCTGGACGCCGTGCAGAAGGACGGGAGCGGCACGCTTCAGGAGCGGCTGGTGGCTGCCGGTGTTATGGATCAGGCAGTGGTTATTACCGTGCGTGCCGGTGTGAAGGTGTCCCGCCTGTAGGTGCTGGAAGTTTTGATTTGTGGAGCACGAAACCCGCATCCGCGCATAGGATGAGATGGAGGCCGGAGACGGTCTACCATCTCATTGGGAGGTACTTCATTATGGGGTGCAACAATGGCTGCGGGTTTGGCGGCTTTGGCGGCGGTAGCTGCCTGTGGATCGTCCTGATCATCATCCTGATCTGCTGCTGCGGCGGGAGCTGGGGTGGCTGCGGCAACAGCTGCGGCTGTGGCAACAGCTGCGGCTGCGGCAACAACAACAGCTGCTGCTGAGCAAACATAGGATGCGGGCGGGGGTGTCCCCGCCCGCAACGAAAAAATTTGTCTTTTTTTAAAATTACCCCTTGCAATTTATCAACAGGTGTGTTAGTATAATCTAGCTGTCAGGAATGAGCTTCCTGAAGACAGTAAGCGGCTGTAGCTCAGCTGGATAGAGTGACTGGCTACGAACCAGTAGGTCGGGGGTTCGAATCCCTTCAGCCGTACCAAAACACGCAGATACGAACCCTGTATATTGTCAGGAATGTATTTGCGGTAGAAGTGAAGATAGAGCCGAGGTCATGAGACCTCGGCTCTATCTTTTTGCTTTAGTATCGTAAGCGTAAAAACAGTCGGCGACTTGTCAGGGTAAAATGGCTCTGCCAAACTATAAGAGTCTGAGGAAGTGCATGGTAGTACAAGGTAGTACCAGAGAGTATTCAAGACTCTGAGATAGTGAGGTGCAG
>DXCX01000004.1 GCA_019115785.1 Candidatus Intestinimonas merdavium | reverse complement strand
ATGATGAGCTGGGCTACAGCAAATACGACTACAAGAACAAGGACACAGACAACAGCCGTAACGGCCACAGCAGCAAAACGCTGCGTACCAGCTTTGGCGAAGTGGATGTGTCGGTTCCCCGGGACCGGCAGTGAGAATTTGAGCCCCAGGTGCTGAAAAAGAACCAGACCAGCATCAGCCAGGACATTGAGGAGAAAATCCTGTCCATGTACGCCAAGGGTATGACCACCAGCGATATTGAAGCTCACGTTCAGGACATCTACGGCATTTCTGTCTCGGACAGCACGGTCAGCCGAATCACGGACAAGATTCTGCCCGTCGCCAAGGAGTGGCAGCAGCGGCCGTTAGAGCCTATCTATGCCGTAGTATTTCTGGATGCCATCCACTATCATGTCCGTAGCGAAGGGCAGATCGTGAAGAAAGCAGTGTACATTGCCATTGGAGTCAACCTGGATGGCCGGAAAGACGTTCTAGGGATGTGGGTTGGCGAAAACGAGAGCGCCAAGTTTTGGGCCACTGTTCTCAATGGCCTGAAAAACCGGGGTGTAGAGGATATTTTCATTGCCTGCACCGACAATTTGACGGGATTTGACGCGGCGATTCATGCCACCTTCCCTCAAACCGAGATCCAGAACTGCATTATCCACCAGCTGCGTAATTCCAGCAAGTATGTGTCCTACAAGGACCTGAAAGCCCTTATGGCCGATCTGAAGGCGGTCTATGCCGCCGTGGATGAGCACGCAGCCCTGGATGCTCTGGACGCCTTTGGGGAGCGCTGGGACAAGAAATACCCGAAAATCTCCCAGTCCTGGCGGTCCAATTGGGCCAATCTCAGCACCTATTTCAAGTATCCCCAGGAAGTGCGCAGGCTGATCTACACCACCAATGCCATTGAGGGTTTCAACCGCCAGCTGCGCAAGGTGACCAAGTCCAAGTCCGTCTTTCCCACCGATGACAGCCTGCTGAAAATGCTGTATCTGGCCATGATGGATATTACGAAAAAGTGGACCGGACGGCGGCAGAACTGGAGCCTGATCCACGCCCAGATGGCCATCTACTTTGCCGAGCGCCTGCCCAAGTAACACTGCCGGGGCCGGATGCCAAGGGCAGGATGAACGGCTCCGCCGCCCTTGACATCCGCTCCACCGGCGTTATGTTGTTGAAAAGGCGGCAGCCGGATTTCCTCGGCTGCCGCCCCAAATAAATTTTGCTCTATTCGCACCTCAAATGGTGTTTACACGGAATTTGGGATTGACCCATATATTGCATTAAAAAAGTTGGCGAAAACCGCAGTATTGACGGTTTTCGCTAACTTTTTCTTTGGACTGATTATTCAAAATCCTATTTTGCAACAGGTCCTTCTGATGGACCCAGGCTGGGTCCAGGATGGATTGCCCAGAACTACTCACGCTACAGAGAAATTTAAGGCAGAGAAATCATATGTAAGTTACTTTAAAATCTGATAGCCGAACAGATCTACCAGGTTTGTTTTCCTGTTAATCTATGGCCCCTCACACATACCAGATATATTCTATGGTTTAATTCTACCGCATAGCAACAACAGCCTCACACTGGGCCGCCAGTTTATCCCCGAGGTAAGCTTCACACTGGGCGGTCAGAATCGACTTGTCCTCACGTTCCGATTTCAAGGTGGCATGGAGCCGCAGTGTAGCCGAAGATCTTGGGACCAATGACGGAGTTTGCCACCTCGGCGTAGCCCTGCATCATGTATTCCACATAGCCCTCCTTGTCGATGCCCTTGGCGATGGCCATGCGGAAGTCCTTTTCGGCCATGATGGGGTTGGCAGAGGAGGAAGCGCGCATACCAACATAGTAGAGGGCGGCGGCCTCAGAGGTGGCGGCGGTGAGAGAGGGGTTGTTCTCCACACGGGAGAGCTGCTCCACGCTGATGTTGGGCATGAAGTCGGCCTCTCCGGTCTCCATCCGGGACACGGCGGTGGACTCATCGGTGATGATGGTCATGGTCACATCCTTGATGGCGGGCGCCTCGCCCCAGTAGTCATCGTTCCGGGTGAGCACCACGTTGGAGCCGGACACGGAGGAGACAAACTTGTAGGGGCCCGTGCCGCAGGGCTGGGTCATCAGATCCTGGCTCTGCTGGGCGGTGGGGGAGACGATGGCGGAGTTGGTGTGGGCCAGCTTGGCGGTGAACACACCATCCTCGTAGAGGAGATGAAAGACAATGGTGTAGTCATCGGGGCACTCCATGGTGTCGATAGAGCCGGCGATGGAGGCCCGGGCGGAGCCGAACTCGGGGGCCTTGATGAGGTCGAAGGTGTACTTCACAGCCTCGGAGTTGAAAGGCGTGCCGTCGTGGAAGGTAACCCCCTCCCGGAGCTTGACGGTGACGGTGAGGCCGTCCTCAGAGTACTGGGGCATCTCGGCGGCCAACAGGGGCATGTATTCGTCGCTCTCAGGGTCGATGCGGTAGAGCGTCTCATAGATCTGGGCGTTAACGTAGGTGGAGGCGGAGTCGTTGGTCCGCAGGGGGTCAAAGCCGGTAAAGGAGGCGGTGAGGGCCACGTTGAACATTTTGTCCTCGGCGGCGGTATCCCCGCTGCCGGAGGCCGCGGGCTCGGCGGCCGGGGTAGTGGTACCGCTGCAGCCGGCCAGCAGAGACACACACAGGGCACAGGCCGCAGTCAGACTGAGCAGCTTCTTCCAGGATCTCATTTCATTCTCTCTCCTTTTCATTTTGTTTTGCTACGCCGTTTCCGGCGGCTTGATCAGTCCTTCAGGCTGGGGTCCAGGATGTCCCGGAGCTTATCACCCAGAATATTGAAGCAGATCACCGTGATCATCACGGCGACGCCGGGGATAAAGATCAGGCTGGGGGCGTCCCAGAGATACTGCTTTCCGGCGGCGATCATGCCGCCCCACTCGGGCTTGGGCGGGACCACACCCATGCCCAGATAGCTCAGGGTGGAGATGGAAATGATGGAGGTGGCCATACGCATGGTGGCGATGACGATGATGACGGGCAGGCAGTTTTTGAGGATGTGGATAAAAATAATGCGGGAGTCCTTGGCGCCCAGGCTTCGGGTGGCCATGATGTAGTCCTCCTCCTTGACCTGGAGGACCTTACCCCGGACCATGCGGGCAAAGGAGGGGATAGACCAGATGCTGATGGCCAGCATGGCGTTGAAGGTGTTGACGCCCAGCATGGCAATGATGAGCATGGCCAGCAGAATACCAGGGAAGGTGAAGAGGAGGTCCATGACCCGCATGATGGGGTTATCCAGCCGCTTGTAGTAGCCGGCCAGGAGTCCGCAGATGACGCCGGCTACCAGGCCCATGGCGGTGGAGAAGAAGCCCACCATCAGGGACACCCGCCCGCCGTAGAGGAGGCGGGAGAGGACGTCCCGTCCGTAGTCATCGGTGCCCAGGATATGGCCGGGGACATACTGCTCATTGGGGTTATAGTCCGGGTCATTGGGGTCGGTGACCACCGTCCACTGGGCCCAGAAGCCCGGACGCAGACGGATGGAGGGGTCCTGCTCGTCGTAACTGTAGGGGGCGATGAGGGGGGCCAGAATCACCACCACGATCTCAAGGATCAAAATGATAAAACAGAGGGTGGCCAGCTTGTTCTGAAAGAGCTTCTGGAAGGCCACGCGAATGGGGTTTCCGTGCTTGTTGTCCATCGTGTGTCCCTCCTTATTCGTAGCTGATCCGCGGGTCGATGACGCAGTAGAGAATATCCACGATCAGGTTGATGATGATGAAGATCGTGGCGATGACCAGCACTGTGCTCTGGACCACCGGGTAGTTGCGGTTATTGATGGCAGTGATGAGGTAGGTGCCCACGCCGTTGATAACGAAGACCTGCTCGGTAATGATGGCGCCGCCCAGCAGTCCGCCGAAGCTGGTGCCGAACTGGGTCACCAGAGGGATGAGGGCGTTGCGAAGGGCGTGGACAAAGATGATGGTCTTCTTCTTCAGTCCCTTGCTCTTGGCGGTGCGGATATAGTCGGACTGGAGCACGTCCAGCATGGCGGAGCGGCCGATACGGGTAAAGCTGGCCACCGTACCGGTGCTGAGGGCGATGGCGGGGAGAATGGCCTCCCGGAAGCCGATAGGCGTCCAGAAATAGTGGGTCATGCCGCCGGTGGGTAGCCAGCCCAGCTTGACGGCGAAGATGTACATCAGCAGGGTACCCAGCAGGAAGTTGGGGATAGAGATGCCCACCAGGGAGCCGGTGGTGAGGATGTTGTCGGTGAGCTTATCCTTCTTCAGGGCGGTGATGATGCCGCAGGGGACGCCGACCAGCACGGCCAGAATGATGCTGGCACAGGCCAGGTTCAGGGTATTGGGCAGGCGCACCAGGATCTCATCCAGGATGGGCTGCCGGGTGGTGTAGGAGGTGCCCAGATTCAAGGTGAGCAGCTTCTTCAAATAGATGAAGTACTGCACCAGAAAGGGCTTATCCAGTCCCAAACTGGCCCGGACCACCTCGATGTCGGCCTCCGTGGCGCTGGGTCCGGCCACCATGGCCGCCGGATCACCCGGCGCGATGTAAAGGCTGGCGAATACGATAAAGCTCATGCCCAGCAGCAGCAGCAGGAACATCAGCAGGATCCGCTTGATGATGTATCTTCGCATGACGACGCCTCCCGAGAGATGAGCGCCCACGGTCCGTCCCTGGCGGTCAACCGTGCGGCAATAATTGCTTATTATCATAGAGCGTGCAAAGAAATTTTGCAGCACTTTACAGTGGCATATTACTAAAGTTTCTGTTTTATACAATTACTTCCGCCGTATAATGGATATTTTTGTCGTAATAGCGTATAGTGTGGAATTTTGTTTTACTCCTTCTTTTTTCTGCCCTCCATTCCGTCTCTGGTATCATCCCACAAAGCAAGTCCGCCGTACAGGGATTTTGCTCAGGACAGCTGGTCCCCAAGGGGAACACCGGCCTGGCATGGCAGGGACCCCGGCCATCTGTCCACCGGTTTGGACCATCCGTATCTTTTTCCTGGACAGGTAGTCCGTTTTTTCATATACTAGAACTATAAAGGAGGGATTGTCATGCTCTTTACCCACCGAGAACAGGCACTGAGGCGTCTTTTGTTGGGCGGCTGTCTGGGGGTGGCCGGGTATCTGCTCCTGGCCTTTCTCTCCCAGCCCGGGGCCATCCTCGGCGGCTCTCTGAGGCTGTCCTTTACCTTCTGCTATAATGCCGGGGTACCCGAGACCCTGGGGGTGGCGCTGGGCCTTCTCCTCTGGTTTGCCTTCGGCGCCGAGATCGGGGTGGCCACCCTCCCCTTTGCCGACGATGGCCCCGTCTTGGTCCGCCGCACGCTTCTCCATTTCACCGCCATGGCCGCTACGCTCTCTTTGTGGGTCGGCCTCAACTTCAGCGGGGTGGGGCTCCCCTTCCTCCTGTTCCTCCTAGCCCTCGTCTACCTCCTTGTCTGGCTGGGCCGGTGGGTGGGCTGGTACGCCGAGGGAGCCGCCATCCAGGAAAAGCTGGGACTGGCTTCAGGGCCCTCTCTCTTGAAGTGGAAGGAAACTCTCCCCCATATTCTCTTCGCCCTGCTGCTGTGCCTCCTGCTCCCCACCCTTTTTTCCCTCTTTGACCCCCCCGATGTGCCGGTGCTCACCGGACTCATCTACCCTTGCCTGCTCATGATCGGCGCCTTCTGCTCCGCGCTCTCTCTGGCAAAACGGCAGGGTTTCTGCCCTTTGTACCCGGCGGCATGCGCCCTCTTTCTCCTGGCTGCCGTCTTTCTGGTCTACAACTCTACTGCCCTTCCCCTCTGCGCCGTGGGACTCTGCGCGGCCCTGCTGGGAGAGGGCGCCGGCTGTCTTCTCCGAAGGAAATAAAAATCGGCCCGGACCGTGGGAGATTCCCTCGATCCGGGCCGATTTCTCTGTTTTGAGCCAGACAGACACCTATTTCCCCACGCAAAAGCGAGAGAAGATGCGCGACACCACATCTTCCCGGACGGTGCGTCCGGTCAGCTCTCCCAGGGACTCCAGGGCGGACTCCACATCGGTGAGGACGGCATCGGGGGTCACCCCCGCCCGAAGGCCCACCCCGGCCTCCTGAAGAGCGGCCAGAGCCGCCTGGGCCGCCTGGGCCTGCCGGGCGTTGGTGAGCATGGAGCCGGCCTCACCGCCGTCCCCCTGAGGAAAGAGGCGGGCCACCACCTCGCCCAGCGCCTCCAGTCCCACCCCTGTCCTGGCGCTGAGCCACACCTCCGGAGTCCCCTCTCCATGGAATGGAAAGCCCCGCTCCCACCCATGGGGCAGGTCAGACTTGGTGAAGACCAGTACCGCCCGGGGGCAGCGGGCGACAGCCTCTTCCCAGAGGGATCGCTCAGCCGCCAGGCGGTTCGGGTCCTCCCCGGCTTCAGAGCCGTCCACAAGCACCAGAGCCAGCTCCGCCCCGGCCAGGGCCGCCCGGCTCCGCTCCACCCCCAGCTTTTCCACCGGGTCATCCGTATCCCGGAGTCCCGCCGTATCGATGAGCCGCAGTAGCACGCCTCCCACCACACACCGCTCCTCCACCGTGTCACGGGTGGTTCCGGGGATGTCGGTGACAATGGCCCGCTGGTAACCCAGCAGGGCGTTTAAGAGAGAGGACTTCCCCGCGTTGGGAAGGCCCACAATGGCGCAGGGAACCCCCCTGGTAAGGAATTTTCCCCGGTCATAGGTGGCCAGCAGCTCCTTCAGCCCACGCTCCGCCCGGCCCATGGCCTCCCCGATTTCCTGGACCCGAAAGGGGTCGATGTCCTCATCGGGGTAATCCAGTACGGCGTGAAAGTGGGCCAGCAGGTCCACCAGACCGTCATAGATCCCCTCCACCCGCCGGGACAGGGCCCCGGTAAGCTGCCCTGCCGCCGTCCGGGCAGCCTGGGGTGTCTCGGCCTCCAGAAGATCGGCCACAGCCTCTGCCTGGGTGAGATCCAGCTTGCCGTTGAGAAAGGCCCTCTGGGTGAACTCCCCCGGCCTGGCCGGTCGGGCACCGGCGGCATACAGCGCCTCCAGAGCCATGGAGAGGACCACTGGCGCCCCGTGACACTGGAGCTCTGCCGTATCCTCTCCGGTGTAGCTGTGGGGAGCTCGGGATACCGTGGCCAGCACCTGATCAATGACATTCCCCGCCCGATCCAGCAGGGAGCCATACACCAGCTGGCGGTCGGGGGTCTGGGTGAGGGGTCTTCCGCTGCGGGCCCGAAAGACCCGGTCAGCGCACGCCGCCGCTCCGGAGCCCGACAGCCGCAGGACCCCGATGGCGGAGGGGACCGGCGGTGTGGAAATGGCCGCAATGAGCTCTGACATACCCAAACCTCCCTATTTTTTCCGGTCTGTTCCAGCTAACATTAACTTTGGCAAATTTGCCCCGAAACTCCCTCTTGACAGCTGTTTTATGTCTACTTCCATGAATAATCCACTTTTCCACGTTTACATAAACGCCTGTGGAAAACCCTGTGGAAAATGTGGAAAACCCTTGTGAAAAGCCGCTTTTCCTCTGTGAGAAACTGGGGCTGGTAATGGATATTACCCGAATATTCGATGTAGAAAAAGCGCCGCCGTTTGGCGGCGCTTAAAGAGGCAGGATTTACCTCACACCCGGTCCCGCAGCCGTTTGGAAATGACCTGGGCCACCTTGACGCCGGAGGCGCCGGCCTGGGCCAGGCCACGGGTAATACCGGCGCCATCGCCCACGGCAAACATGCCCGGCAGCTTAGTCTCCAGCTCCGGGGTGAGGGTAAGGCGGGAGGAGTAGAATTTGACCTCGGCGCCGTAGAGGAGGGTATCGTAGTTTGCGGTGCCGGGGGCGATCTTGTCCAGCTGGTAGATCATCTCAATGATGTCGTCCAACTGCCGCTTGGGCAGGGCCAGGGAGAGGTCGCCGGGGACGGCGGCGGTGAGGGTGGGGCGGGTAAAGGACTTGCCCAGCCGGTGGGCATTGGTGCGCATGCCCTTCACCAGGTCGCCGAAGCGCTGGACCAGCACCCCGCCGGCCAGCATATTGGATAGGGAGGCGATGTGCTTGCCGTAACGGTAGGGCTCGTTAAAGGGCTCGGTGAACCGGTTGGACACCAGCAGGGCAAAGTTGGTATTTTCACTCTGGAGGGCGGGATCGGCGTAGGAGTGGCCATTTACCGTGTTGATACCCTCCACATTCTCGGCCACCACGTGGCCGTAAGGATTCATGCAGAAGGTACGGACCTGGTCGCCGTACCGCTTGGTGCGGTAGACCAGCTTGGACTCGTAGACCACGTCGGTGATGTGTTCAAAGACCCGGGCGGGCAGTTCCACCCGGACGCCGATGTCCACCTGGTTGTTGATGAGGGGGATGCCCAGGCGCTTGCACTCATTGGCGAACCACTCGGCGCCGGAGCGGCCGGGTGCGGCGATGAGCCAATCGCAGACCACCTCATCTCCCTTCTCCAGACCCAGGCGGTAGCCGCCGTCGGCGATGTCAATGGTTTTGACAGCGGTGTTGAACCGGAACTCAACGCCTTTCTTCAGGTCCTCATAGATGTTCTGGAGGATGATCAGATTCTTCTCGGTGCCCAGGTGCTTGCACCGGGCCTGAAGGAGGTGAAGATCAAACTCCAGGGCCTTCTTCTCCAGGGCCTTGGCCTCGGGGGTGGCGGTGGAGTACATCTCGGTGGTGGCCCCATGGGCCACGTTGATGGAGTCCACATACTCGATGAGCTCCATGACCTCTTTGGCATCCATAAAGTCGGTGAGCCAGCCGCCGAAGGCGGTGGTAAAGTTGAATTTTCCATCAGAAAAGGCGCCGGCGCCGCCGAAGCCGCACATGGTGTCACAGACCTTGCACTGGATGCAATCCCTCACCTTCCCCGCCACAATGGGACAGCTCCGGTTATAAATATCCCGCCCCTGCTCCAGGACCACCACCCGCAGCCCGGGATTCTGTTTCATCAGTTCGTAACTTGCGTAGATACCGGCCTCTCCACAGCCAATGATGGCAACGTCGTATCTCTGGCTCATGATGCGCTCTTCTCCTTTGTCTGTTCTTTCCGCTCCATGTGGATGGGGCATACTATCTCAACTATAGTATAGCATGTTCTGTCAAGCCTCACCCCTGTTTGTGCGAAAAAATCGCTCCCCTCCCCGTCGGGGAAAGGGAGCGGCAAATCGGTCAGAAGATGGAGCCTACGGCAGTCATGCCCTGGTCCAGGTCGGCCCGGTAATCCGGGTCCTCCGGATCGAGGCTGTTGATGACCACGCCGTCGCTGCCGTTTTTCGCGGTAGAGTGGATGTACCTTCCATCCCCCAGATACATGGCCACATGGCCGGGGAAGAAGAGGAGGTCGCCGGGCTTCATCTCCGCCCGGGGAATCTCGTGGACGGGAAAGCCCTCCATGATGTTGGCGTCCCGATAGATGACCACCCCGTTGAGGAGATAGCTCATGGACACCAGACCCGAACAGTCGATGCCCACGGGGGTCTTGCCCCCCCAGCGGTAGTGGGCGCCCTGGTAGGTAAGAGCGGTGTCCACCACCGCCTTCCGCAGGGATTCTGGGTCCTCAGATCGGGGTTTTTCGTAATATTCTCCCAAAAAGCTACATTTTGTATAGCCCTCCCGTCCATCCGGAAGCTCCACCCGGAGCCAGCCGTCGGCGTTGGGGGTGCCCACCGGTGAGAGGAGGGCGCCCCGGGTGAGGGTGGCCAGGGGGAAACAGGCCACAGCGGGACCGGAGAGGACATCGCAGATGCCCTTGAGGACCACCTGCTTGGGCCGCTCGGTCCAGCGCCGGACCAGGTGCTCCCCAATCAGGACGTGCTCGGCCTGGAGGTAGCCCTCATAGCGATAGGGGGCCCGGGCCAGGTACCAGCCGGGCTTCGCCTCCTCCAAAAGCTCCACCACCATGCCGGCCAAAACCTCATCGGCCCGCTCACATTGGAGCTGGGGCCGGCTCATAAGGGGACAGACGGGTTCGATGACAATGGCTTTCATATCAGTCTCAGCCTCCCGAACAAAATGACGGCGCCGGGGCGCCATAGGTGTCGTAAATGGCCTGAGCCAGCCGCCCGATAAACATTTTCTGCCGTTTGTCGCCCTCGGCGCTGGGGCCGTCCCAGGTGAAAATGCCCAGGAACCAGTCGCCCCCCGGCTGGAAGAAAACCCCGGCGTCATGGCTCAGGTAATCCAGGCCGCCGGTCTTGTGGGCAAAGTCCACAGGATAGGGGATGTAGCGCAGAATATCGTCCATGGACCGCTGTCGGCGGAGCATATCCAGGGCCACGGCGGTGAGGGAGTCGTTGAGCAGCTCCCCCCGGCACAGCTTCCGGTACAGGGCAAATTGGTCGCCGGCGGAGGTGTAGTTGTTCCGCCCGGCGGCGATGGCGTCCCAGTCCAGCATCTTCCGCTGACACACCGTGTGCCGGAGCCCCAGCACCTCTTTGGCATAGGTGTTGATGACGTCGTACCCCACCGTGGAAATCACCCGGTTGGTGGCGGTATTGTCGCTCTCCACGATCATCCAGTAGAGTAGCTCCCATAGGGAGCGGCTGGTGGGGCCGTACTCAAAGACCTGAGAGTCCTCCAGCAGCATATCGGCGGGCAGGTCCAGGGTCTGGCCCAGGGAGAGCCGCCCCTGCCGCACCTCCTCCAGCGCGGCCAGGAGCACCGGCACCTTGATGGTAGAGGCCGACACCACCTGGGTATCGGGATGTAGGGCCCAGAGGACCTTGCCGCTCTCCACCTCCGCCGCCAGCACGGCGGTCTTACAAGGGAAGGCGGCGATCTCCTGTTTCAGATAGGTATCCAATGCTTGCTCCGTCATAATGGGAGCACCTCCAGTCGTCCGGTATTGGCATCTATGGCGGCCATGGCGCCCAGGGGCAGGGACAGGGTGGGCAGGGTGTGGCCGCAGGCCAATCCGGTCAGAACCGGCCTGGCCGCGGGAACGATGAGTTCCCGGAAAACCTCCTCCAGGGTGAGAGACCGCTCCGGGTCCTCGGGGGGGCAGTCGGTCCAGGCCCCCAGAATCACCCCGGCACAGTCCTGAAATTTCCCCGCGTTGCGCAGCTGGGTGAGCATGCCGTCGATGCGGTAGACCTTCTCCCCTACGTCCTCCAGAAAGAGGAGTTTTCCCCTCGTGTCGATCTCCCACGGGGTACCCAGAGAGGCGGCCAGGAGGGAGAGGTTGCCGCCGCACAGCCGGCCCATGGCGCTGCCTGGGGCCAGGGGGATAAGCGGCTGTCCGTGGGGATTTTCCACCGGCCCGGCCAGCGGGCCGAAGAGGCAGCGGCGCAGCTGGGACATGGTGCACTCGTCCACAGGCCGGTAGTAGTCGGAGGCGGGCATGGGGGCATGGAAGGTGACAAAGCCGCACACCTGGTTGAAGGCGGTGTGGAGGGCGGTGACGTCGCTGTACCCGGCGAAGAGCTTAGGGCGCCGGGCAATGGCATCCAGGTC
>DXCX01000046.1 GCA_019115785.1 Candidatus Intestinimonas merdavium | reverse complement strand
CTACCCCCTTATGGTTATCCCACCTAAAGGGTAGCGTTTATTTCAGGTGCTGACAATGGCTCTTTTTATTTGCCATTGGGGTGCTCACTTTTTGAGTACCATTTGCTACATTTTCATTTTACCGAAAACATACCAAAGTGCTGACTACTCCCTTACATGGACGCAAGTATATCATATCGCCGGATGATTCTCAACACAACGCGGCATTTTTATCTTTGGACAAATCAGTTTGTGGGTCCTAATTTGTTCTGTTCAAGCGCTCCCGCAGTCAGACGGCCTCATTGGCGGGGTTCAGATGAATCATGATATGCTTTACATCCGGGAAGGCATGCTCCACTTCATCGTGAATACGCTCCGCCACCTGGTGGGCATCCCGCAAAGATTTTTCTCCATCCACCTGAATCTCCAGATCAATATAAACCTTGTTGCCGAACATTCTGGAGCGGAGCGAATCTACACATACCACGCCATCCTGCTTGTCTATGAATTCTTTTATCTGCTTATCATAGCTTTCACCACAGGAGGTGTCCAGCAGTTTGACCACGCCGTCTTTCAAAATATCGTAAGACGCCTTCACAATGAACAGGCAGATCACCACGCTGGCCACGGAGTCCATCACGGGGAAGCCCAGCATAGCGCCGCCAATGCCAATGAGGGAGCCGATGGAAGAAAAGGCATCGGAGCGATGGTGCCAGGCATCCGCCAGAAACGCCGAGGAGTTGATCAGCCTGGCGTAATAACGCGTGTACCAATACATGGCCTCCTTACTCACAATGGAAACGATGGCCGCCACCAGAGAAATGGTGCCGGGGATGGCAAGTGTCTCATAGTCGCCGGAGATGATATTTTCCAGCCCCACCTTTCCTACGCCCAGACCGGTCGCCAGCAGAATGATGCCCAGAAACAAGGATGCGATGCACTCCATGCGCTCATGACCGTAGGGATGGGCGGAATCCGCTTCTTTTTTGGAGGCTTTCACTCCGATCCAGGCGATCACCGTGGTGATCACGTCGGAAAAGGAGTGGATGGAGTCAGAGATCATGGCGCCGGAGTTACCTGTGACACCAGCAAAAAACTTGAATCCGGACAGTACCGCATTGCCAGCAACGCTGACAAAAGACATTTTCCGAATCGCAGCCGCCTCATCAATTAGATTCTTGCGGGAAACGGTTTCAGTCTGCTTGTTCTCAGTTTTCATTGAAAATTCCTCCTGTCTCAGTCTATGAACGGGATGTTCCCCTTGTAAGCACACATCAGCAACTCTCGTTTCCCCCAGGTAAATATAAAAAGCACCCGCGGGACATACAACTGTCCCGCAGATGCTTCACGTCTGCTGCCACAATGGCCCGGCAAATGACCTCCTGGTCATCGCCTGTTCAGTTTGTACTGTTGAACTCGCATTCCAAACGGAATGTAATGCAGTGCAAAGAGTGATTTAACATTACATGGGCGGCGCCTCTTTGTCAAGGATCAATCTTGAAAGATTACGGGACAAAACACAGGTTTTGTCCCAAAATGTAACACAAGCCATAGCGCTGAGGAGAGGTGTAACGCAAGTAAGCCTTTGCCCAGTGAAATCACTGCGTTTGCTGATTACAATATTTTCATCTACAAACAAAGGAGGATCTTCACCTGACATGTCATCGGCTCTCCCCAGCGGACGAAACGCTCAATAGGTTCAGGAGAACCCAGTCCGATTTATGGAGGTTCTTATGAGAAAACGCCTCCCTCAGCGATTTTACATAGCAGGATGCATATTGGGTGGGGTCTTTCTGTGTCTTGCAGCGATTCTGTCCCTTCACTCCGATAGTTCCCTGCGGACGATGCTAACATACGCACCGCAAAATTCGTTTTTTTCCGCAGGGCTTCTGCTGCTATTCTATGTGCTGAAGAGCGCCACCATTTTCTTTCCGCTGCTCATACTGGAGATGGCGGCGGGGTATCTCTTCCCGGCCCCTGCCGCGGTTCTGGACGAGTGCTCCCCTGCCCTGACCGAACTGGCCAGCATCGCCCAAGAGATCGACACCGTCACCACCCAGGAGCGCGACAAGCAGGAGCAGAGCACTCTGGTGATGCTCAACGTGTACATCGCTGTTCTGGCCGCGTTCTTCGTGCTGGCGCTGGTATTCGGCCTGGCGGTAGCGCTGAAGACCACGGGTATCATCACCAAAGCGGTAAGCCAGATCCGCACTGCCGCCGAGGGCCTGTCCAGGGGGGATCTGAAGGTCCATGTGGACTATCAGGGCGGCAACGAATTTGGCGAGCTGGCCCAGCGGCTGAACTTCTCCTTCCAGGAGCTGTCCAAGTATGTGGATACCATCGACAATGGCATGACTGAGTTTTCCGCCGGCAACTTTACCTATGAGTGCCCCATTCAGTTTCTGGGTGATTTTGCCCACATCCAGGCCTCCATCGAGAATTTCCAGGAAAAGATGAGAAGCATGTTGGGTGAGCTGGAGACCTCCTCCGCCCAGGTGAGCGCCGGCGCCGAGCAGGTGGCCGACGGCGCCCAGGCCCTGGCCCAGGGCGCCACGGAGCAGGCCAGCAGCGTGGAGGAGCTCTCCGCCTCTATTGCCGATATTTCCAACCATATTTCTGACACCGCTGTGTTCTCTCAGAAGGCAGACCAGCTGGGCCAGGAGAGCAGGGAAATCGTGAACAAGGGCAAAGAGGAGATGGAGCAGCTGCTCTCCTCTATCCAGGAGATTGCCCATGCGTCCAACAATATTCAGAGTATCATCAAGGTCATCAATGACATTGCCTTCCAGACCAACATCCTGGCTCTGAACGCCGCCGTGGAGGCCGCCCGGGCGGGCAACGCCGGCTAGGGATTCGCTGTCGTAGCGGATGAAGTGCGCAGTCTGGCCCAGAAGTCCACGGATGCCGCCAAAGAGACCACGGGCCTCATCAAGAACTCTCTTCAGCATGTCTCACACGGAGAGGAAATCGCCAGGCGAACGAACGCCGCCTTCAACGACGTGGCGACGGCTTCGGAAAATATCTTGGACATGATCGCCAAGATCGCCCAGGCCTCCCAGGAGCAGGCCGATTCCATCTCCCAGATCTCCGTGGGCATCGACCAGATCTCCGCGGTGGTCCAGACCAACTCGGCCACCTCCGAGGAGAGCGCCGCGGCCAGTGAGGAGCTCAGCAGTCAGGCCAATCTCATGAAGGAGCTGCTCAGCGCCTTCCAGGTGACGAAGGACAAGACCCAGACGTATGCCGGCAGGGGTACAGGCGGCAAGACCCGCATCAGCGTGGGCGGAAGCAAATATTGACCGGCAGCGGACGCGAACCGGGACTCTAGGCCTTGTTTTGGAGTGGACGAACAAATCTGTGAACCCCTCACCCGCTCTTTGCGGCAATCATTCATTGTTCAGAGGACCTGATTGCCGGCAAACCAGACTTGTCCTTTTTACGGCCAAAGCCGTGTTCTGGCCCATGACCTTCACCGTGAGGTAGGGTGCTCCTCCAGATAAGCCCGCTCCTCCACTGTCAGTTCCGAGCCACCGCCTTGGCCGCCCCCAGGAGTTTGTCCCGCAGGGCCGCCATGCCGTCTTCCCGAACATGAAACGATACCAAAAAAGACAGCCGCAAGCCATCGTTAATGACTCGCGGCCATCTTTTTATCCTGTAGCGTCGTTGCCCCTCGTGAGGGTCACGGCCCGCTGATATTTGGACTCCTGGGCCGGCCGCAGTTCGGGGAGGGACAGGGCCGACACCACCTGCTCCAGGTCCGCCCCGGTGGCAGCCACAGCCTCCAGCTCCACCTGCCGCTCCCGGTGTTCCCGGCCGGTGGCCGGGTCCCGGTAGCACACATCGTCCAGTGCCAGCTCGAAGCGTCCCCCCGCCGGACGGACTACCTCGTAGGTCCTGCGGCGATTGTCCACCACCGCCGTGGGGGTCAACCCCTTCGGGTCCACCTGCGGCAGGCACGCCCGCAGAAAGTCCGCCGGGTCGTCCCCTTCCGCCAGCGCAAGCTCCTCCTCCCTCCGGAGGAAGGTCCCTCCCTCGGCCCGGATGGGGACCTTTACGGTCAAAATCCTCCGGTCTCCCTTCTCCCGCAGGCGCAGGGAGCCACCCCCCGCCAGAATGTCCAGGCCGGGGGTGTCGTAATAGGTGTCCTTCTGGGGCTTTTCCTCCAAAAACAACACCTGATAGCCTGCCCGGCGCAGCTGGGCGGTAAGCCGGGCCTCCACCATCCAGGGCCGCCGGGAGATCACCACATATTTCTGCTCCAGCTCGGCGCCCATGGTCTCACCTCGTCAGAAAGGCGGAAACCGCCACGTTGTACTCCGGCAGCCCCTCCTTGGCCCATAACAACTCCAGACCCAACTCCTCCCGGGCCAGGGCGGTGAGGTCGAAGCCAAAGGCGGAAAAGGAATAGCGCAGCCGCTCCGGCCGCCGGCAGATGCGGCCGATGATCCGGGAACACTTCTCGCACTGTTCGCAGCGCCCCGCCGCCACGGTGTACGACCCGGGTACCATCTGCTCCAGGTTGAGGAGCACCTCCAGCAGCGCCTTTTTCACCACGCCATAGCTCTCGCTCCGCACCAGGTCCGCCGCCTTTGGGGAGGCCAGGGCCGCCGAGCGCTGCTCCTGGTCGTAGCAGACCTTCACCCCGATGAGGTAGACCGTCCGGTAGTCCCCCAGCAGCTCCTCCGCGGTGGGCACACCCGGCGGGCAGGACCAATTCATGTTGTGGTCCGGACAGTGGAGGCAGGCGTCCCGAAACAGGTCCGGAAAACAATATCTGGAAAGCCATTCCCGCACCGGCAGGGACTTCACCCTGACCTCTGTGGTATACATGTCCTCACGTCCTTCCCGTACCCGCCGCCGGCGGGAACGTTCTTTGTTCCATCATAGCATTTCCCGCCCCGATTGGCAAGAGAAACAAGTTTAGAGTACCCAAGCCGCCCCAAATGTGGTAAACTGGTCAAAACACCACCGTTGGGAGGAGAACACATGGGCAGATACATCCTGGCCCTGGACCAGGGCACCACCAGCTCCCGGGCCATCTTATTCGACGAGGGTCAGCGCGTCGCGGGTTTGGCCCAAAAGGAATTTCCCCAGCTCTACCCCCGGGAGGGCTGGGTGGAGCACGACCCCATGGAGATCTGGTCCTCCCAGTACGCCGTCATGATGGAGGTCCTGGCCAAGACGGGGGTGGCGGCGTCGGAGGTGGCCGCCATCGGCATCACCAACCAGCGGGAGACCACCATCCTCTGGGACCGGGCCACGGGAAGGCCCATCCACAACGCCATCGTCTGGCAGTGCCGCCGCACCGCCCCCCTGGTGGACCGGCTCCTCTCCGACGGCCTGGGGGATCACATCCGCCGGACCACCGGCCTGGTCCCCGACGCCTACTTCTCCGCCACCAAGATCAAGTGGATCCTAGACCAGGTGGAGGGGGCCCGGGAGCGGGCAGAGCGGGGGGAGATCCTCTTCGGCACCGTGGACACCTGGCTCCTGTGGAAGCTCACCGGCGGGGCGGTCCACGTCACCGACGTGACCAACGCCTCCCGGACCATGCTCTATGACATCCGGAAGCTGGACTGGGACGACACCCTCCTCTCCGCCCTGGACATCCCCCGGGCCATGCTGCCCGAGGTCCGCTCCTCCAGCGAGGTTTACGGCTACGCCCAGCTGGGGGAGGCCAAGGTGCCCATCTCCGGCATCGCCGGGGACCAGCAGGCCGCCCTCTTCGGCCAGACCTGCTTCTCCCCCGGGGAGGCCAAGAACACCTACGGCACCGGCTGCTTTCTCCTCATGAACACCGGGGAGACCCCCTGCATGAGCCGCAACGGTCTCATCACCACCATCGCCGTGGGCTTGGGCGGGGCGGTCCAGTACGCTCTGGAGGGCTCCGTCTTCGTGGGGGGCGCCGTCATCCAGTGGCTCCGGGACGAGCTGCGCCTCCTCACCGAGAGCCGGGACGCCGAGTACTACGCCCAGAAGGTGGACGACACCGGCGGGGTCTACCTGGTGCCCGCCTTCACCGGCCTGGGGGCCCCCTACTGGGACATGTACGCCCGGGGCTGCCTGGTGGGCATCACCCGGGGCACCCGCCGGGAGCACATCATCCGGGCGGCCCAGGAGTCCATCGCCTACCAGGTCCGGGACCTGGCCGCCGCCATGGAGAAGGACACCGGGGTGGCCCTCCAGGCCCTCCGGGCCGACGGCGGAGCCAGCCGGGACGGCTTTCTCATGCAGTTCCAGGCCGACATCCTGGGCACCGACGTGGTGCGCCCCGTCATTCGGGAGACCACCGCCCTGGGGGCCGCCTACCTGGCCGGCCTGGCCGTGGGGGTGTGGCGGGACCGGGAGGAGATCCGGGGCCTGTGGCGGCGGGACGTGACCTTCACCCCCAACATGGAGCCCCGGTACAGGGAAAAGCTTCTCAAGGGCTGGCACCGGGCGGTGGAGCGCAGCCTGGACTGGGCCAGAGAGGACGAAGCCGGGGAATAAAAGGAATATTTCGGGGGCGGCCCCCCGATCTGTGATAAAAATACCACCGTCCGCCCAGCGGCAGACGGTGGTATTTTTGTCCGGGTCCGGGCGCTCAAAGGACACGCCCGCCCCTTCACATGTTACTTCTTACTTTCCGTCAGCGCCTGATACCGCTTCATCAGCTCCGCTACACAGGTGGTCTCGGTGGTGGTCTTGACGTCGAAGCCATAGGCACGCATGACGGCCTTGTCGTTTTGCTGATGGGCCTTGCGCAGCTCCGGGGGCATGGTGGTCTCCACGGCAACCGCCTGGATCTCCGCCAGCTCCGCCTTCAAGTCGTCCAGAAACAGGGGGGCGATGACCTTGTGGATGTTCTCGATGCTGGTGTAGTGCATCCCGCCCGAGCGCCGGGTCTCCGGGTTGAGGGTGCTCTCAAAGACGGCGCCGAAGATGGTGGGGCTGATGGCGGACCAGTCAAAGTCCTCGCTGGCCCGGCGGAGGATCAGGTCTACGATGTCCTTTTCCAGCCGGGGAATGGTGACATGCTCGTCGGCAAAGAGGCCCCCGTTGACATAGGGAAAGGCGGCCAGATCGTCGTCCATGTAGGGGTCCCGGTCCTCCGGCTTTGTGTCCAGCACCCGGAAAAGCTCGATCAGGGCGCTGCGGGCGGTGTCCTGATGCCGCTGCAAATAGTCGTGGAATTTTCCGTGGCCGCCAAAGATCTCCGCGTCCTCGGCGTACAGGCAGAAGACCAGCCGGACGCACAGGGCATTCAGGCTCTTGAGGGTCTCCGGGGACTCCGGGTCCTTGTACTGCTTTAATAGGGCGTCGTACAGGGTGCCCACGATCTCGCCGGCCTGTAGGGAGATCTCCATCTCCTTCTTGATGTTCTCATCCCCGGTGTCCACCAAAAAGTTCAGGCGGTGATACTCCTTCTCCAGATCGGCCAGGGCCACCACCTCCGGCTCGTCGTTGGGGCGGTTCATGTCGTGGATATGAAACTCCCTGAAGTTGCACACCACGATCCACCGGGGATTTCTGTCATGTGGCAGATAGCCCGCGTAGCGCCGGGCCTGCTGGTAGGGGGTCAGCATGGAGCCGTCGGACTGCTTGTAACCCCGCCGCAGGTCAATATCCGCCCCCTTCTGCTCAATGAGCACCCGGGTGGCCGGGAGATAGGCGTCAATATAGCTGACGTGGTCCAGCTTCACGGGGCACTCAAATTCGACGGTCTTTTCCGGCTCCGCCACCCCGTAGACATTGCGAAGCAGGTCCATCCAAAAGCGCTGGGTCTCCTGCTTTTCGTCGCCCCGGCCCGTCCAATATTTAACGAACTCCTTTGCCGCCGCCCGCTGCTGCACGTCTGTCATGGTATCCCATCCTCCCGGATATTGATTTGCTGATTGCATCAAGCATAGCACACAGCCGGGCCTTTTTCCAGACATTCCGGCGGAAAATGACAGTTTTTCCCTTTGAGCTGCCGCCCGCCCCATAAAAAACACTGCCCCGGGGCAAATCGCTCCGGGGCAGTTCCTTTCTCTCTTACAGGTCCAGAATCCGGCCGTCGGTGGAGATGACGGTGACCTGCCAGGGGATGAGCTTGCCGCAGTTCTGGAGGGCACGCTTCACGGCATTCTCCAGGCCCCCGCAGCAGGGCACCTCCATGCGCACCACAGTGACGCTCTTGATGTCGTTCACCCGCAGGATCTCGGTGAGCTTGTCGGCGTAGTCCCCCTCGTCCAGCTTGGGGCAGCCCACCAGGGTGATGCGCCCCCGGATGAAGTCCCGGTGGAAGGCGGCGTAGGCGTAGGCGGTGCAGTCGGCGGCCACCAGGAGCTTGGCGCCCTCAAAGTAGGGCGCCTTCACCGGCACCAGCTTGATCTGGACCGGCCACTGGGAGAGCTGGCTCTCCTCTGCCCCCGCCGGGACAGAGGGGGCGGTGTGGCCGGCGCAGGGGGTGCGCTGGATGCTCCGGGACTGGCTGCCGGGACAGCCGCAGGGCAGGGGGGCCGCCGCCTTGGCCTTCTTGGCCGCCTCCACGGCGGCGGCGTCATAGGCCGGGGCCTCCCGGACCTCAAAGGTGATGGCCCCGGTGGGACAGGCGGGCAGGCAGTCTCCCAGCCCGTCGCAGTAGTCCTCCCGCAGCAGCCGGGCCTTGCCCTCCACCATGCCGATGGCCCCCTCGTGGCAGGCGGCGGCGCACAGGCCGCAGCCGTTGCACTTCTCCTGGTCGATTTTGATGATCTTGCGCTCCATATTCTTATTCCATCCTTCCGAATTTCATTTCTTTTCCGGTCTTGTCGTATTTCTTCCGCTTGCCGGTGAGACCGGTGATTCTCACCCGCCACACCCCGGTGCGGTCCAGGCTCCGGGCCATCGAGACCTCAAACTGGTCCATGTTGGTGGGCACGTGCCGCCGGCACAGCAGCTCCAGGGCATGGGTCTTCTCCGCCGGGTCGGTGACCTCCTCGGCCAGGCCGAAGGCCACCGCCGACTCGTACTCGGTGGTGAACTTGTCCGGGGGAATATGGGTGTCCCCCACCGCCGTCACGCACACCCGGCCGTCCCGGCGCAGGCACTCCACCTTCTGCCCCTCCAGGGCGCAGTGGAAATAGAGCTCCTCCCCATCCCGGACAATGGTCACCGGCACGCTGTAGGGCCAGCCCTCCGGCCCCACCATGCCCAGCACGGCATATTCGCACTTGTCCAGTACCATCCGGGCAAAGTCCATGTCCATCTCCCGGTCTTTCCTTCGCACATTCGGTTCCCCCTTGTTTTTCTGTGTGTATTATCGTATACTAAGGCCCTACAGTCAGTTGTAATTCCAACAAACAGGAGCCTGCTATGAAAAAATATCTGGAAATCCTCCTCCGCTCCCCCCTCTTCCGGGGCATCACAGCGGAGGAGCTGGAGCGTCTGCTCCCCTGCCTGGGAGGAGGCGTCCGTCACTACCCCGCCGGCGCGGCCATTCTGCTGGCGGGGTCCCCCGCCGGGCAGATGGGCCTGGTCCTCTCCGGCCGGGCCAGGGTGGTCCGGGAGGAGTTCTCCGGCAGCCGCTCCCTTCTGGCCGAGCTGGAGCCGGGAGAGCTCTTCGCCGAGACCTTCGCCTGCGCCCCCGCCCTGCCCGGCGGCCTGCCCGTGAGCGTACTGGCCGTCGAGGACTGCGACGTCCTTCTCCTCTCTCTGGGCCGGGTGGTGGGCGTGTGCGCCAACGCCTGCCCCTTCCACACCCGGCTGGTGCAAAACCTGCTGGGAGTGCTGGCGGAGAAAAACCTGGCCCTCAACCGGCGGATGCTCCACCTCTCCCGCCGCTCCACCCGGGAAAAGCTCCTCTCCTACCTTTCGGAGCAGGCCGCTCTGGCCGGAGGCAGGTCGTTTTCCATCCCCTTCGGCCGGCAGGAGCTGGCCGACTACCTCTGTGTGGAGCGCAGCGCCATGTCCGCCGTCCTCTCCCGGCTCCGGGCTGAGGGGGTATTGGAGACCAACCGCAACCAGTTCAGGCTCCTCTGTCTCCCGGAGGAGGAACTTTGAGCCGGCCCTTCCCTTTTCCCGTTCCAGCGTGTAAAATATCGGTGAGCCTCAGACAGTGACAAGGAGGATACGAGCATGAAAAAACCTGTATTGGTGGTGATGGCCGCCGGCATGGGCAGCCGTTACGGCGGCCTCAAGCAGCTGGACCCGGTGGGCGGGCACGGGGAGCTCATCATTGACTACTCCATCTACGACGCCCGGCGGGCCGGATTCGAGACGGTGGTCTTCGTCATCAAACACGCCATTGAGGAGAGCTTCAAGGCCGGCATCGGCGACCGGCTGAGCAAGGTCATGGATGTACGCTATGCCTTTCAGGAGCTGGACGACCTGCCTGAGGGCTACGCCGTCCCCGAGGGCCGGGTGAAGCCCTGGGGCACCTGTCACGCCGTCCTGGCCGCCCGGAGGGTGGTGGACGGTCCCTTTGCCGTCATCAACTCCGACGACTACTACGGCCCCGAGGCCTTTCAGGAGATCTACCACTACCTCTCCACCCACGCCGACCGTCCGGACTGCTACGAGTACGCCATGGTGGGCTATCTGCTGGGGAACACCGTCACCGAGCACGGCCATGTAGCCCGTGGGGTGTGCGTGGAGACGGCCGACCACTTCCTCAAGAGCGTCACTGAGCATACCCACATCGAGCAGGATGGGGCAGACGCCAGCTCCACCCCGGACGGGGGCCAGACATGGGAGCGCCTGGCCGGGGACACCGTGGTGTCCATGAATCTGTGGGGCTTCACCCCCAGCTTCCTCACCGAGGCCGAGGCGCGCTTCCCCGCCTTCCTGGACCGGACCTTGAAGAGCGACCCCCTCAAGGGGGAATACTTCCTCCCCAGCGTGGTGAGCGCTCTCATCGAAGAGGGGAAGGCCCGGGTAAAGGTCCTGCGGAGCCGGGACCGCTGGTATGGCGTCACCTATCACGAGGACAAGCCGGTGGTGGTGGACGCCATCGCCCGGATGACCCAAGCGGGACTTTACCCCGACGATCTGTGGCGCAAATGATCTTTGACAAAGCGGCGTGTGCAGGGTGCACACGCCGCTTTGCGCTCTCCTTCGGGACGACTCATTTCAAAAGGTCGGCCTCCTCCGGGTGGTCCTGGAACCAGGCCACGGCGTAGGAGCACACCGGCACCACCTTCAGCTCCCGCTGGCGGAACCGCCGGGCGGCGGCAGCCATCAGCTTTCCCGCCGCTCCCTGGCCCCGCAGCTCCGGGGAGACATAGGTATGGTCGATGGACACGGCCCGGTCGGACCGCTGGTGGAACGTGACCTCCGCCGCCATCCGGCCATCCTCACCCTTGACATAGATCCGCTCCGCCTCATAGATGAATTCCATCCCATTCTCCCTTCCGGACGTAAAAACGCCCATGTGGTGCCTTCAGTATACCACATGGGCGTCTTTTTTCCCACCCCCTGTTTTTCGTCAGACGGAGGTGGGAAAGCTCACCCTTACGGTGAAGAGATCTGCGTCGGTCTCCACCTCCAAGGCGCCGCCGCAGGCGGTGGTGAAGCTGCTGGCGATGGCCAGGCCCAGGCCGCTCCCTCCGTCGGTGCGGCTCTCATCCCCCCGGACAAACCGGGCGGTGAAGTCCATTCCGGCGGGCAGCTCGTCCCGGGAGGTATTCTTCATTGTGGCCGTGGCCCTGCCGTTCCGGACCTCCAGAGTCAGATACACCCGGCTCCCCTCCAGGGAGTAGCGCAGGGCGTTCTGAATGAGGTTCTGAAAAACCCGGTAGAGCCGGTCCCCGTCGGCGGTGATCCACACCGGTCCGCCGGGCAGCGTGGTGCGGAGGGTGAGTCCGCTGGCCCGGATGGCCTCGTCCATGTCGGCCAGGGTCTGGTCCAGCAGACGGGTGAGGTCCAGCTGCTCCAGCTTCAGGGGCAGCTCCCCCGAGGCCGCCTTGCTCACCTCAAAGACATCCTGGACCATGACCTGGAGTCGGCGGGCCTTCTCGTTGAGGATGCGGACATAGTCTTTCACATGGGGGGGCAGCTCCTCCTCCCCCAGCAGGGCGGCGTAGCTCACCACCGAGGTGAGGGGGGTCTTCAGGTCGTGGGAGACGTTGGCGATGAGCTCCACCTTCATCCGCTCGCTCCTCATCTGCTGCTCCACGGCGGAGCGCAGCCCCTCCTGGACTCGGTTGAGGTCGGCGGCGGCCTCCCGGAGATCGGAGCCCTCCGGCAGCTTCAGGGGCTCCATAGAAGCGCCGGCACGGAGGACGGAGAGCCGCTCGGTGAGGGGGACCAGGTCCCGGAGGAGGACCCAGACCCGGTCCAGCAGCCAGGCCAGGGGGAGGAGGAAGAGGAGGACCAGCAGCAGCGCGGCCAGGAGGGCAGCCATCCAGGAGAGACTGGTCCCGTCGTAGAACTGCCGGAAGAGGCTCCAAAGGGCCAGCAGCGCCAGCACGCCGGTCCCCGCCCCCGCCCCCATGATCCGTACCAGGAACCGCCGCCGGAGGGGCTGGGAGAGCTCCGCTCCCCGGAGGACCCGCCACAGCCGGGCCAGGCCCCCGCCCAGGGCGGCGCACAGGCTGTGGCGCCAGGGCTTTTTGTTGTACCTCAGGTCGCAGAAGACCACATAGAGGGCGGCCAGCCACACCCCGGCTGCCCCGGCGCACAGGACCAGGAAGCACAGATCGGCCGCCCCGCTGTAGCCCAGGACCCACCGGACCCTGGGGAGCAGCCCCAGGGCCGCAGGCGGGTAGAGCACCACCAGCAGCAGCTTCCACTCAAACCAGATGCGGGCGGCCAGACGGGCGGCGGCGGCCTGCCGGGCGGAGAGGGCCCCCGCCGCTACCTTTCCACGAGAGAGGAGTCTGGCGCACAGGCTGTTCCTCCACACTCCCCGGTTGTGCCGGAGGTCACAGCCCAGACAGTAGAGGACGGGGGGATAGCACAGGAGCAGCGCCGCCCCCACCAGGGCGGCTTGTGTATTCAGGCCCCAGAAGAACCCCCCCGTGAGCAGCTGCCAGAAGAGGAGGGCCGGCAGGATTGCCAGGGCCAGCTTGACCTCGAACCACACCTTTGCCGTCCGGACAGCGATGGCCTCCCGGGCCTCCCGCCGGGCCTTCCGCAGCCCCGCCGCCAGGGTGAGGCAGAGCACCGCCCCGGCCCAGGCGCCGAAGAGGCCCAGATAGCCGTACCGGACATAGGTGAGCACCTGCTTCATGCTCCAGATGGGCTCCCACCAGCCGTGGTCCACCGGCTGGGAGGCGACGGCCAGGTAGACGGTGTAGCCGTCATGGTCCTCGCCCCTCCGGTTGCGGTAGCCAGGCACGTCCCACCGGCTCTGGTCGGTGTAGTAGCCGTCCCCGTAGACGTCCACCCTCTCCCCGTCCTGGATGATGATGACCCGCCCGCTTCGGAAGGCCAGGAGAAAATCATACCCGTCGGGCAGGCCACGACTCAGGACGTGGTCGGTGTTGGAGCAGGAGACCGGGACGCTCCCGAACTCATAGGTCCCGGTGTAAAGGAGGTTGGTGTCCAGGTCCGCGTTGGCCCAGAGCTCTCCCTCCTCCTGACGCTCCAGGGCGTTGAGGACGTCGTAGAAAATACTTGTGATCTCCCGCCGGAAATAGGCTGTCTCCCGGTAATCCCCCTGGAGGACCAGTTCGGGCCCCAGTCCCCGGGGGATGAGCCCCCAGACGGCGTACCACGTCCCCGCGCACCCCGCCAGGGCGAGGTAAAATCCCAGAAAGAGGACGATCACACTAGCCCATTTTTTCCATTTTGTAACCAATGCCCCACACCACCTTCAGATATTCCGGCTTCTTGGGATTGAGCTCGATCTTCTCCCGGATGCGGCGGATGTGGACCATCACCGTGTTTTCGGGGGCATAGCACTCCCCTTCCCATACCCGGCGGTAGATCTCCTCCGCCGGGAAGATGCGCCCCAGATTCCGCATGAGCAAGTCCACGATCCCTGTCTCAGTGGCGGTGAGCTTTACCGGCTCCCCGTCGGCCGTCAGGGTCATGCCCTCCGGATCGTAGGTGAGCCGGCCGTTGACCACCACGTTCCGCCGTCCCTCGGCGTGCACGTCCCCCAGACTGGTGTACCGCCGCAGCTGACTGCGCACCCGGGCCACCAGCTCCGACGGGCTGAAGGGCTTGGTCACATAGTCATCCGCCCCCACCGAAAGGCCCAGGATCTTGTCGGTCTCCTCGCTGCGGGCGGAGAGGACAATGATGGGCAGGTTTCGCCTCTCCCGGATGCGCAGCACCGCAGAGAGCCCGTCCAGCCGGGGCATCATCACATCCATGATGATGAGCCGGATGGCGGGGTCCAGGGCCAGATCCAACGCCTCCATGCCGTTGTAGGCGCGGAGGACCTGATAGCCCTCCCGCTCCAGCAATATGGCGATGGCCCCTACGATCTCCCGGTCGTCGTCCACCACTAAAATCCGCTCGTCCATGACCTCGAACTCCTTCCCGACGCCTCCAGCATAGCAGAAGACTCTTACAGCCCCACCGGGCATTTCTTACAGATTTCTAACGGCTCCAAGCCGCCTTCAGCCGCCGGAAGGCCGCCTGGATGTCCCCGGCCTCCAGCCGGGCATAGCCCATAATAAGGGTAGGGCTCAGGTCCTCCGGAGGAGGGGTGAGCCAGCAGGCCGACAGGGGGTAGACCGCCACCCCCTCCGCCGCCGCCCGGCCCACCAGCTCTGCCTCCCCCATGCCGTTTTCCAGGGTGAGAAGCATGTGGAGTCCCGCGTCCGCCCCCGAGAGCTTTGCGGGGAGGCCCAGCTCCTTTACGCAGGCGGTGAGGGCCCCCTTCCGGTCCCGGTACTCCACCCGCATCCGGGCGATGTGCCGCTCGAAGTGTCCCCCCTCCAGAAACCGGGCCAGGGTGTACTGCTCAAAGGAGGGGACGGTGGAGGAATAGAGCAGAAACTCCCGGCGGTACCGTTCCGCCAGGTGGGGGGGCAGCACCATGTAGCCGATGCGCAGGGAGGGAGCCAGACTCTTGGCGAAGGTGTTGAGGTAGACCACCCGCTCCCCCGTGTCCAGGCTCTGGAGGGCGGGGATGGGCCGGCCTGAGAAGCGAAACTCGCTGTCGTAGTCGTCCTCGATGATGTAGCGTCCCTCACCCGCCATGGCCCAGGAGAGCAGCTCCCGCCGCCGCCCCACCGGCATGACGGTACCCAGGGGGAAGTGGTGGGAGGGGGTCACATGGACCACCCGGGCCCCCGACCAGGTGAGGGCGTCCACCCGCAGGCCGTGCCCGTCCAGGGGGATGGGGCAGATGAGGGCACCCTGCCGGGAGAGGATGGCCCCGAATTTCCGGTAGCCCGGGTCTTCCACGGCGTAGCCCCCCTCCCGGCCCAGCAGCTGGAAAAGGATGCCCGTAAGGTACTCCGACCCGGCCCCCACCACCACCTGATCCGGCCGGGCGTCGATGCCCCGGAAGGAGCGCAGATGGTCCACGATGGCCGCCCGGAGGGCGGGCACCCCCTGGGGATGGATGGCCGAGAGAAGACCGCTGTTTTCCCGTGTGAGGACCTGCCGCATCAGCTTTGCCCAGGTGGCGAAGGGGAAGTGGACGGCGTCCACGGCGTTGGTGGCAAAGTCGTACCGGGGGGCGGCGGCCTGGGGTGGCTCCTCCCCGCCCTCCGGGCGCCGGGGGGCGGCGGGAGCTGGCGCCGCCGGCTCCACATCGGCGACAAAAAAGCCCCGCTTGGCCTCAGAGCGCAGATAGCCCTCGGCCAGAAGCTGGCCATAGGCCCCCTCCACCGTCACCACGCTCACCTTCAAATGGGCCGAGAGGGCCCGCTTGGAGGGGAGCTTCTCCCCGGCGGCGAGGACCCCCGCCTCAATGTCCCGCCGGATCTGACGGTAGAGCTGCTCGTAGAGGGGGGTGTCCAGGGCGGGGTCCAGCACCGGTGTGATCATGTTCTCCCCTCCCGCCGCTCCAACATCACCGGCCCCCGCCGCCACTCCTCGCCCCCCGTCCAGGGCCGGGCGAAGCACAGGCCGTAGAGGTCGGTGCACCGGGCCTCCAGCCCGGCCAGCCGCTCCCCATCTCCCGGCAGGTCCCTGGCGTGGGCCGGCTTGGTGACGATGGGCACCGCCGCCCGCCGCCCCATCTCCCGGAGCACCTCCCGGCCCCGGCCGGTGAAGCCCAGCACCTTGAGATAGGGGACCGCTGCCGGCCGGTCGGCCGCCCGCAGCCCCAGCATGGCCCACACCGTTAGCCTCCGCACCCGGGCGTGGGCGTACCGCTTGGTCTTGGTCAGGGCGTAGACCTCCTCCAGGCACGACGCCCCCCGACCCGCCGCCAGCAGCCGGGCCGCCAGGCCCTCCCCGCTGTCGGGCAGGGCCTCCGCCTCGGCCAGGGACATGGTCCGCAGCCGGGCCAGGGCCCACCGCTCACACCACTCCATGGAGGCGATGTCCCCCTGCCAGGCCTCGGTGAGATAGGCCTCAGCCCGGGCGATCTTCCCCTGCCGCAGCCAGCCGCGCAGGACGGAAGCCGAGGCGAAGCCCCCCTCCGGCCCCCCGTCATGGCGGGCCCCCGTCCGTCTGACCGCCAGGGCCCCCATCCCCGGGGGCAGGGCCCGGAGATATTCCACCCCCAGGTTGTCGTTGGCCCCCCCCAGACAGGCGGCGGCCTCCTCCCCCAGAAGCTCCCCCGCCGCTGCGTGGCGGCAGGCGGCAAAGGGCAGGCCCCCATCCAAAAACCGGCGCAGTACCGTCCGGTAACCCTCTGAGTCCAGGCACGCCGCTGCCCGCCTGAGCCCCTCCAGGTACCCCGACTCGCTGCCGAAGGACAGGGTGTCCACCACCCCCGTTGCCGCCAGCACCCCAACGCCCCCCCTGGCGAAGGTCTCCGCCGAGGCGCAGGCCCAGGGTGTGGGCAGCTCCAGGACCAGGTCGGCGCCCCCCCGCAGGGCCATGGCCGTCCGGGTCCACTTGTCGGTGAGGGCGCACTCCCCCCGCTGGACCCAATGTCCGCTCATGGCGCACACCACCGCCGTATCCGCCCCCAGAGCCCGCCGGGTTTCGTCAATTTGCCAGGCGTGTCCCCGGTGAAAGGGATTATATTCAGCGATGATGCCCGCAACGTTCATTGGTGCTACCTCCTAAAGGAAAAATTTTGACTTTTTCTGAAAAAATGGGTTGTTCTTTTCTGTGGAATGGGCTACAATTATACTGTCATTTTAGCGGAACAAGCGCGGATGCGCAAGGACCGCCAATCATATTATCATCAAAGGAGCGGGATCACGCAATGAAAGTTCTTGTCATTAACGCCGGAAGTTCCTCCCTCAAATACCAGCTTATGGACCCCAGCACCCAGGAGGTCCTGGCCAAGGGCCTGTGCGAGCGCATCGGCATCGACGGCCGCCTGACCCATAAGGTCCCCGCCACCAACGGCAAGTATGAGTTCGAGATCCCCATGCCCACCCACGCCGAGGCCATCCAGGCCGTGCTGGACGCCCTGACCAACGCTGAGCACGGCGTCATCAAGAGCATGTCCGAAATTGACGCCGTGGGTCACCGCGTGGTGCATGGCGGCGAGAAGTTCGCCTCCTCCGTGCTCATCGACGATTCTGTGATGGCCGCCATCGAGGAGTGCATCCCTCTGGCTCCCCTCCACAACCCCGCCAACATCACCGGCATCCGGGCCTGCCAGAAGGTCATGCCCGGCGTACCCATGGTGGCCGTGTTTGACACCGCCTTCCACCAGACCATGCCCGCCCGCGCCTTCATCTACGCCATCCACTATGAGTACTATGAGGAGAACCATGTCCGCCGCTACGGCTTCCACGGCACCTCCCATCTCTACGTCTCCCGCCGTGCCGCCGCCATCCTGGGCCGCCCCATCGAGGAGCTGAAGATCGTCACCTGCCACCTGGGCAACGGCTCCTCTGTCTGCGCCATTGACGGCGGCAAGTCCATTGAGACCTCCATGGGCTTCACCCCCTTGGACGGCCTGCCCATGGGCACCCGGTGCGGCTCTATTGACGTATCCATCATCGAGTACCTCATGGATACCCATCACCTCACCATTGAGGAGGTCATGAACATCCTCAACAAGAAGTCCGGCGTGCTGGGCGTCTCCGGTGTGTCCTCCGACTTCCGTGACATCGAGGCTGCCGCCGCCGAGGGCAACCAGCGTGCTCAGCTGGCTCTGGACATGTTCTGCTACAAGACCACCAAGCGCATCGCCTCCGCCTCCGCCGCCATGGGCGGCATCGACGCCGTTGTCTTCACCGCCGGCGTGGGCGAGAATTCCCCCGAGCTCCGGGAGCAGATCGTGTCCAGCCTGGGCTTCATGGGCATCAAGATCGACCCCGAGAAGAACAACATCAAGGGCGAGGAGCGGGACATCTCCGCCGCTGACGCCACTGTTCACACCCTCCTCATCCCCACCAACGAGGAACTGGTCATCGCCCAGGACACCGCCGCGATCGTGGGCAAGTAAGCTGTTTCTTTTCCAAAATCGACCCGTTTTTGCCGTTTTCCCCCGGGCCTATGGTCCGGGGGAAAACGGCATTTTTTATTATCTCCATTGCGCCCCGGCCTGTTATTTTCGGTATCCTGCCGAAATCAGGCCACCGCCGTGCAGCTTTTCATTTTTTTCTTGCAATCTTTATCTAGGTGAAGTATAATACATTCCAAATTCCGGTGTTCCCCCCAGACGGGCAGGTGTGCTCCGGATACACAACCAGATCAGGCGGGGCCACCCGTCAAGACAAAGGGGTTTTGGAAAATGGAATTCAAGAACGACTACCTGCAGCGCGTATACGACGCAGCCGTGAAGAAGGACCCCAACCAGCCGGAGTTCCTCCAGGCGGTGGGCGAGGTGCTGGAGTCCCTCCAGCCCGTGGTGGAGAAGCGCCCCGACCTGGAGAAGGCGGGCATCCTCCAGCGTATGGTGGAGCCCGAGCGGGTCATCCAGTTCCGGGTTCCCTGGGTGGACGACGCCGGCAACGTGCAGGTCAACCGGGGCTTCCGGGTGCAGTTTAACTCCGCCATCGGCCCCTATAAGGGGGGGCTGCGCTTCCACCCCAGCGTGAACCTGTCCATCATCAAGTTCCTGGGCTTTGAGCAGATCTTCAAAAATTCCCTCACCGGCCTGCCCATGGGGGGCGGCAAGGGCGGCTCCGACTTCGACCCCAAGGGCAAATCTGACGCCGAGGTCATGCGCTTCTGCCAGTCCTTCATGACTGAGCTTCAGCGCCACATCGGCCAGTTTACCGACGTGCCCGCCGGTGACATCGGCGTAGGCGCCCGGGAGATCGGCTTTATGTACGGCCAGTACAAGCGCCTGCGCAATGAGTTCACCGGTGTGCTCACCGGCAAGGGCCTGACCTACGGCGGCTCTCTGGCCCGCACCGAGGCCACCGGCTACGGTCTGTGCTACTTCACCGACGAGATGCTCAAGGCCAACGGAAAGAGCTTCCAGGGCCAGCGGGTGGTCATCTCCGGCTCCGGCAACGTAGCCATCTATGCCAACCAGAAGGCCACCGAGCTGGGCGGCAATGTTATCGCCATGAGCGACTCCAACGGCTACATTGTGGATGAGAGCGGCATTGACTATAAGATCATCCAGGAGATCAAGGAGGTCAAGCGGGCCCGCATCAAGACCTATCTGGACTATGTCCCCTCCGCCAAGTATGTGGAGGGCTGCGCCGGCATCTGGACCGTCCCCTGTGACATCGCCCTCCCCTGCGCTACCCAGAACGAGCTGGACGGCGCCTCCGCCCAGATTCTGGTGAAGAACGGCTGCTTTGCCGTGGCTGAGGGCGCCAATATGCCCTCCACTCCTGAGGCCGTGGCCATTTTCCAGGCCAACGGCGTCCTCTTTGGGCCCGCCAAGGCCGCCAACGCCGGCGGCGTGGCCACCTCCGGCCTGGAGATGAGCCAGAACTCCCTCCGGCTGAGCTGGACCTTCCAGGAGGTGGACGAGAAGCTCCACGGAATCATGACCAACATCTACCACAACGCCGCAAAGGCCGCCGAGGAGTATGGCATGCCCGGCAACCTTGTGGCGGGCGCCAACATCGCCGGCTTCCTCAAAGTGGCGGACGCCATGCTGTGGCAGGGTATCTCTTACTGAGCATATCTGAATCAGCGCAACACATCTGCTTCGCCTACCGTCCGCCACCGGGGCCCCGGCTCCGCCGGGGCGGCGCGGTAAGCGCCGTACAAGGGGGCGGCCCATTTGGGCTGCCCCCTTGCCGCAGGGCGAATTCACTTCGCCCGAGGATGTCAAATCAAAGGGGTCTCCAAAAACGCCTGCGTTTTTGGGGGCGCGGACGCCATGCTCTGGCAGGGTATCTCCTACTAAGCATATCTGAATCAGCGTAACGCATCTGTTTCGCCTACCGTCCGCCACCGGGGCCCCGGCTCCGCCGGGGCGGCGCGGTAAGCGCCGTACAAGTGGGGGCGGCCTTTTGGGCCGTCCCCACTTTTTGCAAAAAAACGTGTCACTTCCATCTCTCCATAGCAATTTTCCTGGTTTTATGTTACACTCATCCCAGGTGATACAAACATGATACGAATTTCCAACCTGTCGCTGCCCCTTGACGGAGATCTCTCCGACCTACAAAAAAAGGCCGCCAAGCGCCTGGGCATCTCCTCCAGTACAATCCGGGCCATCTCCCCGGTACGCCAGTCCATCGACGCCCGGAAAAAAGGGGACATCCGCTACGTCTACACTGTGGACGTGAGCGCCCCCGACGAAGCCGACCTGGTCCGCCGGGCCGGGGACCGGACCGTGGCCCTCCACACCCCCCAGTCCTATCGCTTCCCCACCCCCGCCGCCCGGCCCGACTTCATGCCGGTGGTGGTGGGCATGGGCCCCGCCGGCCTCTTTGCCGCCCTCTTTCTGGCCCGGGCGGGCATCCCCTCCGTGGTGCTGGAGCGGGGCCGGGATGTAGACACGCGCACCGCCGACGTGGAGCGCTTCTGGTCCACCGGCGCTCTGGACCCCGCTTCCAACGTCCAGTTCGGAGAGGGAGGCGCCGGCACCTTCTCCGACGGCAAGCTCACCACCGGCACTCACGACCCCCGGCTCTCCGCTGTGGTGGACGTGTTGGTGGAGCACGGGGCGCCGGAGGACGTGCGCTACTCCCACAAGCCCCACGTAGGCACCGACGTGCTCAGAACTGTGGTCAAGTCCATCCGCCAAGAGCTTCTGGCCCTGGGCTGCGACGTCCGCTTTGAACACCGCCTGGAGGGAATCCAAACCCGGGACGGCCGGGTGGACTCCCTCACCGTGATGGCCCCGGAGGGCCCCTATACCCTCCCCTGCCGCGCCCTGGTCCTGGCTCCCGGACATTCCGCCCGGGACACCTTCGCCATGCTCCATGCCCTGGGGGTGCCCATGGAGCAGAAGGCCTTCGCCGTGGGGGTGCGCATTGAGCATGCTCAGGCTGCCCTCTCAAAGGCCCAGTACGGCCCTGCATGGGTGAAGCTACCCCCCTCCGACTACAAGCTCGCCTGCCACCTGCCCACCGGCCGATCGGTCTTCTCCTTCTGCGTCTGCCCCGGGGGACAGGTGGTGGCCGCCGCCTCCGCCCCCGGCCAGGTGGTCACCAACGGCATGAGCTACCGGGACCGGGCGGGGAGCAACATCAACGGCGGGCTGCTGGTGGGGGTTGGCCCCGGGGACTTCCCCGGCGGTGATCCCCTGGCTGGCGTTCGCTTCCAGGAGGCCTGGGAGCATGCCGCCTGGACCCTGGGAGGCAGGAGCTATGCCGCCCCTGCCCAGCTGGCGGCCGACCTGCTGGCCGGTCGGCCCTCCCAGGGCCCCGGCGCCATCTCCCCCACCTACCGCCCCGGCGTTACCTGGACCGATCTGGCCCCCTGCCTGCCCCCCTATGTGACCGAGAACCTTCGGGCAGCCCTTCCCCTGCTGGACCGGAAGGTCCGGGGGTTTGCCTGTCCCGACGCCGTTCTCACCGGAGTGGAGACCCGTTCCTCCTCCCCGGTGCGCATCCTCCGGGACGAGGGGGGGCAGTCCGCCCTGGCCGGACTCTACCCCTGCGGCGAGGGGGCGGGCTATGCCGGCGGCATCATGTCCGCTGCCGCCGACGGCATCCGCATCGCGGAGCTGGTGGCCGCGGGGACACAAGGGAGATGAACACTGTGCTGGACCTCAACCACATGGAACGATACCGCGAGGGCAACCGCCTGGAGGCCAAGCTGGCCACCGGCGGCCTGCCCCACAGCATCTGGGAAACCTATTCCGCTTTTGCCAACAGCGCCGGCGGCATCATCCTGTTGGGGGTAGAGGAGCTGCCCGACCACAGTCTGCGGGTCCAGGGCCTGCTGGACCCTCATGAGATGGTCCAGGAGTTCTGGGAAAAGGTGCGCGACCCCGCCGTGGTCAGCGCCAATATCCTGCGCCCCGAGGATGTGTGGGTAGCCGGGACCGAAGAGGGCAGCGTGGTGGTCATCCAAGTCCCCCAGGGGGAGCGGGACCAGCTCCCCGTCTACCTGGGGTCCGACCCCTTCCGAGGGTCCTACCGCCGCAGCGGCGACGGTGACTACCGCTGCAACCGGGTGGAGGTCTGGTCCATGCTGGAGGCCAAGCAGCACTGAAAGGGTGAGCGCTATGAGATTACGCCCCTATGAGCACCGGGACTGTCGCGCCCTGGCCCGGCTCTTCTTTGACACGGTCCGTACCGTCAATCGCCGGGATTACTCCCTGGTCCAGGTGGAGGCCTGGGCCCCTGTGGAGCCAGACCTGGCCGCCTGGGACGCCTCTCTCTCCGCCCACCACACCCTGGTGGCGGCGGAGGGGGAGAAAATCGTGGGCTTTGCCGATATGGACCCCGACGGCTACCTGGATCGGCTCTATGTCCACAAGGACCACCAGGGGAGAGGGATCGCCACCGCCCTGTGCGACGCTCTGGAGGGGGGCTCCGCCGCCCCCCGGTTCACCACCCACGCCTCCCTCACAGCCCGGCCCTTCTTTGAGGCCCGGGGCTACCGGGTGGTAAGGGCCCAGCAGGTAGAGCGTCGGGGGACTTCCCTGCCCAATTTTGTAATGGAAAAAATAAGGTGAGAAAACGGACCTGCCGCAAAACCTCTGTTTTGCGGCAGGTCCGTTTGTTAACCATCCTCTTACAGGTTGGCATCCAGGGTCTTTGTGTAGACGTCGGCGGGCTGGACCCCCACCTTCCGGTCGATCTCCTTGCCGTCCTTAAAGAAAATGACGGTGGGGATGCTCATAACGCCATATTTGGCAGCCAAGCCAGGATTGGCGTCCACGTCCACCTTGGCGATGACGGCCTTGTCTCCGTACTTACCCCCGATGTTCTCAATGGCCGGAGCCAGCATCTTGCAGGGGCCGCACCAGGTGGCCCAGAAGTCCACCATAGCCAGAGAGGAGGCGGGAATCTTGGCGTTGAACTCGGATTCGTTGAGATGCAGAACAGACATGATACATTCTCCTTTTATCAATAAAATAATAGATATGTCAGCTGTTGGACAGTTGATCCACGTATTCGGCGGCGGCCTGACCCGCCACCAGCCCCTCCCCCGTGGCCTTTGAGAGCTGGAGGGGGAGTCCGGTACAGTCCCCGGCTGCGAAAATGCCGGGGAGATTGGTGCCCATCTGTCGGTTCACGGTGATGTACCCGTTCTCCTCCAGAGCCAGGTCGGGGAGCAGGTCCGTGGGGGGCATGGCGCTGCGGAGCAGGAAGACGCATTGGGCGGGCAACTCTGTATCACCCACCCGCAGGGCGGTCACGCCATCCTCCCCCACGATCTCCAGCCTCCCGCTCTTCACGTAGGGGATGGCAGGCACCAGGCCCTCTGGGGCTCTGGCTGAGACATAGGTCACCTGGCAGCCGATGCCCTGGAGGAAGTTGGCCTCCTCCGGCGCGTCGGGGGCCATACCCACTACCACCACCGGTTTGCCCCGGTAGAGCATGCCATCACAGGTGGCACAGTAGCTCACCCCACGGCCCAGGTATTTGACCTCTCCCGGCAGCTTCTTCCCCCGGACCACACCTGTGGCCAGGACCACGGCCTTGGCCGTCTCCATCTCGCTGCCGATGCTCAGATAGCATGTGCCCTCCAGCTGCATGATATTCAGCACCCGTCCGGCACGGAAATCCACCTCCATGGATTCCGCATGCCGCCGGTAGGCCTCCAGCAGCTGGGCGCCGGTCATGCCCGGCATACCCAGGTAGTTATCCACCCGTTCGGCCCGGTAGAGAGGACTCTCCCGGTAGTCATTGCCCACCACCACCACCGATTTCCCTCGGGCGCGGGCGTTGATGGCGGCACTGAGCCCCGCGGGCCCCCCGCCCACCACCGCAATGTCATAAGGCAATGGTCATTCCTCCTCTTCCTGGAGCCCGGCACAGGGACAGCGGTAGTCCCCCGCCTCGTCTCCAAACAGAGCCGCCACAACGGCGGCGGCGTCCGAGTCAGCCACCTCATAGTACATTTCATTTCCGGAGCGCCGGCATTTCACCACTCCGGCCGCCTTCAGACGCATCAGGTGCTGGGAGATGGTAGACTGGCTCTGACCCGTTCCCTCTTCCATACACCGCACATTCCGGCAGCCGCTTACCAGCAGCCCCCGCACAATCTGGAGCCGCAGAGGGTGAGAGAGGGCCTTGAGCAGCTCCGTCTTCTCCTGGTACAGCGTATTGCCGTCCTCCATGGTCCTCACCTCATTCGCTTGTTATAATATTATTATATTCTAATATTTAAATTTGTCAACCCTCTTTATCCAGGATGACCCAACTTTTTTTCGTGGGCGGAGGTTCTCTCCCCTTTTGGCGTTCCCTCCCCTTTTTCTCTGAAATCCATTGCTTTTTTTCCTGTCACAGGGTAAAATATAAAATTGCATGAAAACTAAAGGAGTGACAAAACCATGACCGAGGAACGCAAGTCCACCGCCGGAGAGGATACCCCTGTGATGACCCAAAACTTCATCCATGATTTTATTGACGAGGACCTGGGCCAGGGCGGGCAGTTCCAAGGCATGACCGTCCACACCCGTTTTCCCCCTGAGCCCAACGGTTATCTGCACATCGGCCATGCCAAGGCCATCTTCATCGATTTTGGTACCGCCGAGAAGTACGGCGGATTGTGCAACCTGCGTATGGACGACACCAACCCCACCAAGGAGGACGTGGAGTACGTGGAGGCCATCCAGGAGGACATCCACTGGCTGGGGTATGACTGGGGAGACCGGTTCTACTACGCCTCCGACTACTTTGAGAAGATGTACGAGTACGCCGTGGAGCTTATCAAGAAGGGGCTGGCCTATGTCTGTGAGCTCACCCCCGAGGAGTTCCGGGAGTACCGGGGGGATGTGAAGACCCCCGCCCGCTCCCCATGGCGGGACCGGCCCGTGGAGGAGTCCCTGGACCTCTTCGCCCGGATGCGGGCGGGGGAATTCCCCAACGGCAAGTATACCCTCCGGGCCAAGATCGACCTGGCCAGCGGCAACTTCAACATGCGGGACCCGGTGATCTACCGTATCAACCATATGCGCCACCACCGCCAGGGGGACAAGTGGTGCATCTACCCCATGTATGATTTCGCCCACCCCATCGAGGACGCCCTGGAGGGCATTACCCACTCCCTGTGCTCCCTGGAGTTTGAGGACCACCGGCCCCTCTACGACTGGGTCATCGCCAACTGCCCCGTCCCCGCCAAGCCCCGGCAGATCGAGTTTGCCCGGCTGGGCATCAACTACACCGTCATGAGCAAGCGCAAGCTCCGCCAGCTTGTGGAGGAGGGCCGGGTGTCCGGCTGGGACGACCCCCGGATGCCCACCCTGTGCGGCCTGCGCCGCCGGGGCTACACCCCCCGCTCCATCCGCAATTTTTCCGAGCGAAACGGCGTGAGCAAGGCCGCCTCCACCGTGGAATTTGCCTTCCTGGAGCACTGCCTCCGGGAGGACCTCAACGACGTGGCCCAGCGGCGGATGGCGGTCCTCCGCCCGGTGAAGCTGGTCATCACCAACTATCCCGCCGACAAGACGGAGACCTTTGTGGTTGAGAACAATCCCAACCGGCCTGAGGACGGCACCCGTGAGGTCACCTTCTCCCGGGAGCTCTATGTGGAGGCGGAGGACTTCCTTCCCGAGCCCGTGCCCAAGTACAAACGCCTCTATCCCAACGGTCCCGAGTGCCGTCTGAAGGGGGCCTACCTCATCAAGTGCGTGGGCTATGAGACCGACGAGGCCGGGAACATTACCGAGATCGCCGCCGAGTATGACCCTGACAGCCGGGGGGGCGACCCCGCCGACGGCCGGAAGGTGAAGGGGGCTACCATCCACTGGGTGGACGCCGCCACCGCTGCGGACGCGGAGATCCGTCTCTACGACAATCTCTTCTCTGACGCCGACCCCGACGCCGGGGACAAGAACTTCCTGGACTGTCTGAACCCCAACTCCCTGGAGGTCCTCACCGGCGCCAAGGTGGAGCGCAGTCTGGCTGACGCCGCCGCCCCCGCCTCCTTCCAGTTCCTGCGCCAGGGCTATTTCTGCGTGGACAACAGGGACTCCAAGCCCGGGCACCTGGTCTTCAACCGCTCCGTGAGCCTGAAGGACTCCTTTAAGTTCTAAGCGGGAGCTCCCACGCCCTTCCCCACCAAAGCCTCAGCCTTTTTCTTCTGGAGAGACCCTTCGACGGTCCGGCGGCGGGCGGCCCAAGGCCGCCCGCCGTTTCTTCCATCCTTTGAATTACCATTTTCTTCTTCCAGTTTCTTTATTCCGCCATTGGAGGTCATGAACATGAAGCAATATCTCTTCCGCAACGATTATTCCTTTGGGGCCCACCCCAAGGTCCTGGCCGCCCTGGCCGAGACCAACCTGGAGGGGAACATCGGCTACGGAGATGACCACTACTGTGACCGGGCCAAGGCCCTTATCCGTGACCTGTGCCGGTGCCCCCAGGCTGAGGTGGAGTTTCTCATCGGCGGCACCCAGACCAACGCCACTGCCATTGCCGCCTTTCTTCGGCCCTGGGAGGGGGTCATTGCCGCCGACTCCTCCCACATCAACGGCCATGAGGTGGGAGCCGTAGAGGCCACCGGCCACAAGATCCTCCAGATCCCCACCGGGCCTGACGGCAAGATTACCTCGGTCCAGATCGCCCCCATCCTGGAGCGGCACAGGGATGTACATCTGGTCAAGCCCCGGCTGGTGGAGATCGCCGACGCCACTGAGAGCGGCATGGTCTACACCAAGGACGAACTCACCGCCCTCTCCGAGTACTGCCGCGCCAACGAGCTTCTCCTCTTCCTGGACGGCGCCCGGCTGGGCTCCGCCCTCTCCTCCACCAAAAATGACCTGACTCTCCCCGACCTGGCCCGGCTCACAGACGCCTTCACCATCGGCGGCACCAAGAACGGCGCCCTCATGGGGGAGGCACTGGTCATCACCAACCCCGCCCTTCAGCCCGACTTCTTCCGCATCAAGAAGCAGATGGGGGCCGTACTGGCCAAGGGCTGGCTGCTGGGGGTCCAGTTCGAGGCCCTGCTGAAGGACGGCCTCTATTTCGAGATGGCACGCCACGCCAACGCCATGGCTGCCCGGCTCCAGGCCGGACTCAAATCCCTGGGCTGGCAGTTGTGGGTGGAGTCCCCCACCAATCAGGTCTTTGCCGTGGTGAACGACGCCACCAAGGATAAACTGGACCAGCTATGCGCCTATGAGACATGGTGCCCCGCCCAGGAGACAGGCCGCACCGTCATCCGTTTTGTCACCTGCTTCGCCACCGCCCCCGAAGATGTGGACGGCTTCCTGGCCGCCCTACGCTGAACCTGACTGGAGGTCCTGCCTGTGGATGCCATGTATTACCTGAAGATCAAAATCCCCAACATCATCTACCGCATCGCCCAGCTGCTGGAGATCCTGGTCAGCGTCCTGGTGATCGTCGCCATCCTCTTCTCCTTCGCCACCATCTTCCGCCAGCTGGGCCTGATGGCCGCCGACCCCGGCGACGCCGACGGTCTCCAGGCCTTCCTCTCCACCGCCTTCACCGTGGTCATCGGCATCGAGTTCCTCAAGATGCTCAGCCGCCACAACATGGGCTCGGTGGTGGAGGTCCTCCTCTTCGCCATCTCCCGGCAGATGGTCATTGAGCACACCTCCCCCGTGGAAAACCTGCTGATGGTGGCCGCCATCGCCGCCCTCTTCCTCATCCGCAAGTTCCTCTTCATCCCCGGCCTGGACGACAAGCAGACCCTCACCGTCCCCCACACCAAAGAGCCCTATGAGGAGCACGTTGGCGTCGGAAAATAACAGCTTAAAAGGGACAGAGAACCACACTATGCGCGGTTCTCTGTCCCTTTTTCTTTGGCTCGATTATATAAAGCTCTATTTATTATGCCATCTGCTTCCACATGCAGTAGACCAGATCGGCCCGGGAGCAGGGGTCCTCCGGGGCGTAGGAGAGGCCGTCGGTGAGGCCGTTCTCCTCCGCCCAGGCCACCGCCGCCTCCGACCAGGTGAGGCCGCCGTTGCCGTTGTCCTCCCCTGCCGCCCGGCGGAGGAAGGAGAAGATCTGATCGTAGGTCAGGGTGCCGTCCCGACCGAAGCGGTTGCCGCCGGTGCCGCCGGTGATGCTGTTTTCGGCGGCCCAGAGCACGGCGTCATAGTAGTAGGCGCTGGTGTCCTTGACGTCGCTGAAGGGGGAAGAGCCGCTCCTGGGGGCGGGAGAGCCCGCCGCCCGCCACAGCAGGGTGACCGCCTCGGCCCGGGTGATGGTGCTGTCGGGGGAGAACTGCCCGTTGCCGGTGCCGGAGGTGACCCCGGCATCCCTGGCCCAGATCACGGCGTCGGCGTAGTAGTCGTTCTCGGACACATCGGTAAAGCCGGTGACCGTGTCCACCGTGGGGGCGGCCTCCACATTCTTAAACTCGCTGTACTGCCACCGGATGTTCCCCGTATCCAGGTTGGTGCTCACCACCCACAGCAGATAGAAGGTGTCCGTCCCGTCGTCGGGCAGGGTGAAGGTGGCAGACTCGCCCGGCTTCAGGAACAGGCCGGAGAGCGCATTGGCATAAGTGTCCCGCTCGCTGGCCTGGCCCATGTAGTTCATGTCGAGGATGGCACTCTCCAGCTCGGACCAGCCGCCGTCCTGGTTGAGATAATAGGCGCAGGTCAGCCCGTCGTTGTAGCAGAGGTAGTCCCCCTTGAACTGCCGGTTGCCGTTGATCACATTGGCCAGGCCGATCTCCTCATCGTTGGGGGTCCAGGCGCCGGTGCCCACGTACAGCAGCATGGACTCGGTCTGCATGGTGTAGGGCTCGTAGAACACGTGGACGTAGTCGTTCTCCTCCCCCACGTTGGTGACGGTGAGGGGGGTCCCCCCGGCGATGGCGTGGTAGCCGTCGCTCTCGTCCACGTAGACATATTCATTTTCCACCCGGTACAGGGTGATGTCCTCCTTGACCCATGTGCTCTCCCCCTCCAGGCTGTACTGCTCATTCAGGGACAGCTCTTCCGCAAAGGCGGGGGCGCTCAGGCCCAGACACAGGGCCCCGGCCAGAGCGATGCTCAGGATGCTGCGCTTTTTCATGTTGACCAAGATCTCCTCTCTCTGTTTGATACGTTCTGTGCCCTCAATCCACCGCCCCACAGCGCATTTTTATGGGAACACCTGTGATTTCAGGTACATATTCAGTATACTCCCCGAAATATTCCATGTCAATATTTACATGGGCGCAAAAGGCGCGCCCACGCGCTACGGCTCTATTCCTCCGGGTGCTCCCCCTCCGGGACCTCTTCCGCCCCCCGCTCCCCGCCGGTAAATCGGACGCACTGGAGCAGCACCCACAGGGCGCACAGGACCAGGGCCGCCAGGGCCATGCCCCAGGAGGCCTGCCCCAGGGGCACATAGATGCTGCCCAAGTGGGTGGAGTAGGGGACGACCGTCCCGGTATTGGGGGCCCAGGCCCAGGTGTAGGTCCGCAGGCCGGTCATGCCCCAGCACAGGGCGGACAGGCACCATACAGCCGGGGCCCATCTCCGATCCCCCCGTCGCAGCAGGGGCAGGGCCCCCAACACCGCCAGAGCGGCCAGCCAGAGCCGGAAATATTCCTCCTGCCCTTCATAGCGCTCCACAGACACTCCGGGTAGGCTATAGAAAAGCCAGAAGGCCGCCGCCAGCCAGGGGACCAGTCCCGGCAAAAGTCGCCGGAGAGGTGGACGGATCAGCTGTAGCCGAAGCCGTTCCCCCCCGCTCCACCGGCGCACCGCCCCCTGGATCACGGCGGTGAGGAGGACGGCGGCGGCCAGGACCCCCAGGGCCAGCGGCAGCAGCCGCCCGGCCCCGCCGCTTACCAGTATCCCCTGGAGGGAGGCCCCCAGCATAGCCTGGGATGCGCCGAAGAGGACCAGGGCAGCGGCAGTCACGGCCAGCTTGACCACAAAGGTGAGGTTCACCGCCAGGCACATGAGGACATTGGCGATCTGAAACCAGCGGCTGTGGTAGGAGTAATACTTCTGGAGGTAGACGCCGTAGGCCATGCACCCCAGGTAGGCACAGTAGCACAGGACCATAGGCATGAAGAGGTCCAGCAGATAGAAAAGGACTCCGCCCCCCAGGGCGAAGGCAAAGGACAGCAGACTCTGCCAGTCAGCCCGGCTCAGGGCCCGGATGGGCCGCCCTCCGTCCAGCAGGTCGTCCACCTCCACCCCCAGGGCCCGGGCCAAAGGTACCAACAGAGGGACATCCGGGTACCCCCCGCCGCTCTCCCAGCGGGAGACCGTCTTATTGCTCACCCCCAGCAGGTCGGCCAGCTCCTGCTGGGTGAGGCCCTTGTCCCTCCGGTACTCTCTCAATCGCTCGGCAAATCCCTGTTCCATTTGGGTCTCGCCTCCTTTCATCGGCGCCATTGTACCATGGAATCCCCTCCCGGCACCACCCCGCGGGCCGGGAATCCGGTCTCGCCGGCCGGGATTCACAAAAAAATACCGGTCTCCAAACCATTTTTGGCGGTCTGGAGGCCGGTGTGCTGTGAAAAGAATTAAAAGAGATCCTTCTTTTTCAAAATGACGGCGATGACGGCGATGAGTCCCCCGGCGATGGCCAGGGGAATCCACCAGAACTGGTCCAGAGGGAGACCGCTGCCGTTGATGTTCATGCCGTAGAAACCGAAGACGATATTGGGAATGGTGAGCAGGATGGTAATGGAGGTGAGCACCTTCATAATGACGTTCAGATTGTTGGAGATGACGCTGGCAAAGGCGTCCATCATGCCTGAGATGATGGAAGAGTAGATGTTGGCCATCTCAATGGCCTGGCGCACCTCGATAAGCACGTCCTCCAGCAGGTCGTGGTCCTCCTCATAAAGGGTGATGATGCGGCCCCGGAGGATCTTTTCCAGCGTGACCTCATTGGCCTTCAGGGAGGTATTGAAGTAGACCAGCGACTTTTCCAGGTCCAACAGCTGGATCAGCTCCTTATTCCGCTGGGACTTGTAGAGCTGGCGCTCCATATAGTTATAGATCTTGTCGATCTGCTTCAGGTATTGCAGGAAGCGTTTGTCCACCTGGAGCAGCATATAG
>DXCX01000045.1 GCA_019115785.1 Candidatus Intestinimonas merdavium | reverse complement strand
CCCGCCAGCGCAGCAGAAAGAGTGGGACGAGCCCCAGGGCCATGGGCAGGAGGGCGTAGCGTACGTCGGCGGTCCGGGTGGCCGAGAGGGAGCCCATGAGCCAGTAGGTGATCTCGGGGAGCTGGTTGGTGGGGTCGGCCACCAGTTTGATATAGGAGGTGGCCGAGGTGAAGAGGGAGCTCACCATGATGCCGGAGAGGACCAGGTTGAGCACCCGCTTCCCCGGCGCCCGGGCGGCCAGGAGGTAGACCAGGGCCACGGTGAGCAGGGAGAAGAAAAAGGCGGAGAGGGTGACCGTCCGGCGGCTCCCCCCCAGCAGGATGGCCAGGGCGGCGCCGAAGGCGGCCCCGCTGGAGGCCCCCAGGATGTCGGGGGAGGCCATGGGGTTTTGGAAGATGCCCTGGTAGGCGCTCCCCGCCGCCGACAGGCAGCAGCCCACCAGGCAGGCCAGGAGGATGCGGGGGAGGCGGATGCTCAGCACCACCGTCTCCATCTGCCCCGTCCAGGTGACCTCCATGGGGAAGAGGGGCCCCGCCTCCACCCCGGGCAGCCGGTCCAGCAGTCCCCCCAGGACGGCCCCCAGACGGTAGAGGAGCACCCGCGCCACCTGGCTTAGGGGGACGCCGTAGCGCCCCAGGCAGAAGGAGAGGAGAAAGACCGCCAGAAGAAGGCCCCCCAGGGCGGCCAGCTTTCCGGCGGCGGCGCGCCGGGCGGGGGAGAGGGTCTCGCTGCGTCGTTCCATGGACAGGCACCACACTGACAAAAATTTTGGTTTGACAAGAGTGTAGCAAATTTCCCCCAAAGTGACAAGGAGAGAATTCGATATACAAGAACGATGATTCGATATGATCGAATTTATGATACTGGAGAAAGATCAAAATATTTTCACACCAAAAAGCTATGCATTTAAGGGGAAGGGCCGGGAATCCAAAAGGATTTTCCGGTCTGGCCCCAAATAACGCAAAAACAATGGGAAAAATAGGAGAAATAATTTGTATTTAATACCAATATCAGGAGAATTTTATCGTGATATTATACAAAAAATGGGCGCTAAAATTGGAGGCCGCCTGGGAAAAACAACTTGCAATTTCGGGAAGGGGGTAGTATCATGTGTTTGCGATGAATAAATTTAAGCAATAAAAACTTTTTGTAAGGTGGAGAACCATGATGAAACAGCAAGCCGGGACCGGCAGCGTGTTCAGCTTTGAGGGCGTTCCGTCCGCCGGTCAGATGATCCCCCTTGGATTCCAGCATGTGGTGGCCGCCGTGGTGGGCATCATTACCCCCGCCATCCTCATCTCAGACACCTGCGGGCTCAGCGCCGCCGAGCGGACCCTGATGATCCAGGTTTCCCTCATTCTGACGGCGTTGGCCACCCTCCTCCAGCTCTTCCCCATCTTTGGGCGCGTCGGCTCCCGGCTCCCCGTGATCATGGGCATCAGCTTCGCCTACATCCCCACCATCCAGGCCATCGGCGGAGAGTTCGGACTGCCCACCATTTTGGGCGCTGAGATCGTGGGCGGCTGCGTGGCCATCCTCTTCGGCGTCTTTGTCAAGTGGATCCGCCCCCTCTTCCCGCCCCTGGTCACCGGCACGGTGATCTTCACCATCGGCCTGTCCCTCTACCCCACCGCCGTGCGCTACATGGCCGGCGGCAACGCCACCAGCGAGTGGTTCGGCAACCCCCGGAGCTGGGCGGTGGCCCTCATCACCCTGGCGGTGGTGGTCTACCTCAACAACTTCACCAAGGGCATTTTGAAGCTGGCCTCCATCCTCATCGGCATGGTGGTGGGCTACGTGATCGCCTACTTCCTGGGCATCGTGGACCTCTCCGGCGTGGGCGGCGCGGCCTGGTTCGCCCTGCCCAAGGTGATGCCCTTTGAGATCAGCTTCGTCCCCTCCGCCTGCGTCTCCCTGTCCATCGTGTACGTAGTCAACGCCGTGCAGACCATCGGCGACCTCTCCTCCACCACCATGGGCGGCATGGACCGCCTGCCCACCGACAAGGAGCTGGCCGGCGGCATCATGGGCCAGGGCGTCATGAGCATCCTGGGCGCCTTCTTCGGCGGCCTGCCCAGCGCCTCCTACAGCCAGAACGTGGGCATCGTCACCGTCAACCGGGTCATCAACCGGGCCGTCTTCACCCTGGCCGCCGGTGTGCTGCTGGTGGCCGGCCTGGTGCCCAAGTTCTCCTCCATCCTCACCACCATCCCCCAGTGCGTCATCGGCGGCGCCACCATCTCGGTCTTCGCCACCATCACCATGACCGGCGTGCGCATGATCACCGAGGGGGGCTTCACCTCCCGCAAGAGCGCCGTGGTGGGCCTCTCCGTGGCCCTGGGCGTGGGCATCACCCAGGTCCCCGGCTGCCTGGCCGGCAGCGGCTTCCCCGGCTGGGTGTCCACCGTCTTCGGCTCCTCCTCCGTGGTGGTGGCCACCCTGATGGCCATCCTCCTCAACCTCATCCTCCCCAAGGAGCCCGAGGCGGCCTCCGGCAAGTAAGAAAGAGGAGCCCGGCGGCAGAATGAACTGCCGCCGGGCTCCAGTCTTTGGGGCTTATTTCTCTCCGGCCGACTTGGCCTCGTCGATGTAGCTATATAAGGTGTACTTGGAGATGCCGAAGTACTTGCACACCTTGTAGCCCGACTTGGTGATGAGGAAGGCCCCCGTGTCGTTGAGAAACTGGATGGCCTTCACCTTGTCCTCCTTGTTCATGAGGGCCACCGGCTTGCCCACCAGCCGGACGCTCTGCTCGATGAGCTCGTCCAGCAGGTCGGCCACGTTCCGGGAGATGTGCTCCGGCTCGGCCTGGGGCAGCTCGGTGGCGGTGAAGCCCTTGAGGGCCTCCTCCATGGCCAGCATGAGGGTGATGTCGTAGTTGATGGCGAAGATGCCGATGGCCTTCCCGTCGTCGTCCCGGAGATAGATGGTGCTGGACTTGAGGATCTTTCCGTCCTCCGACTTGGTGAGGTAGCTCAGCCGGTCCTCCGGCACCGCGCCCCCGTCCCGCAGGGCCTCCAGCACCACATGGGAGGGGCCGTCCCCCACCCGGCGGCCGGACACATGGCCGTTTTCAATGGCCACGATGGAGGTCTCCGGGTCGTTGGAGGCCAGGTCGTGGACCACCACCTCGCAGTTGGGCCCGAACTGCCGGGCGATGCCCTTGGCCAGCTGGAGGCAGAATTCCAGATTGGACGCTTGCATAGCGAACCACCTTTCCCGCAAAGCTTGGTTTCTATCCTTTATTATATCCGCTGGACAGGTAAATTTCAACAAAAAGTAAGGGAGCCAAATTATTTTTAATTTATCCCTTGCGCAATGGGGCAAAATATGATAAAGTGAATACGGCAGAAGGGAAAGCCTTGTGCACAACTGACAATTCAAGCTGTAACGAAGTGCTGCGCGCACGGGCTGGTGTTCATTCTGACAAGGAATGGGCACCTTTTGTTTTAAACGGAAAAAGTTGACCGGGGGAAACACCCGGAAATCGGATAGGAGGAGAGTCACATGCTTCTGATCGGAAACGGAAGGCTCATCACCAGAGATCCCGCCCTGCCCTACCTGGCCGACGGCGCCGTAGCGGTGGAGGGGGAGCGCGTCAAGGAGGTGGGGACCCTGGCCGACCTGAAGGCCAAGTACCCCGAGGCCCGGTTCGTGGACGCCAAAGGCGGGGTCATCATGCCCGGCCTCATCAACGCCCACACCCACATCTACTCCGGCCTGGCCCGGGGCCTGGCCATCGACGGCAACAACCCCACCAACTTCCTGGAGGTGCTGGAGGGGACCTGGTGGAACATCGACCGCCACCTCACCCTGGACGGCACCCGGGCCAGCGCCTACGCCACGGTCCTGGACTGCATCCGGGACGGCGTGACCACCATCTTCGACCACCACGCCTCCTTCCGCGAGATCCCCGGCTCCCTCTTCGCCATCAAGGACGTGTGCCGGGAGCTGGGCATGCGGGCCTGCCTGTGCTACGAGGTGAGCGAGCGGGACGGGGCGGAGAAGACCGACCAGGCCATCCGGGAGAACGCCGACTTCGCCAGGTGGGCCGGGGACAACGACGACGACATGATCCGGGCCATGTTCGGCGGCCACGCCCTCTTCACCATCTCGGACAAGACCTTTGAGAAAATGGTGGAGGCCAACAACGGCATGACCGGCTTCCACATCCACGTGGCCGAGGGTATGAACGACGTCTACGACTCCCTGCGCAACTACGGCTGCCGCCCGGTGAACCGCCTGCTCTACAACGGCATCCTGGGGGACAAGACCCTGCTGGGCCACTGCATCCACATCTCTCCCGCCGAGATGGACATCATCCGGGAGACGGGCGCCATGGTGGTCAACAACCCCGAGTCCAACATGGGCAACGCCGTGGGCTGCTCCCCCGTCCTCCAGATGTTCCAGAAGGGCATCACCGTGGGCATGGGCACCGACGCCTACACCCACGACATGCTGGAGAGCCTGAAGGTCTTCCTCATCATCCAGCGCCACAACGCCGCCCTGCCCAACGTGGGCTGGCGCGAGGCCATGGACATGCTCTTCCGGAATAACGCCGCCATTGCCGCCAAATACTTTAAAAAGCCCCTGGGGGTCCTGAAGCCCGGGGCCGCCGCCGACATCATCGTCATGGACTACAAGCCCTTCACCCCCTTCTCCGACGAGAACATCGACGGGCACATGCTCTTCGGCATGATGGGCAAGAACTGCCGCACCACCATCATCAACGGCAGGGTCCTCTACCAGGACCGGGAATTTGTGGGCATCGACGAGGAAAAATTAAACGCCTGGACCCTGGAGCAGAGCAAAAAGCTCTGGGGGGAGCTGAACCACCGGAGCTACTGAGCCCTTTGACGAATCATAATTGGAGGTCATTCCTATGAGCGACATCATGCGCCCCATCCCCTTTGCCCAGCTGATGGACTGGGCCCTCACCGAGTACAAGGAGCGCGGCAGCCTGTTCGGCGTGAGCAAGCTGGTCCGCCACGAAAACGGCCAGGCCCTGCCCATCTTCGCCGAGAAGATCGAGGCCCCCTACGGCCCTGCCGCCGGCCCCAACACCCAGCTGGCCCAGAATATCATCGCCTCCTATGCCGCCGGGGCCCGGTTCTTCGAGCTCAAGACGGTGCAGATCATGGACGGCGAGGAGCTCTCCAAGTGCGTGGCCAAGCCCTGCATCACCGCCGGGGACGAGTGCTACAACTGCGAGTGGTCCACCGAGCTCACCGTGCCCCAGGCCTATGACGAGTACGTAAAGGCCTGGTTCGCCTGCAAGCTCCTCGCCCGGGAGCTGGGCCTGGGCGACCCCGACGCCTTCGTCTTCAACATGTCGGTGGGCTACGACCTCAAGGGCATCCAGAGCGAGAAGATCGACCGGTACATCGAGGGCATGAAGGACGCCTCCGCCTCCCCGGTGTGGCGGACGTGCATGGACTGGGCCCTCCAGAACCTGGGGCGGTTCCAGAAGGTGGACGAGGCCTATGTAAAGGCCATCAGCCCCAAGGTCTCCGCCTCCATCACCGAGTCCACCCTCCACGGCTGCCCCCCCGACGAGATCGAGCGCATCGCCACCTATCTGATCACCGAGAAGAACCTGAACACCTACGTCAAGTGCAACCCCACCCTGCTGGGCTACGAGTTCGCCCGCAAGACCCTGGACGGCCTGGGCTACGACTATATCGCCTTTGACGACCACACTTCCTGGAGGATCTCCAGTGGGAGGACGCGGTGCCCATGTTCCACCGGCTGATGAAGCTCACCGGGGAGCGGGGTCTGGAGTTCGGCGTGAAGATCACCAACACCTTCCCGGTGGATGTGAAGGCCGGGGAGCTGCCCAGCCAGGAGATGTACATGTCCGGCCGCTCCCTCTACCCCCTGTCCCTGGCCCTGGCCGCCCGGCTGGCCCGCGAGTTCAAGGGCAAGCTGCGCATCTCCTACTCCGGCGGCGCGGACCACCACACCGTCCGGCGCCTGTTTGAGGCGGGCATCTGGCCCATCACCATGGCCACCACCCTCCTCAAGCCCGGCGGCTACCAGCGCCTGAGCCAGATCGCCGGAGACCTGGGGGACTGCGGGGGCGGTCCCTGGGTGGGAGTGGACGGGGAGAAGCTGGAGGCTCTGGTGCAGGCGTTCGCCTCCGACCCCTACTACCATAAGCCCATGAAGCCCATCCCCAGCCGCAAGCTGGACGAGCAGGTCCCGCTGCTGGACTGTTTTACCGCCCCCTGCCGCTACGGGT
>DXCX01000002.1 GCA_019115785.1 Candidatus Intestinimonas merdavium | reverse complement strand
TAATAGCTTCCTCCCCCTCCTCCGCTCCCGCCGCCCACCGTAAAGCGGTTGGAGCGCAGGCCAAACCAGAGCCGCAATGTCTCCGGCCCAAAGGACCACTTTTTCCCGTTGGCATCGGCAAAGGTAACGGTCTTTGGGTTCCCGGTCTCACTGAGTTCCGCCACATAGGCCTCCACGATGGTACCACAGTTGTAGCCCTTGCTCTGTAGTTTGGCGGCAACCTCCGATTTGGAGACGGTGACCGTCCAGTTGTACAGAGAGATCTCATCCGCCACATCGGACTCGTAGGGGTCGATGACCCCTTTCAGGTGGGGTAAATTGGCAGTGGGGTCCCAGATGTTTCGTACATCCTCTGTGGCGCCGCCGTCACTGGCTGAATAGTACGTGATGGCCGGCGCTCCCTGATAGCGCACATATTCCCCCGCTGTCTCCTCTACCGCCTGGTCCGTCCGGTCGTTGGCCAGATTCAGACCTTGGTACATCTGACAGTGTGTGTTGTTGCACACGTCAAAGCCGCTGCTGGCATGGCTGGTGGAGTTGGTCACAGAGTAGGTCCTGGCACATACGGCCTGGGCCTTCAGCGCCTCCAGAGGCCAGCTGTTGTTCATTTCGTAAGGCAGAACACCCTTGACGTAATCCTCCAAACCTACGATATTGATGACGGTGATGTTCCCGCCGCTGCGGCGGTACTGAAATCCGCCATAGTAACGGTAACCCTTGAACCAGGTCACAGTCTGAACGCTGTCATCCAGTCCAGGCTGAATGCCCAGACTGTATCCCTGCCCCCCATCGAACTGAAAGACCGGTTTTCCGGTCTTGGTGACCACCACCGTAACGGCATAGCCGCTGGTTCCTACCACCGTAGCGTCAGAAAGAGAGAGGGCGTTCTGGGCGGAGAGGGCCTCTTCCTTGGTGGCGTAAGCGCCCACCCGTACATAGTATGTCCCCTCAACCCAGGCGGGAAATCCACCGCTCACCGAAGATGCGGCGGCCTGGGCTTCCTCAAAGGAGGCGTAGGAGGCAGTGCGCTGAAGATGATAGCAGCCTACCGTCACTGAGCCGGTGCCATCTACATAGTTTCCGCCGGAGAGGGTGACGTTCTGGGTCTTGACGACAGACAGCTGTGTCTCCGCCGAACTTCCAAGCTGGTGAAACATCAGGCTGTCATCATACCAGCCGAAGCGGTACCCGCTCCCCACGCTGTTTTCCAGGTTGGCGCCCGGCAGCGCGGTACTGCCGTAGAAAAGTCCCACCCGCAGAATTTCCTTTCCGCCGGAACCGGCGGCAAAGGTCACACACCCAAGGCAGGCCGCGGCGGCCAGCAGGACCGCCATGAACCGAATCAAACTTTTTCCCATGAGGAAACTCCATTTCTGCGAATTAGCGGTTTACATTGGAAAAGAATTGTGCTACACTATCGGAAATATCCTCCGCGTGCCTGTCAACGGGACACAAACACCTTCCCCACCGCCTCGGAACACGCGGATACAGGAGACATTATAGTACAAGACCCGACACCATTGCAACCGCCGTTTTTCCGGCGGACAGGCAAGTTGGGTGCATTTTCCGGATAGAATACAGATGAGCACACGATAATTGGAGGTCTGCGGCATGGAAAAATACAAAGTAGGCGTGATCGGCGGCACCGGTATGGTGGGCCAGCGCTTTATCACTCTGATGGAGCGCCATCCCTGGTTTGAGTTGGCTGTCATCGCGGCCAGTCCCCGCTCCGCCGGAAAAACGTATGAGGAGGCCGTGGGGAGTCGCTGGGCCATGGACACCCCCATCCCCCAGCAGGCCAAAGACATGGTGGTCATGAACGCTGAGTCCGACGTGGAGAAGATCGCCTCCATGGTGGACTTTGTTTTCTCCGCCGTCGATATGAAAAAAGAAGAGATCCGCGCATTGGAGGAGGCCTATGCCCGCCACGAGTGTCCGGTGATCTCCAACAACTCCGCTCACCGCTGGACGGCAGATGTACCGATGGTGATCCCCGAGGTAAATCCGGAGCATATCCAGGTGATCGAGGCGCAGCGAAAGCGACTGGGGATGAAGCGCGGGCTCATCGCGGTCAAGTCCAACTGCTCCATCCAGAGCTATGTACCCGCCCTCCATCCCCTGCGCGGCTTCGGCCTGGAACGGATCCTGGTGTGCACCTACCAGGCCATCTCCGGCGCCGGAAAGACGTTCGAGTCCTGGCCCGACATGGTGGACAATGTGATCCCCTATATCGGCGGTGAGGAGGAGAAATCCGAGCAGGAACCCATGAAGGTTTGGGGCCGGGTGGAAAACGGCGTCATCGTCAACGCCGTCAAGCCCGCGATCACCGCCCAGTGTCTTCGTGTCCCCGTGTCCAATGGGCACACTGCCGCCGTCTTTGTAGACTTTGAAAAGGTGCCCCCGATGGACGAGATGAAGGCCATCTGGGCGGAATACCGGGGCCGCGCCCAGGAGCTCAAGCTCCCCTCTGCCCCGGAACAGTTCCTGCACTATTTTGAGGAACCTGATCGTCCCCAGGCCAGACTTGACCGCGGCCTGGGCAATGGAATGACCATCTCCATTGGACGTCTTCGCCCGGATACCCAATACGACTATAAATTTGTGTGTCTGTCCCACAATACCCTCCGAGGCGCGGCAGGCGGCGCGGTGGAACTCGCCGAGCTGCTGTGCGCCGAGGGCTATATCGTCAAGGCGTGAGAAACGATAGAAACAAATTTGGTTTTGCGCCTCTGCGGACGGCCACACCTGGCTGATTTGGAGGTAATTCAGAATGAGAGAACCCATTTTTACTGGCACCTGTCCCGCCATTGTAACTCCCTTTGACCAGAGCGGCGCCATCAATTACGATCGCTTTGCCCAGCTCATCGATGAACAGATTGCCGCCGGCGTAGATGCCATCTGTACCGTGGGCACCACCGGCGAGTGCTCCACCCTCACTCTGCGGGAGCACATTGCGGCCGTCAACTTTTGCGTCAAGCATGTCAATCATCGAGTGAAGGTCATCGCAGGCGCCGGCAGCAACGACACCTCCGCTGCCGTCTATCTCTCCCAGCACGCCGAGGAGTCTGGCGCTGATGCCCTTCTCCACGTCACCCCTTACTATAATAAGTGTTCCCAGGAGGGTCTTGTCCGCCATTATGAGTACATCGCTGACCGGACGGAACTGCCCATTATCCTCTATAACGTGCCGTCCCGGACCGGTGTCTCCTTCACCGCGGAAACCTACCAGATCCTTGCCAAAAACCCAAAAATCAACGGTGTGAAGGAGGCCAGCGGCAACCTGAACCTCATCACTCACACCCGCTACCTCTGCGGCGACGACTTCTACATCTGGTCCGGCAACGATGACCAGGTGGTCCCCATGATGTCCCTGGGTGCCAAGGGCGTCATCTCCGTGGTGGCCAACATTGACCCAGAACTCATGGTAAATATCACCCACCTTTGCCTGGACGGCAAGTTTGAAGAGGCCTCCCGGCTTCAGCTGGCCTATATGGATCTCATCGACGCACTCTTCTGTGAGGTCAACCCCATTCCTGTTAAGGCCGCCCTCAATCTGATGGGCCGAGATGTGGGAGGGCTGCGTCTCCCTCTGTGTGATATTTCCCCCGCTAACCTGGAGGTCCTTCGGGCTGCCATGGTACGGACCGGTCTTCTCCCAGCATCTGACGCCAACCAGTGACCCGTCACAGGCGGCCGTGCTCCCGCGCGGCCGCCTGTTTTCTCATCATAACTAAAGATCAAGGAGGAACTATCATGCTGGAACTCATCCTCTCCGGGTGCAACGGCCGGATGGGCCGTGTATTAGAGGCCTTGTGCTCCGACCAGCCCGACCTGCACATTGCCGCTGGTTTTGACGTTCTGGGAGCCGCTGACCGGGGATTTCCCGTCTTCTCCTCCCCCGCTGAGTGTACCGTTTCCGCCCAGGTCGTCATCGACTTCTCCCACCCCGCCGCTCTCACCGGCCTGCTGGGCTACTGCGTCAAGCGCCGGCTGCCTGTGGTTCTAGCCACCACCGGCTACTCTGAGGCGCAGCTCCTGGAGATCGAGTCGGCCGCCCGGACCATCCCCGTCTTCCGCTCCGCCAATTTCTCTTTGGGCATCAATGTACTGGCCAAGCTGGCCCGTCAGGCGGCCCAGCTGCTGGGAGAAGACTTTGACATCGAGATTGTGGAGCGCCACCACAATCGGAAAGTAGACGCCCCCAGCGGCACTGCCCTGCTGCTGGCCGATGCCCTCTCCCCCGCTCTGCCCTATGAGCCGGAATACGTGTGGGACCGACACGCCGTCCGAAAGCCCAGAGAGCGCCATGAAATCGGCATCTCCTCCATTCGGGGGGGTACCATTGCCGGTGACCATGAGATCCTTTTCGCCGGACGAGACGAGTGGATTGAACTGCGTCACTCCGCGCAGTCCAGGGAGGTCTTTGCCTCCGGCGCCTTGAAGGCCGCCCGATTCCTGGCCCAGTGTCAGGCCCCCGGTCTCTATGACATGGACGATCTGCTCTGCCATCTCCAGGCTCCTACAGAAGAATGATCAGGCAAAAATACGGCCTCTGGTGCTTTCTGCGCCAGAGGCCGTATTTTTTTACAGATCAGACTCATCGTCTCCGCTTACCTCTCGGGGCGGAAGGAGCGGATTCCCGTCTCCGTCGATGCCCTTTTCCTTCAAACGGTGGTTCACCCACTCCTGGACCAGCGCATAGAGTACAGCGAAGGTGGGCACGCCCAAGAGCATTCCGGGGAAGCCGAAGAGCCCGCCGCACACCACAATGGATACCAGCACCCAGATGGCGGAAAGGCCGGTGCTGTCACCCAGGATCTTGGGCCCCAGGATGTTGCCGTCAAACTGCTGGAGGGCCAGCACCAAAACGGCAAAGCGCAGCGCCGACCAGGGGTCCACAATGATCAGAATCATGATACAGGGAACAGCTCCGATGATGGGGCCAAAGAAGGGGATCACGTTGGTGACGCCGATGATAACGGCGATGAGGATATTATAGGGGATCTGAAGAATCAGGTTGAGGATGAAGCAGAGCACGCCAATGATGGCGGAGTCAATGAGCTTTCCGTTGATAAAGCCCACAAAGATCCGATTTGCCTGACCGCATACGCAAGGAACCAGGCCGCCTTCTTTTTGGGGATGGTGGCGTAGATAAGCTTTTTGAGCTGAGGGACCAGACGGTTTTTGCCAGAGAGCATATAGATCGAGGAGATCAGGGCAGTCAGGGCGGCAACGACACCGCTGCCCAGCGCCACACCAAAGTTCCAGATTTGGGGCAGCGAGGTGCGCACCTTGTCGATGGCCATATCGGTCAGTGACTGAATAAAATTCTGGTAAGTGACAAGCATCTCATTGATGCCCTCTCCCTCCAGGTTGAAGCGTATAATGAGATCCTGGACAAGGGCGTCTAAGCCCCGCATATAGGTGGACATATTGTTGACCAGCTCTACCGCGCTGCTCCAAACCTGGGGCAGAATCAGATTGAGCAGAATCGCCAGCACAGCGGCGGCCAGAAGGTAGACCGTCACAATGGCCAGTGTGCGCCGGTGTCTATACTTGTTGTAGACCTTTTCCTCAAAAAAAGTCGTAGGCGTATTGAGCAGATAGGCGATGGCAAAACCGATGATAAAGGGTGAAAGCACACCTGTTACCATCGAGATTTTGGCCCGCACTGCGTCAAATCGGTAGAGTACAAAGTAGAATAGGATGCCGATGAGCACGATGATCAGATTGGAAACTGTCCGCGTGTCCAGCGGCCATGGTTTTTTCTGCATGGCCCTCAGATCTCCCCTCATATATGGTCGTTCTCATTGTACCATGCTCCGTTTTCTATGTCTAACCATTCTTTCTTAAGAAGTGCAGAAGATTCGGAAAAGGCAGGTGCCAAACCGACACCCGCCTTTGGCGCTCAGGCCAGTACGGCCCGGTGGAAAACCTTCTTTCCCTTCTTAATGGTGGCGCCCTCCCCTTCCAGAGCGTCGGTGGACACAAGGGCGGCGGTGTCGGTCACCTTCTCACCGTTGAGCTCTACGCCGCCCTGCTGAATGAGGCGTCGGGCCTCTCCCTTGGAGGGCGTAAGACCGCACTTCACCATCAGATCCACCACGGTGATCTGTCCATCAGTGAGATCGCTGGCAGAGAGCTCCGTGGTAGGCATGTTGCTCTTGTCGCCGCCCGTAGAGAACAGCGCCCGAGCGGCGTCCTGGGCCTTCTGAGCCTCCTCTGTCCCGTGTACCAGCTGGGTCAGCTCAAAGGCCAGAATTTCCTTGGCCGTGTTGAGCTGAGCACCCTCCCACTTGTCCATTTCATCGATCTGCTCCAGCGGCAGGAAGGTGAGCATGCGCAGGCACTTGAGCACGTCCGCATCCCCGATGTTGCGCCAGTACTGATAGAACTCGTAGGGACTCGTCTTATTGGGGTCCAGCCATACAGCACCCGACTGGGTCTTCCCCATCTTCTTACCCTCGGAGTTGAGCAGGAGGGTAATGGTCATGGCGTGCGCGTCCTTGCCGAGCTTGCGGCGGATGAGCTCTGTGCCGCCCAGCATATTCGACCACTGGTCATCTCCTCCGAACTGCATGTTGCAGCCATAATGCTGGAACAGGTAGTAGAAGTCGTAGGACTGCATGATCATGTAGTTGAACTCCAGGAAGCTGAGTCCCTTCTCCATGCGCTGCTTGTAGCACTCGGCGCGGAGCATGTTGTTCACGCTGAAGCAGGCCCCCACATCGCGCAGCAGTTCAACATAGTTGAGCTTCATGAGCCAGTCGGCGTTGTTTACCATCTGAGCCTTGCCCTCACCGAACTCAATGAAGCGCTCCATCTGCTTTTTAAAGCAGTCACAGTTGTGCTGGATGGTCTCCACCGTCATCATGGTGCGCATGTCAGACCGGCCGGAGGGGTCACCCACCATACCGGTGCCGCCTCCGATGAGGGCAATGGGGCGGTTGCCGGCCATCTGGAGACGCTTCATCAGGCACAAAGCCATGAAGTGACCTACGTGGAGGGAGTCGGCGGTGGGGTCAAAGCCGATATAAAATACCGCCTTCCCCTCATTGACCATTTTGGAGATTTCCTCCTCGTTGGTCACCTGTGCGATCAGCCCACGGGCCTTCAGTTCTTCATAACAGGTCATTTTTCTTGCATCCTTTCCTCCCAAGCCAGCCTCACGGCCCAGGACTGATAATTTAAAAACATATCTGCGGCACCCTGCTCAGCAGGCACCCATTTGAGCACATGATCCTGCTCGATCGGCTCCTGTACCCGGGCGCCCAGGGACACCCGATAGCAGTAGCCGGTCACATGGAGATGCCGCCGGTCGCTGGGGGCAAACAAATATTCCTCACCGGTACAGAGGGGACCCTTCAGCTCAATTTCCCGGCCCAGCTCCTCCAGGCACTCCCGTCGAAGACATTCCTCCAAAGTCTCGCCTGGCTCAATGCCGCCGCCCGGGAGAAAAAGCCCACGCTCCGGGCCGCCGGCAGCCGGCGCCTCTACCAAGGCCACATTTCCTGCCTTATCCAGGATCACAGCGTAGGCGCCCACCCGGTCCCGGTAGACTGCGCCTGGCTCTCTTTGACCAAATCTCCTGTGCTCCATGCCGTTTCTCCTCCCTACTTTTCCCACTTGGTAAAGCATTTGGGACAGCGCTCTGCGGTCCTGGGATATTTCGCATGGCATACGGGACACTCCAGATCATCACAGATGGGTTCAGCGGAAAAAAACTCCAGCTTCCGGCAACTAGGGCAGCCATAGACCTCCATGGGAAAGGGGCCGTCCGGAAAGCCTCTTACCATGTCAAATGTGCGCATATCGCCCAGTTGAAAGTCTTTTTTACCCACAAACAGCATTTCTGTGCCACAATGGGGACACCGTAACGATTTACTCATTGATCTCTCCCCCTCTTTCAGCCGAAAAAAACGCCCCCTGTCCTTTCGGACAGAGGGCGTCAATACGCGGTACCACCTCTGGTTCACCCTTCCCTCACGGGAAAAGGGCCTCACGCCGTGCCACCACACGGCCGCGCTGTAACGGGCGCTCCCGACACACCCTACTGCTTGCGGTTCAGGCGGCCGCTCCGAGGGGTATTCATCTCCGGACCCTCTCCCCCTTCCACCAGACCGGGGGTTCTCTGTACAGGGACGCCGGGGACTACTCTTCCTCATCTTCGCGTTGTATACAACGGGCATTTTAGCATAGCCCATATGAATTGTCAATCAAAATGTTTCATTTTTGCCTTCGGACAGGCAGCCTGAGCCAAGTACTCGAAATGGAGACATTCCTCTTCGCTCCGGAAGGCCGATTTGGGCAGCAGGAGATAACCCTCATCTCCCCGAAACAGATAGTAGAACTCCTTCCCCCGCCAGAGTTTTTTGAGGTCCCAGTCCAATAGAACCGCTGTCTTCTCGTCCTGTCGGGCCATATCCTCCCGGTTAAAGAGGAAGGACACTGGTCTGCCCAGTTCCGGATTTTTGTCGTAGAGCCGCCCCGGCTGAAAAAAGTACAGCCATATACCATAGCCCGCCACCATGACGGCGAGGACCACTAGAAGCGTGCAGAGAAAGCTCATCCTCTCCATCAGGACGCTCATAACAATCGAAGCCGCCAGCGCAAGAAGGATGACCACGATCTGTACCCAACTCACCAAATGGCTTTTACGCAAGTAGTAGCGCACCGCCCGGATGTACTCCGCCCGGCTGAGGGAAAAGGAGGCCCGCACCTCCTCCGGTCCGTCTTTCTGTCTCATGCCAACCCCCGTTTATAGCGCTCGGCTGCCTCCAGGAGCTCACCGGCTCCCGCCAGGATCGCGGGTGTGATCTGGGCACCCCCGGTGAGGCGGGCCAGCTCCTCCCGGCGCCGACTGGCCTCCAGCCGCTCCACCGCCGTATAGGTCCTCCCATCCCGCTCCCCCTTCTCGACCGAGAAGTGGGTATCCGCCATGGCGGCGATCTGGGGGAGATGGGTGACGCAGAGGACCTGCTTCCGCCGGGCTACCTCCGCCATTTTCTCCGCCACCTTCTGGGCCGCCCGGCCACTGACGCCGGTATCCACCTCATCAAAAACCAGTGTGCTCACATCATCATTTTCCGCCAATACATTTTTCAGCGCCAACATAATACGGGAGATCTCTCCGCCGGAGGCGATCTTGTGGATGGGCTTCAAGTCCTCCCCCACGTTGGCCGACATGAGAAACTGTACCTCATCCATCCCCGTCTCATCCATGGCGATCTCCCCGCCCTTAGGGGCAAAATCCACTTGAAAGCGCACCTTGGGCATATCCAGCTGGCGCAGCTCCTCCTGAATGAGTTTTTCCAGTGCCACCGCGGCCTTTCGCCGGGCAGCGGTGAGCTTAGCCCCCTCCGCCCGTGCCTTTTCCAAGGCGGCAGACAACTTTTTCTCCAGCCTGGCCAGGGTATCGCTGGAGTCCTGGATCTGCTCCAGCTCCGCCCGGCATTTGGACAGATAGTCCAGCATGTCCTCCACTGTGGCTCCGTATTTTTTCCGCAGCCGGTAAATCACATCCAGACGGCTCTCCAGCTCATCCAGCTCTCCCGGTTCAAAATCCAGGCTGTCCCGAAGATCCCGCACCAACTCCGAGACATCATCGGCGGCGCAGCGCAGCTCTGTGAGCCGTTGGGCCAGCTCGGCAATCTGATCGCTGACTCCCTTAGCGCCAGCAAGGGACTGCTCCGCCGACATGATCAGAGCCACAGCTCCCTCGCTTTCCTCGTCCCCGGACAGAGCCATGTGGGCCCCCTCCACCGCGTCGATGAGCTTTCCCGCGTTCCGCAGCACCGCCCGACGCTGGGTGAGCTCCTCCTCTTCCCCCGGCTTCAGGTCGGCCCGCTCCAGCTCGCCGATTTGGAAGGTCAGGCTGTCGATGCGCCTGGCCTTTTCTGCCTCGTCCATCCGCAGGGCTGACATCTCCCTCCGCAGGGCAGCCATGGCGTCATAGGCCGACCGAAAAGCCGCCCTGGTCGTCTCCAGCTCGCCAAACCGGTCCAGGTAATCCAGGTGACAGGCGGGGTCCAGCAGCTGCTGACCGTCATGCTGTCCGTGGATGTTCAGCAGCTGCCTGCCCAGTACCCGGAGCTGAGACACCGACATGGGACGCCCATTGAGCCGGCACACGTTCCGACCGTCTGCCAGGATCTCCCGCTGGATGAGCACCTCCCCATTCTCATCCGGACCTATCCCGTTCTCTGCAAACCACGGGAGTGCCGGCAGCTGGGTGAACTGTGCGCTCACCATCGCGCCCTTTGCTCCGGTGCGGATTAGATCCCGGGAGGTACGCTCCCCGATCACCGCCCCAATGGCGTCCACCACAATAGATTTGCCCGCGCCAGTCTCACCAGTGAGGGCATTGAAGCCCTGGTCGAATCGGATGTCCGCCGCCTGGATCACCGCAATATTCTCAATATGAAGCAGCGAGAGCATCCTCTCCACCTCCCCGCTTTACTGGAGCATCTTGTGGATCTCATCGCAGAAGGCCTCCGCCTTCTCACTGTCACGCATGATGAGGATCGCGGTATCGTCTCCCGCCAGACTGCCCACCAGATCCCCGATCTCCATCCCATCGATAGCGGCACAGGCCGCCGAGGCAAGGCCAGGCATGGTCTTCAGAACCACGATGTTCTGGGCCCGGTCAAAGGAGGTGACACCCTCCTTGAAGATAGTCCTCAGGCGGCCAGCAATATTCATACTGGTTTTACGGCCGGACACGGCGTATTTATAGGTCCCATAGCCGGTAAGCTCCTTAATGAGATGGAGCTCCTTGATGTCCCGGGAAATGGTAGCCTGTGTGGAGGTGACCCCCCTTGCTTTGAGCTCGGAGAGCAGCTGGTCCTGGGTCTCCACGTCCACATCCTCAATGATCCGCAAGATCTCCGCCTGTCGCTTGGATTTCATTCCCCATCACGCCTTTCCTAATTTTTGATCAATGATCTCATAGAAGCTGTGGTCGGTGAGCCGAACCAGACGGGTCACACTGCGAGACCGGCGCACGTCCACCGTGTCACCTCCGCAGAGCTTGAAGGCTCTCCCGCCATCTACAGATAGGTAAGCCGTTTTCCTTGACAGTTTTCCCATACGAACGGATACCACCCGTTCCCGTCCCATGACCAGGGGCTTGGCCTGGAGGGAGTGGGCACAGATGGGTGTGACCAGAATATTTTCCGCTGTGGGCTCCACAATGGGCCCACCCGCCGACATGGAGTAGGCGGTGGAGCCGGTAGGCGTGGCCAGGATGACTCCATCTCCTGAGAAAGAGTAAATGGGGACCCCGTCTCCCCGAATGGTGAGGTCGATGACCCGGGCCACCGCGCCTTTGGTAATCACGGCATCGTTGAGCGCCACATCCCGGGAAATGACCTCCCGCCCCCGGCGCACCGTCACATCCAACATCATCCGGTGCTCAATGGAGTATTTCCGCTCCGGCAGACGGGCAAGCATCTCCAGCTCCCCCTGTTCCAGCTCTGCCATAAAGCCGACACTGCCCAGATTGACCCCCAATATAGGAATATTGTGGGCGTTTGCATCCTTGGCCGCGTGCAGGATGGTGCCATCACCGCCAAAGCAGAGAAGGAGATCCGCATTTTTGAGCTCCTCCTGCATGTTCCGGTAATCCTGTCCTCTTGGGAGGTCCACATGGCTCCCCTGCTCCAGGGCAAAAGGGAGACACAGCGCGGTCTCCGCCCCCGCGGTACGCAGAATATCCCGGGCGCGCAGCGCCGCCTTCAGTCCCCTGTCCCGATAGGGGTTGGGGCTGAGCACCACCTTCATGGATGACGCACCCCCTCCAGCTCAGTGTGGGACTCTTCCACCAGGGCGGCCAGATCCCCGCTATAGGATGGCCCCCTGCCCACCGTCAAATGCCCCAGGTATTCGATATTTCCTTCGGGTCCCCGAATTGGTGAAAAGATTATATCCTTTACAGAAAAATCTGCCTCATCGGCATGGACGAGAAAGTGCTCCAGCACCTCCAGGTGGACCTTCGGGTCTCGGACCACTCCCTTCTTCCCGACTTTATCCCTTCCCGCCTCGAACTGTGGCTTTACCAGGCAAACGACCTGACCATCCGGCCCTAAAACACCTCTCAGAGCGGGAAGAATGAGCCGCAGAGAGATAAAAGAGACATCCACACTGGCCAGATCCAGTTCCTCCGGAATCTGTTCATGCGTGAGATACCTGGCATTGGTCCGTTCCAGCGGGACTACCCTCTCATCGGTCCGCAGCTTCCAGGCCAACTTTCCATAGCCCGTATCCACTGCGTACACTTTTGAAGCGCCATGCTGAAGCATGCAGTCAGAAAATCCGCCGGTAGAGGCGCCTATATCAGCACAGATCATGCCGGTGAGGTCCAGGCCAAAGACCTCCATGGCCTTGGCCAGTTTCAGTCCGCCGCGGCTCACATAGGGGATAGCCTGCCCCCGCACCTCGATGGAGGCCTCCTCTGGCACCGCCGTTCCGGCCTTGAGCACCTGCTGTCCATCCACATAGACCCAGCCACCCATAATATCGGCTTGGGCCCGTTGACGGCTCTCCGAAAGTCCACGTTCATGCAAAAGGACATCCAAGCGCTTCTTACCCATGCTTCCATACCTCCATCGCTGCCTTGTAGAGCGACTCCCTGTCCAGTCCACACAGACGTCTGAGCTGACCAACCGCACCCTGGGGCACAAAATCCCTGCCCGCACTGCACAGGCGCACCGCCTTAGTGGGAACGCCGGCCTCCGCCAGGGCGGCACACAGCCGCTCTCCCACGGAGCCCATGGCGACAACCTCCTCAGCCACCAACAGCCTGCCGGTCTTCTCCACCGAACGGCAGACTGGCTCGGCGTCCAGAGGACACAGCCGGTTGAGTTTGATGATCTCCGGGTGGCACCCAACCTGTTCCAGACGCTCCGCCACTGACAGGATGTCGGCGTAGGTGGTCCCATATGTGACAAGCGTAATCCCTTGTCCATCCTTGGCTACCAAGGTCGGAACCGTTCCAGCATCACCGTAGTAGCCCTCTTCGCCTCCCCTCGGATAGCGCAGAGCCACAGGGCCGCTTACTTCCAGCAGCGCATGTCGAAGCATGGTACGCACCTCGGCGAAGCTGGACGGAGCATACAGGGTCATCCCCGGCACTGTAGAGAGATAGGCCACATCAAAAAGGCCGTGGTGGGTCTCACCGTCCTCCCCCACCAGGCCGGCCCGGTCTACGCCAAATGCCACATGGAGCCCCAGAATGGCCACATCATGGAGGAGCATATCATAACCACGCTGAAGAAAAGAGGAGTAGACTGCGAAAACAGGAACACACCCCTGCTTTGCCATTCCCGCTGCCATGGCTACGGCATGGCCCTCAGAGATGCCGACATCAAAAAAGCGCTCAGGAAATTGGGACTCAAATTGCTTGAGTCCGGTACCATCCCGCATGGCTGCCGTAATGGCGCAAACCCGATGGTCCTCCTCGGCCAGCTTACAGAGCTCCGCTCCAAAGGCCCCGGAAAAGGACGGCTTGGAGGGCTGTAGGGGCTCCCCCGTCTGCACACAGAATTTGGAGACCCCGTGATAGGCGTCCGGATTCTCTTCCGCAGGCGAATAGCCTTTCCCCTTTACAGTCCTGATGTGGAGCAGAACAGGGCCGTCTGTCTCCTTGGCATACCGGAGGAGGCGGGTCAGGCCGCGGACATCATGTCCATCCACCGGGCCAAGATAGGTAAATCCCATGTCCTCGAACATACTGCATGGGAGCAGTGTCTCCTTTATGGCCGTCTTAACCTTATGGGTCACCTGGTAAAAGGCCTTTCCCCCCGGCAGTATCGACATCAACTTTCGATACCCCTTTTTGAATCGCAGGTACTGGGGCTTGAGGCGCTGATGGGCCAGGTGCTGAGCCACGCCTCCCACATTTTTTGTGATGGACATGCCATTATCATTGAGAATAACCAGTAGCGGCTCCCGGCTCAGACCGGCGTCAGAAAGTCCCTCATAGGCCAAACCTCCGGTAAGCGCCCCATCACCAATGAGGGCGATGACATGGTAGTCCTCCCCTAATGTTGTCCTGGCCCGGGCCATGCCCAGAGCCACCGACACCGAGTTGGACGCATGCCCGGCAATGAAAGCGTCATGGACGCTCTCCCTGGGTTTTGGAAAACCGGAAATGCCCTCAAAAGAGCGCAATGTATCCATGGCGCTCCCCCGCCCAGTCAGGATCTTATGGATGTAGCACTGATGACCCACATCGAAGACCAGTCTGTCCCGCCCTGTATCAAACACCCGGTGGAGTGCGACGGTGAGCTCCACCACACCCAAATTGGACGCCAAATGGCCTCCAGTTCGGGAGACCGTATCCACGATGTAAGGGCGGAGACGGGCACAAAGGGCCTCTGCCTCGCTGTCTGTCATCGTCTTTAGATCTGGAATCTCATCGAATTCTATCAAAGTAAACCATACCTCCCGGTGGACAGGCCGGTGTTTATACCACGAAATAGGCGCCTAGCAGACCAATGGCGGTGCCCAGCACCGCGCCGGCCAGCACCTGGACCGGCGTGTGGCCAAGCAGCTCCTTGAGTCTTGTCCCAAACGGCATCTGGCCCTTCTCCGCCCACTGGTCCATCATGTAATTGAGTATCTTAGCATGCTCGCCAGCCGCCTGACGGATGTTGGCCGCGTCGTACATCACCACGATGGCGATGACTGCCGTGATGGCAAACAGCACCGAAGACCATCCGCACAATCTCCCAGTGGCACTGGCGCAGGCACAGACAAATGCAGAGTGGGAACTGGGCATACCGCCGCTCCCCAGAGCCCGGTCCAGATCCAGCCGATGCTCCCTACAGTAGGTCAGCAGCAGCTTAATGAGCTGCGCGGCAGCCCATGCCGCCACTGATAACACCAAGATCCATATGCCCATACGGCGCTCAAACAGATCATATTCCATGGTATCAGTTCTCCCGTCCAGCCAACGCACGGGCGAGCCAGCAGAGGAACCCCGCCCTCTCCTTTCCGAAGGGAAACAGTGCCTCCACCGCCTCCCCAGTCAGCTTTTCCACCAGCGAACGGCACCCGTCGATTCCAAGGAGGGTAACAAAGGTGGTTTTTTCATTGGCCTGATCAGAGCCCACCGGCTTTCCCAGCGTGGCCTGATCTCCTTCCACATCCAGCATATCATCCCGGACCTGGAAGGCCATCCCCAATTTCTGCGCATAACGGCGGACCGCGGTCCGCTCCTCCTCCGACCCGCCGGCCACGATACAACCCATCTCGGCAGCGGCACTGAGGAGCGCCCCCGTTTTCAGCTTTTGGAGCTGCTCCACATCACTGCGGGATACCGCCCGCCCTTCGGCGGCCATATCCAGCACCTGGCCCCCCACCATGCCCTGTGCACCCGCCGCACGGGCCAGACAGGCAGCGGCCTCCACCACTCGCCGCGGCGAAAGCCGGCTGTTTTCCGCCAGAGCCATCTCAAAGGCGGCAGTCAGCAGGCCGTCCCCCGCCAGCACTGCGGTGGCCTCTCCATAGATCTTGTGATTGGTTGGTTTTCCGCGGCGCAGATCATCGTCATCCATACAAGGCAGGTCATCATGAATGAGAGAATAGGTGTGGACCATCTCCACCGCACAGGCAAAGGGCATAGCCAGAGCCGGATCGCCGCCGCACATACGGCAGGTCTCCAAGGTCAGTACCGGCCGAATCCGCTTTCCGCCAGCCAGAAGGCTGTACTCCATGGCGTCATAGATATCCCCTCTGGGTTCCCGGCCCCGGAAGCATGCCCGCAGGGCAGCCTCCACCTCCCCTTGGATCTCCTTTAGGCGGCTCTTTTCATCCATGGACTCACTCCCCTTCTGTAAACGGCGTCTCCACCGGCGCCCCGTCGGCACCTGCGGTCAACTGCTGTACCTTCTGCTCCGCGCGGTCCAGCAGTGCCGAGCACTGCTTCATGAGCTTGGTACCCTCCTCAAAGAGCTTCAGCGACTCCTCCAGCGGCGCATCCCCCCGCTCCAGACAGGTTACGATTTCGTCCAGCCGGGCCATGGCCTCTTCAAAGGTCTTCTTTTTTTCTGCCATTACTGCCTCCTCTTTCCCTCTACCCGGCAGTCCAACGTGCCGTCTGAGAGCCGTAGGGTAAACCGTTCTTCCGAATCAACCTGGTCCACAGAGGAGAGGATCTCCCCCTCCTCCGTTCTTGCCAGGCTATAGCCACGGCCCAGCACCTTTAGTGGGCTCAGCGCATCCAGCGTGGCGGCCAACCGGGCAAAGCGCTCCCGCTTTCCCGCCATGGCCCCGGTGAGCCCATGGGCCAGCCGCCGGCTTTGATAATCCAGCAGCATCCGCCGATCCTGGAGCCCGGCCATAGGGTCTCGCAGCGCCCGACATGCTTCCATCCGAGCCAGGTCTCGACGGCCTCGGTCCAGTCTGCCCTCCAGCAGTGTCTCCATCCGCTTTCCCCGGTGGGCCAGCTCCGCTGCCACCTCATTTCGGTCAGGAACGGCCAGTTCAGCGGCGTTAGAGGGAGTCGCCGCCCGCAAATCGGCCACAAAGTCGGCGATGGTCACGTCTGGCTCATGGCCCACGGCGGAGATCACCGGGATGTCACAGTCGTAGATGGCACGCGCCACCAGCTCATCGTTGAAGCACCACAGGTCCTCCATGGAGCCGCCGCCCCGACCGGTGATGAGCACGTCGGCCAAATGATGGGCACTGGCATAGCGAATGGCTCCGGCGATCTCTCGGGCTGCCTCCACCCCCTGGACCCGTACTGGCAGGAGCAGGACCCGGGCCATGGGCCAGCGTGCCTTTAAGATCCGAAGCATATCCCGAACCGCCGCCCCGACCGGAGAGGTCACCAAGGCAATGCGTTCAGGGTATTGGGGCAGAGGTTTTTTGTGGCCGGGATCAAAAAGTCCCTCCCGAAAAAGCTTTTCCTTGCACTGTTCAAAGGCCACATGAAGGTCGCCCACCCCGTCAGGGGACAGCTCGGCGCAGTAGAGCTGGTACTGTCCATCCCGCGGGAACACCGCCACCCGGCCAAAGGCGATCACCTTCATGCCATTCTCCGGACGAAAACGCAGGTGGGCGGCCTCCCGGCGGAACATGACGCATCGAATGGCGCCCCCCTCATCTTTCATAGAAAAATAGTGGTGCCCGGACGGGTAGGTTTTATAGTTGGAGATCTCTCCCCGAACAAAAACCCCGCTGAGGAATCCGTCCCGGTCCAGCAGTTCCTTGAGGTAGCCATTGACCTGGCTGACGGTATAAATCTGCCGTTGTGCGCTCATACTGTCCCCCCCATAGTAAGGGCCCGATGGGTCAGTACTGCTACCCCCAGCGCATTGTCGGCGGAGCAGACCGGCGGGGCGAAAACAGCATCGGACATGACCTCCCGCAGGATACTGTTGGAGGCCACACCGCCGGAGCATAGCACCGGCAGGCCGGGATATTGCTCTAGGGCCTGGTCGGTGACCCGCCGGATGGTCCTGGCCACTGTAGCCACAATGAACCTGGCCACATCGGCCGCAGGCTCCCCTGCCGCCGCCATGTCCTTCGCTTTATTTTCCATTCCAGAGAAGGAGAATGTAAAGTTGCTGATCTTTACAGCAAATCCCCGGTCTGGTCTTCCGGTCCGGCTCAGGGTATCCAGCGCCCTCCCCGCCGGAAAGTCCAGGCCCAGAGCCACACCGGTCCGGTCAATGAGCTGCCCGGCGGAGATGTCGCTGGTGCCGCCGATCTTTTGCGGCAGGACCCCCGTCCCATCCGGCTCTACATACAAAAGCTCGGTTGTCCCGCCGGAGAGGTGCCAGGCCAGCAGCGGCTTGTCCAGCATCTCCAGCCGGCCGGCACCCCAGGCCACGGCGGCGATATGCCCCTGCTGATGGGCACAGGGGAAGAAGGGCACGCCTAAGGTGTCGGCCAGGATACGCCCAGCCGTCTCCCCCGCCAGAAAGCAGGGCATATAAGAGCCCTCCACCCATCTGGGCTTCACACTGGCTCCAACAGCGGCGATGTCCTCCAGCCTGCCCTCCCGGCGGAGACGGTCGAAGAGCTCAGGCAGACGCTTTACATGCTGGAAGAGGGCGTCGCTCTGACGCAGTCCCAGACTCCCAGCCTCCACATCCAGCAGACGGCCCAGTTGGTAGCCGTCCGCGCCGTCAAAGAGGGCGGTGGAGGTGGTGTAGTTGCTGGTATCCAGACCCAGGCAGCGTTTTCCGGTCACGGCTCGTCCTCCAGCCTGGTCTGAACCGGGGCCGAAGCCCGCTCAGGAGGCAGCTCTCCCCGGACAAAGGCGCCCAGGATGCCGTTGATGAAGGAGGCCGTCTCCTGGGTTTCGTAGTGCTTGGAGAGCTCCACGGCCTCATTGATGGCGGCCGCCGGCGGAATATCGGGCATGTAGAGGATCTCGTACATCGCCACCCGCATCACTGCCGCCGCCATGCGGGAGATCCGGGAAAAGGACCAGCCGATGGCATACTTGGAGATATAGCCATCCAATTCGGCGCCGTGCTCATATACCCCCTTGACAAGGGACTGGATGTACTGGCGCTGCTTCTCGTTGGGAAACTCCTGATAGAGAGGATCCTCCTCACCGAGCTGCTGGAAGTTCTCACGGGTCAGAGACTCTTTGAGCAGCTCGTCTGCGCTCTCGTTGGAAAAGCCCAGCGCAAAGGCCAGATGGACTGCAATCTCCCGGGCGTTGCTCCTGATCATGGTCGGTTCCTCCCAAAATTCTCTTTCTGATGATGTATATTCATTATATACAGTTTTCTACGGAAAATAAACCCCTAATTTCCGGTCTGAAACGGCAAAAAGAGCATTGAGCGCATACCGGATGATGGCTCAATGCTCTTTGAGGGCGATACAATTTACGGAGCCTTTTTCGGCTCTTTCTCAAAGACCACGCCGCCCACGTTCACGTTGACAGCGGCGACCGTCAGGCCGCTTGTAGCTTCGATGCTGCCGGCAACCGCCTCCTGCACCGCCCGGGCCACGTCAGGGATGGTGTAGCCATACTTCACCAGTATGCTCAGATCCACCGTAACATTCTCATCCTCCACCTGGATGTGGATGCCGCGGCTCAGGTTTTTCTTGCCCAAAAGCTCGGCCAGATCGGTGCCCAGGTTGGCGGCCAGACCACCGATCCCCTCTACCTCCAGCACTGCGGCGGCTGCGATCACCGCCAGGACTTCTTCCGATATATGGATATTTCCCAGCTCGTCGGACCGGGAAACATATTCCCTACCTTCTCCCACAGTGGTCACGCTCCTTTTCTGGTTTGAGTGTATTTTACCACAACAGTCCCAGATTTACAATCCGATTTTTAGAAAAGGGCGGATGCCTGCGCATCCGCCCAAACGCTTTAGTTTGCCTCAATGATCTTGATCTGACTGGCTGCCAGTCCGGTCTCCTCCATCACGATCTCGCTGATCTTTGCGGTGTCTGTCTGGGAGAGGGGCTGGGCATTATTGGAGACCACCACACTGATGCTGTCCTCACTGAGGAAGGCCACGCAATCTGTGTATCCCTTGGCTGTAACCAGGTTCTCGATGTTGGCCTCGGCCAAAGTAAAGGCCGCCATGGATTGTATCGCCTCATTGGCCTGATCAATGGACGCCTGGTCAGCCTTCTCATCGGCTGCCGCCTCCTGAAGGAGAGACAGAGCGCTGTCTCTGGCCTGCTGCCGGTTCAGGCGGGCGCTGTCAAAGTAGCTTCCGGAACTCTCCCCCGACACGGACGCCTCCTCACCCCCTGCCACGGTGGTCACCGGCGCCGTCTCTGAGAGCAGAGGGTCCTCCGCCTGGCCACCCACCAGGGCCGCCTCACCCAGCACCTTCCCCATGTCGGTAGCGGTTTCCATGCCCTCCTGACTGTAAGACCAGTTGAGATAGACCGCCGCACACACAAAGAGTATGATGGCGGCCACCACTGCGTTCCGCTTCCAAAGTTTCATCCTGATGTCTCCTCCTTACTTACCTTTACAGATCGAGATCTTGTCGGCACCCAGCCCGGTGAGATCGGATACCGCCTCCGCCAGGCGCAGCTGTACCGCAGGGTCATCTCCGCCGGGACATACCACCACAGCCCCCTGAAACTGAGGGGCCAGCTCCTGCAGCGATACCGCCTCCTCCCGCCCGGAGCCGCTGGAGATCACTACAGTGGTCCGCTCTTCGGAGCTGTCTCCGTTCCGGTCCGATACCGTCATATCCTGAGCCAGGACCTGCCTCGTCCCAGAGCGAAGTGTAAGGGCTACCGTCACCTCTCCCGCCCCCTCGATCTTGGAGAGAGTCTTCTCCAACTTCTCCTCCAGTTCAGAGAGGGAAAAGGTATATTCCACAGCCTCCCACGACTCCTCGCCGGCACGCTCCACCCCCCCATCTGCCGACGTCGGCAGCAGTAAAAGCAACAGCCCCGCCAGCAGAACCAACAGGATAAATTTATACTTTTCCAGGCTTTTTGCCAGTTTTTTGACCGTCTCAGCGGCCCGTTCCGCCCCCATCATCCTTCCTCGCCTCCGCTTTCATAGGTCTGCCGCTCCGCCGGAATGGCCAGATCTGCCTCGATCCGCCTGGACAGCATTTCCCTCTCCTCCCAGCTCATGGGACCCACCAATACCACCGACTCCGGATAGGGCACCCCATTTTCCTCCACGGCGCAAGTGACACGAACCTCTTGGCAGGGAATCCCCAGTTCCGCCGCCTTGTCCAGAATATATGCGCCTGTCTCCTCTCCTATGATGCTTTTCATTAGGTCCAGTCCCGCCTCCTCCGCTGCAGGGACCGATTCTACCCCCATACGGACGCTGGAAGCCGATAGGGCCGTCAGATCCACCTCAAGCACCGGCTTGACCACCGCC